>JAUSBK010000001.1:0-300000 GCA_030652115.1 Coriobacteriia bacterium | reverse complement strand
ATGGGTATCGGCATCGCGTTCCAGCGTCCACCAGCGGTCCGCGGCGTGAAGCTGCGCCAGCTCATCGAAGTAGCGGCGCGCGGGGAGCTCACAGACGACACGGTCGCCGCCCTCGACGAGGATCTCAATCTCGGCCACATGCTCGAGCGCGACGTGAACATGGGCTTCTCCGGCGGCGAGGCAAAGCGTTCCGAGATGGCCCAGCTGCTCGCTCAGATGCCCGAGCTCGCGCTGTTCGACGAGCCCGAAAGCGGCGTTGACCTCGACAACATCGCGGTCGTCGGCGCCGCCATGAACGCGCTGCTCAAGGGCGAGGAGCGCATATCCGAGCGCACCCGCGCCGGCCTTATCATCACCCATACCGGCCACATCCTGGAGTTCGTGAACGCCGACGTGGCGCACGTCCTCTACAGCGGCCGGCTCGCCTGCAAGGGCAACCCGCTCGACTTGATCGAAGAGATATCCAGCCACGGTTACGACGCCTGTGTGGAGTGCAAACTATGCCAGAGCTTCAGCTAAGCCCCAGCGCGACAGCGCGCCTCGAGGAGATCCGTCTCACGGCGGAGTCGGCTATCGACAAGCCGGCCGCACTCGGCCCCGACGTGGACATCACACGCTTCAAGACCGTCTCGGAGCAGCAGAAGATCGACTCGCTCGAGTCGCTGCAGAAGCAGGTCAAGGAGACCGTCATCCACTCGGGCTTCATGGCCGACGAGTCCGACCGCTCCGCCAGCTACTTTCAGATGGACCGCACCCCCATCTACGAGCGCGTCCAGAAGGCATTCGATGACGCCATCGAGATCACGAGCACCGAGGAGGCCCTCAAGCTGTGGCCCGAGGAGATGCTCGAGAAGTACTGGTGGCGCGCGGTCATGCCCGACAAGGACAAGTACACCGCACTCGTGGCGCTTCACCAGACCGAGGGCTACTTCATCCGCGTGAAGGCCGGCCGCAAGGTGGAGAAGCCGATCCAGGCGTGCCTCTTCGTGTCCGAGAGCAACGTCAGCCAGAACGTGCACAACGTCATAATCGTGGAGGACGGCGCCGAGGCGAACGTCATCACCGGGTGCAACGTGCACGTGGACGTGAAGGAGGGCCTGCACGCCGGCATCTCCGAGTTCTACGTGGGCAAGGGCGCCAAGCTCACCTTCACGATGGTGCACAACTGGGCCGCGGACTTCAGCGTGCGGCCCCGCACCGGCATCATCGTCGACGACGACGGCATCTACATCAACAACTACGTGCTGCTCACCCCGGTGAAGTCGATCCAGGCCTTCCCGGTGGCGAAGCTCGAGGGCAAGAACTCCACCGCTGTCTTCAACTCGATCGTCTATGGCCTCAAGGACTCGATCATCGACCTGGGCAGCGAGACCCAGCTCATCGGCGAGGGTTCGCGCAGCGAGGCGGTAGCGCGCACGGTCTCAATGGACCAGTCGGTCGTGTACTCTCGCGGCCGCCTCATCGGCCGCACGGACGACTGCAAGGCGCACCTCGACTGCCGCGGCATCGTCCAGTCGCCGAACTCCACGCAGTGGGCCATCCCGGACCTCGCGAGCGAGGGCGCACCCGGCGCGGAGCTCAGTCACGAGGCCGCGATCTCACCGATCGCCGCCGAGGAGATCTACTACCTCATGACGCGCGGCCTGCCGAAGGACGAAGCTGTCTCGATGATCACCCGCGGGTTCGTGAACATCGACATCCCGGGTCTGCCGGACGTGCTGCGCAAGCAGATCGACAAGGCTATCGAGGAGACGAGCAAGGAAGCGATGTAGACTCACTCGCATTTGGCGTGGGGGCGCCCCGCCGGGCGCCCCCACGTGTTTCAGGCGCTCGGTGCCGCGCGTCACATCCGAGGCGCGGCGATGCGCGCCAGTCGCTCCAGCTCCTCGGGCGTGATGGTGACGAACTCGTCACCCCCGGCATCCTGCAGGGTGTTGGCCCAGAGCGTCCCGCAGTCACCGCGGTTGCGGAATATCGCGGTGGACTCGTACACCATCCCGCCTTCGCCGACGTCGTCCAAGTACCGCGGTGCTTCGACCTCCAGGCCCTCGCTCAGCGCACGGGCATACTCCGCCTCAAGGGCCTCGACCATTGTGTCGTACTCGGCGCCGTCCACGACAGTGAAGATCGCGATGCGCGAACCACCCGCCTCGTAGGCGAACTGGTACCGGGCGTCCTTGTTCAGGTCGAGCGGAACCTGGACGACCTTGGTGTCGCCGCAGTCGGCGCATGCGTAGGTGAAGACCTGCGGCGGCAGCACCTCATGCGGCGTTTCCGCCGGCTCGGGAGGCGCGATATCCTCGATGGCGTCGGAGTCGCCGCCCGCAAGACCGGCCGTCAGATCGGTGCCGCGCTCGTAGAACGCCGTGACCGCGACCGTGATCGCACACGCCAGCGCCAGCGCAAGCAGTAGGAGTCCCATAGCCCACGGGTTCCGGTGACGCGCCTTGATCGCGCTCAGTTCCGAGGCGGACGTGCCACGGCTCGAAGCCTCCTGCAATTCGGCGCGCTCGTCGGCACGCTCGGTCTGCCGGGCATCGTCAACCAGCTCCCCATAGCCTTCGAGCGCATCGATGCGCTCCTCGAAGGCCGCCTGCTCCTCGGGCGTGTGCCCGGCCCGGTCCTCCGGTCGTGTCGATCTGCGTCCCGAACGCCGTGAACTCATGCGAACCCCCTCCCTGCGACATCTCCCTTTGGGAGTATGCCCCTTGGGCCACATGCGAGCACGTAGCTGAAGCAGCGCCTAGCGGAGCAGCCCCGCAATCATCGCACCGTGCACGCCGACCCAGATGGTGTTGAGCATCCAGATCGCCTTCTCGCGGTGGATCAGGCCGTATGCCGTCCACGTGATGGCCATCGCCAGGCCGATTCCGTAGGTGATACCCGAGAATCCGGCCGTGCGGTGCAGCGCCCAGACGTTGTACAGCTGCGGTGTCATCGCAAACGGGTAGGCGATGCCGATGAGGACGACGGCCCGGTTCACGTGCGGCTCGATCGCCGCCTCGGCGCGCTCCATGCGAGGCGCCAGCGCCTCGGCCGCCTGGCGAATGTGCCGTTCCGATCTCAGTGCACCCATCTCGGTCATCCTCTTGCCGTGCATTGCTCGTATGCATTCCACCTGACTATCGTACGCATACCGTTATGCAACAACCCTCCGCTGCCGTGCTGCCCCTGATTCGTTGCCGCGCCGTCACACGGGGACCGATATCACCCACGGCAACGCGCTTTGCCCGCTCGTCCGAAATGAACAAGCCACTGCTGGCCCACTGTGGAGTTGGCCTGAACGTTGCTTAACATGGCCGAACAAGCTGCTGAGGAGGTGCCCGCGATGGTCAAGAGAGAAACGTGCCCGATCTGCAAGGGCAACAAGGTCGTGGAGTCTGCGGCGGTTTCCGGCTCCAAGGACTGGCGCAAGTGCCACGCCTGCAACGGGGCGGGCTACCAGATCCGGGTCGTACACGGTATCGGGTGCTCAGTGCGCTACTGATTGCGGAACCGCTGGCTCGTACAAGTCGGACCTGCAAAGCATTCGATCGAGCCGGCTTCCGGAGGCGGCCCTTCCTCTCACGAGGGGGGCCGCTTCTTGTTACTCAGCCGAAGTGGATGTAGTACCGGCAGTGCATCTTCTGGGGGCAGTCCGACGGGACCTCGTCTTCGGTGTACGTCCATGTGTCGCCCTCGACGAAGCACGTGCACACGACCCGGTGCTGGCCCTGCTTCACGTGCGGGTCGTACTGGTCGTCGTAGTGCGGCTGCTCGCGCCAGTACAGGCACTTGCCGCGTATGGGCGAGAACTCGCTCATGCCGTCCGCCCCTCGATCACGTGGTCGGATCCGCGCGATGTTACGTCTACTTGTGAGGATTCCCCCGAACCCACGCTAGCAGACGGCGCGGCACTCCTCCATCGGAGCCTCGGGAGCGTCTATCGGAAGGCTGTATCCCTCAAGCGAGACCTCGAACTCCTCCGCCGTGGCCTGGCACGACATCTCAGCATCGTCGTTCAAGAGGAGCTTCTCCTCGGCAGGCAGCAGCTCGCGCGCGTGATCACGATGATCGTTCGATGCGGCGAGCGTCTCGCGCATCATCACGAGCAGCAGGTAGCGGCCGACCGGCGTGAGGGTGATCTCGGTGGGCGTGTCAGTGGCGATCCCTCCCGCCATCCGCATGAACGCAAGCTCGGCCCACAGGCCCCGCTCCACCGGCATGCCGAAATCGCGCTGAAAGCGCTCTTTGTCGAGCCGGAGGCCGAAGAAATCGGTCACGAACCGATAGCGCATCCGGGCCTTGCGGCTGTACGTTCGGCCCATGTTGGCGATCGGAGTCCGACCCTCATCGATGCGGGTGGAGTAGTCCGAGAGCGAGAACGTGTTGTTGTAGATGCGACCGCCCAGGAAAGACAGCGCGCCCGAGCCAAGACCCACGTACTCGTCGTAGTCGACGATGTACTCGTCGATCATGCCGCCCTTGTCCTTAGAGAACGTCCACGCCGACGCTGGCTCGAACTCCGGCGCCAATCCCTCGCACACGATGCGGTAATACTCGGTCTCACGCGTGAAATCGATGGACCCGATGGTGCGCGCGAGTTCGCGGCGGTTCTTCGGCGAGGCCATGAGCGGGTAGAAGGTGGTCTGGTTCGCGCCGGTGGCCTTGACCATCTCGATGTCGCGCTCGAGGATCGCACGGCTCTGGCTCGGGAAGTTGAAGATCATGTCCACGTTGAGCGAGTGGAACTTGCCGGCTGCGAACTGCACGCGCTCGAACACCTTTTCGCCGCAGCCGTACTTGTCGTAACGCGCCATCTGGTTGAGCAGGGTGTCGTCGAAGCTCTGCACGCCAACGCTGAAGCGGTCCACGCGGTCCTTGAGCGCCTCGATTGTCGCCTCGGTGATGTGGTTGGGGCTCGTCTCGGCGGAAACCTCACGGATCGACGGGAACAACCGCCGCGCGAGGTCGATCGTCTCACACAGCTCGTCGATCAGAATGGTCGGCGTGCCTCCGCCGATATAGAGCGTCGCGAAGTTGTAGCCGAGGTCGGCCGAGCGCTCGAGCTCGGTACGCAGCGACTTGAAGTACGTGCGTGCCCGGTCTTCGCCGTACAGGAACCGGTTGAACGAACAGTACGGGCACAGGCGCTCGCAGAACGGCACGTGCAGATACAGGGTGTACTGCTTGCCGGGCGACGGAGCCGGAAGCTGTGTCACATCAGCGGGCTGCTGGCCGAGGTAGCTTCGATTGAGTATGCGCAGCGCACCAGTGACGATGCGTTCGGAGAGCATGAATAGCACGTCCTAACCGGATCATGGGGACAGGTCGTCCCTTTGGGAGTGTACGACGCGAAGGCCGCTTTCCCTGCCCGAGGCGGTTACAGGCAGGCAACGGATGAGGCTAGAGCCTACCCTCGACGATCTCGGCCAGCTGCCGCAGCTGCTCGACGCTCAGGACCGTCTCGCCGTTCGTGTCGAAATACGTGTCCAGCACGACAGCGATGTCGCCCTTTCGAAAGCCGAAGATATAGACGGTCGACGAGGTGTCCGGGTTGGGGCCGATGAACGACTCATCGCCCACCGGTGGTGTGACCGATTCGGCCACGGTGTAGCCGTCCGTGAGCCATGCATCCCAGGTCTCGGGACCCTCGACGACGAGCATCGTCACCAGCTGTCCGTCGGCGGTCGCGATGTTCACGTCCCCGCCGGCGCCGACAGCCGGATCGTACGGCACGACTTCCAAACCGGTGAGCCCGGAGATCGCTTCAACGTCGGCGGGCATGAGCAGCGCCGAGGCATCCACCGCGCCGTCCGCCGCATTTGGTGCGCCTGTGTCGACCGCATCGTCGGTCGCGGTCGTGTCGTCAGCGACACCGTCGCAGCCGAAGGCCGTCACGGCGATTGCGAGAACGAGTGTTGCGAGAAGTACCCGGCGAATCACAGTGGAGCTCCTTTCGCCCGCACATGCCATTGTGTGCCCCCCGCAACGCGAACACAACGACCGGACGCGAAGAGGCCCCGCCGGAAGCGGGGCCTCTCGTACGATTCGTGCGGGTGGTCTTCTACACCTCCGCGCTGGGTGGCGCGGCCGGAGGCTCAGGCGCCTTCGCCGC
The DNA here is from genome assembly GCA_030652115.1 of Coriobacteriia bacterium. Taxonomy (NCBI): domain Bacteria; kingdom Bacillati; phylum Actinomycetota; class Coriobacteriia; species Coriobacteriia bacterium. Next base: position 293,903 of record JAUSBK010000001.1, on the reverse strand, counting down.
CGGCTTCACAGCCGGCTTGGCCTCGGCAACCGCCTGGTCGCGCATCTGCTTCTTGATCTCGGCGACCATCTGCAGCTGCGAGGGATCGATCGGCCGCTCGGCCGCCGCGGTGAACTCGCCGAGCTTGTCGGTGGCCATGAGACCCATCAGCAGGCCGAAGGCGTTCAGGTTCGCGCCGGCCCCCTCGCCGCCCTCGCCGCCCATGTTGACGACGGTGCTGGGGACGATCGGCACCTTGGAGGACTCGATGGCCGTCGCGAGCTTGGTCATCACGTCTTGCATGAGCTGGAGCTGCGGGCCGCCGTAGGCGCGGACTTGCTCGTCGATGGCGATGGCCTTGCCGACACCGACCTTGGCTTCCTTCTCGGCGTCGGCCTGCGCGATGAGCTTGACGCGAAGAGCGTCGGCCTCGCCGATCTTCTTCACGCGGGTAGCGTCCGCCTCGGCCATCATCTCGACCTTCTTGGCGTCCGCGTTCGCCATGAGCTTGATCTTCTCGGCGTCACCGTCGGCAAGCGTCTTGACCCTGTCTGCGTCGGCCTTGGCGAGCGTGCGCACGCGCTCGGCGTCCTGCACCGCGCGCTGCAGGTCGGCACGTGCCTGATTCTCCTGCACCTGGATGTTGATCTGCGACTGCGTGAGCGTGGTCTGCTGCTCGGCCGTTGCCTGGGCCTCTTTGAGCTCGCGTTCCTTGTCGGCAGCGATGCGCTGCTTCTCGAACGTCTCGAGCTTCTCGAACGCCACCTGCCGGTCGCGGAGCTGCATCAGGATCGTCTCGATGCGATCGTCGCCGGCTGGGGAGTGCGGCGTGCCGATGAGGACCTCTTCGAGCTGGAGGTTGTAGTGACCGAACTTCTCCTGCATCTCGACCGATGAGGTCTTCTGGATCTCAGAACGCTGCTGGATGAGTTCGATGATCGTCTTGGTCTGGCCCACGTTCTTGAAGTACGCCGAGACCATCGGGTCGAGGGTCTGGTTCACGAGCATCTTGATATCGCCGAATCGCTGGATGACCAGCGGAGCCTTCCGGTAGTCGATGTGCACGACCACGGAGAGCGGCAGCAGCGGCTCGAACGCGTCCTTGGTGATGAGGTTCACTTCGGCGAGGTTCTCGTCGTAGTGGTGCTCGCCGGACTCGCCGCGCACCCACTTGAGGATGATGTTGGTGGTCGGAACCATCACGATGGAGCCCGCGTAGGTGTTGAACGCGTACTTGCCCGGGAGCAGGGCTTCGTTCCACACGCCGCGGCTGCCCGGTGCCACGAGCTCACCGTGTCGGTACTCCTCGCCGGACGTGTCCGCGCCGCGCGGACCGATGTAGCTCACGACCACGCCGGCAAAACCGACCGGCACGGTAATCTTGGGGATGACCTCGACGGTACCGAACAGACGGTTGATGAAGTACGTGCCCTCGGTCAGTACCTGGTACTGACGGCCACGGTAGCCGCCCGCGGCGAGAAACTTCTCGGGGTTCTGGAAGCTGTTGTGGTAGTTCGGGTCTGTTGCGACGTCTCCCACGGTCGGAGCGATGATGTCGCCCCCCGGCAGCGACGGACCATCGTGGATCGTCACGATGCCGGTGCGGTCGTCCGCACCGCGGATGACGACCGGGTCGAAGCCCTTGAGCGCCTGCAGGTACTGCGCCATCGAGATGATCGTGGACTCCTCTTCGCGGCTGCCCATCGGCAGGAAGAAGGTTCGGCTCTCGGTGATGATCACGAACTGCGCGAGGTTGAACGCGTAGGTGCCCTCGCGGAGGATCGCGCGCTGCGGACCACGCTGCCCGCCGTTGGCGAAGAACGCCTGGACGTCCTGGAAGTAATTGCAGCTCACCAGATGCGCCAGGGTCTGCTGCGGCTCGAGCGGCTGACCGTCACGGGCGAAGACGTAGCCGATCTTGCCCTGCGGGATCGTGATGAGCGGCATCACGTGCACCCGGTACATGAGCGGGGTCCGGAAGTGGATACCGCCGCGCAGAACGCCGGGCTGGTAACCGGCTTCGCCCTTGAGCGCGATGATGTTGTCCTTGAGGGACCCCCTCGGCGACCACCACTTCTCGAGGATGCCGACGCGGTCCGAGCGGATAACCCGCACGCCCAAGAGAAACCACAGGATCGCTATGCCGACGATGGCAAGGACGATCACGGCTCCAAGCACGCCGAGCACACCTATGATGGCGTCCACATTCCCCCCGATCTCGACTACCCCTGATGGATGTTGGTAATGAGTGTACCGCTGGGTTGCCCCCACATGGACCTGAACCTCATTCCAATCAGAATTGCCACCCCACGCGTCAAGCACTAGATTGGTCGCAAGGCGTAAGCCGAGGCATTGGGGGCAACAGCATGGACGAGACGGACATTCAAGAAAGCTCCGAGCAATCGAGCGAGAAAGAACTGCTGCGCTTGACCGTCGAGTTGCAGCAAGAAACGGCGTTGCTGATGGCCTCTCAGATGAAGGCTGCGGCAATCCTGAAAGTGTCTCAGGACAAGGCGGCGGACATTCTCGAGGCGTCTCAGAAGCGAGCCGCCGAGACGCTCCATAGGAAGCAACTGAACGCCGTGGAGGGGCTGCCCGATGAGCAGAAGGCAGCACTACTCGCAGCCTACGACGAGGTGGCAGCCATCTTGCGCGAGATGCAGTTGAACGCGGCGGACCTGCTCCTCGCTGCACAGCGCGAAGCGGCGGCAATACTGCTGGAGGCGACCATGCGCGTGCTGGACGCCCGTGAGCCAACGGGCGAACCGAGCCCCTAGGCGACTACGACGCTATCTCCAATGGCCGCACTCGTTTGACGAACCAGTTGGTATCGAGCATTCAGATGCCTGAGACAACAACAGGGGCTTCACCAGTGTCTTGGCGAAGCCCCTGCTCATTCGTGTGGTGCGGGTGAAAGGAGTTGAACCTTCACGGGGTTGCCCCCACATGGACCTGAACCATGCGCGTCTGCCATTCCGCCACACCCGCGTGTGGTGCCTGAGAAGATTACCACAGCCGCACAAGCAGGGGGAAGATGGTGGCGCACGTGCCGTGAGCAGCAGCGACGCTCTGTCGCGGGCGGTACGGATGGGGTGCTACGATACCGATTCGAGTAGCGGCGTCAGCCGCTCCCGCGACCTGGAGGTCCGCGTGCCGTCCAAACCCCCATTCGGCTTCAACGTGATGGGCTGCGCATCCGGCAACTTCGGCGAGGCCGTCGTGCTGCGCAGCACGATTCGCGTGCTGCTGGCAGGCGGACACCGGGTGGCCGTGCGCAACTTCGAGACCGGCGACAGCCGAAGCGGCCACGACCGTACGTACGAGGACCTCTACATCGCATCCAACCGAAGCCAGCCCTACGCGATCAACCTCTTCGGCTTCAATCCTCCCACGCTCTGGAACCTCGTGCAGCGCACGTGGCTCACGGTCCCCTTCGAGAAGCGCATCAACGTGATGCTGCCCGCCTGGGAACTCGACGTTCTGCCCCCGGCGTGGCGCGAAGGCTTCGAGATGATGGACGTGGTGCTGGCATCGAGCGAGTTCGTCGCCGAAACGGTGCGCACGGCGCTTCCCGACCTACCGCTCATGCGCGTCTACACTGCCGTCTACCTGCCCGATGACATCGCGCCGGATCGCGCGCGGTGGGGCCTTGCCGACGACGAGACCGTCTTCTTCTCGGCGTTCGACGTGACGAGTGACATGCGCCGGAAGAACCCGTGGGCCGGGATCCGGGCGTTCCAGCAGGCGTTTCCTGCCGGTGGCGGCGACCGCGTGCGGCTCCTCGTGAAGCTCAGCAACGCGCGCGTGGACCCGGCGTACGCGTCACTCGTGGACGAACTTGACGCCATCGCCGCAACCGACCCGCGCGTCACGCTCATCGAGGAGCAGCTCACCTACCGCGACGCACTGTGCCTGTACGCCTCGAGCGACGTCTTCGTCTCGCTCCATCGTGCCGAGGGCCTCGGGCTGGTGCTCATGGAGGCGATGTCGCTCGGCAAGCCGGTCATCTCCACCGCATACTCCGGCAGCATGGATTTCGCTACGGCCGAGAACGCAGCGCTGGTGGACTTCGAGCTGATACCGGTGGAGGCGCTCCACCACGACTACCAGGATGCGCAGACCGGCGGCGGCGCGCGTTGGGCCGAGCCGAGCGTGGATCACGCTGCCGAGTGGATGGCCCGGCTCGCCGGAGACCCCGAACTCCGGGCCAGTATCGGCCGCCAGGCTGCGGCGGACATGGACGCACGCCGCGCCGCGCACCTCGAGGGCGGTGCGTTCAAGCAGCTCGAGGAGTTCGCGCGGACCTACGACCTCGCGGGTGCCGAGCACGTCAAGCGCGCCCGAAAGCTCAGAGCGATGCGGGGTGCGGCCGCCCTTCGGCTCCCTCTGCGAATCGCGCGGCGGGCGGCGCGCAAGCTCGTGCGGGTGGTCAGTCCCCCCCGGCCGTGAGCGTCACGCCGCGCAGCTCGACTGCGGTGTCGCTCGGCAGGACGGTAATCTCGAACGCGCCGCGCACGACCGCATTCGCGAGGATGCCGGAGATCATGCCCGACGTGTTGGAAAGGCGCGCCCAGTAGCCCCACTCGCCGGTGACCTCACCGCGATAGGTACCGGGCGCGATGTCGGTTCCCACGCCGTACACCCCGTCGCCGTAGGTGCCCGGCGGCAGATCGGGCGACTGCGCGGCAGCCTCAGCCTGCGCGGCCGTGGCCTCCTCGTACAGGATCCAGTTGCGCTCGTGCAACGTCTCATGCGCCTCTGCGAGCAGGTCGAGGCTCTCGCGCGCCGCCGTCGCCTCGGCGCGCGCGTCGCGCACATCGGATTGCGCCAACGAGTAGCCGAACAGCATGCCTGCGCCGAGGCACACAGCGGCCACCACGGCCACGAATGCCCAGGGCGCCCGACGCGACTTCGCGGGAACCGCGACCGGCGCGTCAGCCGCGTGCGGTGCCTGCCCCAGCCCCATGCCGTCCTCCGATTCCTGCGTGTACACGTGCGCCTTTCGTATACTACCAGCAGGAATCGGCGAAGGGGCCTGTAGGTGACACGCTCGGCCAAGACAGGCAGGAAGGCCGCGACGGTGCCCGTGTACCTCGGGATCTTCGCAGTCGTCCTCGTCTCGGTGGTGCTCCTGGCGGCCTACTCGGTAGAGCTCGGGATCGCCAAGCCGGGAACTAACGCGCGCCGGATGACCGTGGCGGTGGCCGAGATCGATGCGACCCTGGAGGACGATGCGGACTACGCGGAGTTCAGCGCATCGCTGCGCACGGCGCTGGCAACGCACCGTGCACTGGCAGTCCGCAATCCCGCCGACAACCGGGTCGACCACGCAGTGACCTCCGCACTCGACTGCTACTCGGCGCTGCGCCAGGCGTGGCAGATCGACCTCGAGGGCGTCTGGGACCCCGCGATCCACGGCGATCCGGCGTACTGGCGTTCGTTCCACACCTACGTCGCGCTACCGGCCGAAGGACCGCTCGAACCGGAGGAAGTCCGCGAAGCGCTCCGGGCCGAAGCTGCCGCTTATGTGGCCGAGGCGATGTCGCTCGTCGAGCGCTGAGTGCCGCTCGTGCCGCGTCGCCCCGCAGGGGCTCCGCGTGCGGTAGAGTGTGGGCTGAAACGCACCGTTCAGACAGGAGAGCCGCACCGTGAATCCACAAACCGGCGAGACCGTTCGCGTGCACTATCGGGGCACGCTGTCCGACGGATCGGAGTTCGACAGCAGCGCAGGGAGCGACCCGCTCACGTTCACGCTCGGTGAGGAGTCCGTGATCCCCGGCTTCGAGGCCGCGGTGGCGGGACTTGCCGTGGGCGAGTCGGCAACGGTCACCATCCCTTCGGATGAAGCCTACGGCGAGCGCCATCCGGAGGCGGTCCAGAACGTGCCGATGGATATCTTCGCGGACATGGAACCCGAAGTGGGCATGGTCATCGGGGTGCAGAGCCCCGATGGGCAGCAGATGGCGGCGACCATTGCCGAGGTCCTCGACGGCCATGTCGTCCTCGACTTCAACCATCCGCTCTCGGGCCAGGACCTCACGTTCGAGCTCAGCCTCGTGGAGATCGTCGGCCGATAGCGTGGTAGAGGCGCCGCTCATCCTCGATCGGTATCGGCCCCTCGCCGATCTCGGCGCGGGAGGGCACGGCTCGGTCGTCCTCGCATTCGACACCAAGATGGCGCGTCGCGTGGCGATCAAGCGGTTGCCACGTCCTCTCGACGCTGCCGGACGCCCGCTCGCGCGCACCGGCCTTGCCGAGGCACGCACCGCCGCGATGCTCAACCACCCGAACATCGTCACCGTGCACGAGTGGGACACGGACGCCGACGAGGCGTTCATCGTCATGGAGCACCTCGACGGCGCCTCGCTTGCCGAGATCCTCGACGCTACCGACGAACCGTTCACGCTCGACGAGGCGGCGGCGATCGTCGCCGGCGTGTCGGCCGCGCTCGCGTTCGCGCACGCCAACGGCGTGCTGCACCTCGATCTCAAGCCTGCCAACGTGATCGTCACCCGCGACGGCCACGTGAAAGTGGCGGACTTTGGCGTCTCGGCCCTCACCGACATCACCGGCCGCGCGACCGGCGCGGCAGGCACCATCGGCTACATGCCACCGGAGCAGCTACGTCGGCAGGCGCTCGACGAACGCACCGATGGGTGGGCGCTTGCGACACTCGCCTTCGAGGTGCTCACGAACGCCAACCCGTTCGATGCGGAGACCGCCGAGGGATCGCTGTTCAAGATCGACGTGGCCGACCTCCCCGCGCCCTCCGAGTTCGAGCCCGACCTCCCCCGGGCGATCGACGACGTGCTGGTGGCCGGGCTCGCCGCCGACCCGTTCGATCGATACGAGAGCGCGACCGCGTTCGCCGGGGCGCTGCTGCCCCACCTCGGCAGCCCCGAGGCCGGTCGCGAGTCGCTGTCGGAAGTGGTCGACGGGCTGCTCGGGACCGACGAGTCAGACGAGGAGGCCGGAGAAGCGCCCCTCGGGCTCTGGGACCGGCTCGCGCCGTATGCGGGCACCTTCAGGCGCGCGATAGCCGCGATTGCGTCCGCATGGCTTGCATACTCCGCCATCGAGGGCTTCGGGCTCGACCGGCCCGCCCGTGTCGCCGGCGCCGTCGTTGTCGCGCTTGCGGCGGCACTCGCGCCGGGGCTCGGTGCCGCGCTCGGGTTCGGGCTCTTTGCGGCGGGTGCGGCGATCGCACTCGGCTGGCTGCCGGGCCTCGTGATCGGCCTCGTCCTCGCCGCCTTCTGGGCAGCGCGCGGGCGCGCGGGCCGGACCGACGCGTTCGCGCCGGTCATCGGACCGGCGCTCGGGGTAGTCCATGCCGCGCCGGTCGCGCCGCTGCTGCTGGGCTTCGCGTACCCGCCGCTGGTGGCCGCGCTGACCTCCGGCGTCACGGCACTCGCCGTGGCTGCCGCGGCAGTCGTGTCCGGTGCGTGGCCGCCGCTACTCTCCGTGTGCTGGCACTTCCTGAGCGACCCGCTGCAACTGGCGCCGGTGGCGGCCGACCCCGTCTCGCGCCTGCTCACCCCCGGAACGGGCATCATGGTCCTCGCGTGGATGCTCGCCGGCGCGCTCACCTCGCTGGGCTGCCGACGCGCTACCCGCGCGGGCGCGTTCGCCGGGGTGCTCGCAGGCGGCGCCGCGCTCCTCGGCGGGTACGTTGCGTGGAGCTGGCTCAGCCGCTCCTTCGGCCCCGAGGGCTTCGCGCTCGACCTCACACTCGGCGTCGGGCTTGCGCTCGTGGTCGTCGCACTCGGCGCGCCCACGCGGCCCGAGGAGGAGTAGCGGCAGGCCTCTCGCGCTCGTGTGGCACGCAACGGCACGCTGACGCCTGAGCCGCCACGGTGCGCCCCCTGCTATCATTGAGTGTCCGCTGGCACGTCGCCGACGTTTGCGCAGGCACATGGGCATCCTCTCCGACTTTGAAGATCGCATCGCATCCGGTATCGAGGGCCTGTTCGCGGGCGCGTTCCGCTCGCCCGTGCAGCCCGTCGAGATCGCGCGTGCGCTCACCCGCGCCGCAGACGACGGACGCGTTCTCGGCGTGGGAACCGTCTACGCTCCGACCTCGTTCACTGTCGCCCTCTCGCCGGAGGACAGCGAGGCGCTCGGCACGTTCAAGCCGGTGCTCGCGGGCGAGCTTGCCACCTACCTCGTCGATCACGCGCGGGAGCAGGGTTACCTGTTGCCCATACGCCCGCAGGTCGGCTTCCTCGTCCACGACGACCTCAAGCTCGGGCGGTTTCGCGTGAGCGCAGCGCTTGCCGAGGTCGACGAGCACGACGAGGGCCCGGCGGTGCGCCTGCCCGACGCACCCTCAGGCGCAAGCGACCTGGCAACCGTCACCGTCGGCGACATCGACCACGACGTGGCGCTCGGCGGCGACGAGGTGACGGTGGGCAGGCTCGCCGAATGTCAGGTCCAGCTCCACGACGCGAACGTCTCACGTCGCCACGCCGCATTCATCCGGCTCGACGACGGCTGGGCGATCACCGACCTCGGCTCCACGAACGGGACGCGCGTGAATGGCCGCCCGATCGAACGCGTGCGCCTCGTTGACGGCGACGTGGTCGAGATCGGCCTGACCCGCCTGGTGTATCACGCGCCGAAGGGCTGAGGCCATGGTCGACGTCGCACTCCTCTTCGGACGCATCGTGCTGATAGCGCTGCTGTACCTGTTCCTGTTCGCCGCGGTGAAGACCGGCATCGGGATGGTGGGCGGCAAGGCCAAGAACGTTCGCAAGGGCCTCGCAGTACGGGTGGTGCGCGGGCCGAAGGAGATCACCGGCATCTCGATCCCCCTTGCAGGCCCCGTGATCATCGGGCGCTCGCCCGACGCGGACCTCGTGATCGCGGACGACTTCGTCTCCTCGACCCACGCCAAGATCGTGCCTTCCGATGACGGTCACGTGCTCGAGGACCTCGGCTCGACCAACGGCACGCTCGTCAACGGCCAGCCCGCCACGCGCCCGCTGCCGCTCGCGGCGGGCGACGTGATCGAGCTCGGCCAGAACCGTCTCGAGGTGGTGCGTCTGTGAACGCGCGGCATGCCGAGGGATTCGCGGGCGACAGCCACGTCGGGCTCGTCCGCACCGACAACGAGGACGCCTTCCTGGTGGCGCCCCCGCTCTTTGCGGTTGCCGACGGCCTCGGCGGGCATCAGGCGGGCGAGATCGCAAGCTCGATCGCGATCGACGAGCTGCTCGAGAACGCCCCCAGGACCGCGGACTCCAAGGCGCTCGGACGCGCGGTCCGTCGCGCGAACGCCGCGGTGATCCAGGCCGCCGAGATCGGCCGCGGGCGCAGCGGCATGGGCACGACGCTCACCGCCGCGATGATCGAGGGCACGCGCATCGCGCTCGCACACGTCGGCGACAGTCGCGCGTACCTGCTGCACCTCGGCACGCTCGAGCAGGTCACGCAGGACCACTCGATGGTGGCCGACCTCGTGCGTTCGGGGCAGCTCACCGCCGAGGAGTCGCGTCATCACCCGAACCGCAGTGTGATCACGCGCGCACTCGGAAGCGACCCCAACATGCTCGCCGACTCGTACGACGTGCAGGCCGCCGAAGGAGACCGCCTGCTGCTCGCCACCGACGGGCTGACCAGTATGGTCACCGACGACGACATCGCCCGGGTGCTTGCCTCGGAGCCCACGCCGAAAGACGCCGTGGACGCGCTTGTCGACCGAGCGCTCGCCGCGGGCGGGCACGACAACGTCACCGCGGTGGTCGTCGACATCGGCCGACCGACGCACGGCCAGCCGACGCGGCAGCCGGGCGGACCGCGCTGGGGTCTGCGCGCCCTGTGGCTGCTCGCAGTGGTCGCGGTCGTCGCCACCGCCGCATGGGCCGCCGACTCCTACGCGCGCTCGCAGGCGTACCTCATCTCGGAGAACGGCGTGGTGACGGTCTACGAAGGCGTGCCGGGAAGCCTCGCAGGCATCAAGCTGAGCTGGCTCTCGGAAGAGACCACGCTTCCGGTCTCCTCCCTCGACGCCATCACCGCCAACCGCCTTACCGAGGGGATACGGGTCGACGGGCTCGATTCGGCCCGGGCGCTGCTCGACGGGTACCGGGCGCGGGTCGCGGCGGAGTCCACGCCCACCCCCGCACCCTGAGGCCGCCCATGCGCAGCCGACGTGACACCGAGCTCCTCCTGCTGCTCGCCGCCGCTCCCGTGGTGGTGCTCTTCTTCGTGCTCGTCCACGGCGCGCAAGGCTCCACGCTCACCTGGAGCACCATCACTGTCCCCGTCGGGCTCCTCGTCTGCTTCCTGGGCGCCCACGCAGCCGCGCGCTACCTCGCGCGCGGCGCCGACCCGTCCCTGCTGCCGATCGCCTTCCTGCTCACCGGTGTCGGGCTCGCCACCATCACGCGCCTGGATGCCGAGCTCGCCGCGAGCCAGGTGCTCTGGGTGCTTGCCGGCGTGGCCGCGCTCGCAGCGGTACTCGTGCTCGTGCCCTCGCTAGAGCGCCTCGCGCGCTTCAAGTACACCATCGCACTCGCCGGCATCGTGCTGCTGGTCCTGCCGGCCCTGGTGGGCGTGGAAGTCAACGGCGCCAAGCTGTGGCTTCGCTTCGCCGGGTTCTCCTTCCAGCCAGCCGAGATCGCCAAGGTCCTCATCGTGCTCTTCCTCGCCGCGTACCTCGCCGAGAAACGCGAGGTGCTCTCGGTGAGCACGAAGCGCACCCTCGGCATGTGGCTGCCGCCCGCGAAGCATCTCGGGCCGCTGCTCGCCATGTGGGCGGTGAGCCTCATCGTGCTCGTGGCCGAGAAGGACCTCGGCTCGAGCCTGCTGTTCTTCGGTGTGTTCCTCGTGATGCTCTATGCGGCGACCGGCCGTCCGGGCTACATCGCGGTGGGTATGGGACTGTTCGCTGTGGGCGCCGCGGGCGCGTACCTCGCGTTCGATCACGTGCAGCAGCGCATCTCCATCTGGCTCGACCCGTTCGCCGACGTGGCGGGGCGCGGGTATCAACTCGCGCAGTCGCTGTTCGCGCTCGCCGCCGGACGCGTGCTCGGCGTGGGCATCGGGCACGGGCTGCCCGGGCGCATCCCGTTCGTCGAGACCGACTTCATCTTCACCGCCATCGCCGAGGAGCTCGGTCTGCTCGGTGGAGCGGCGCTCATCATCGCCTACCTCGCCTTCTGCCTGCGGGGCCTCGCCACCGCGACGCGGGCGCGCTCGGATGTCGCGGCCCTCGCGGCAACCGGGCTTGTCGCCACCTTCGGCCTGCAGGCGTTCGTGATCATCGGCGGCGTCACGCGGCTCATCCCGCTTACCGGCATCACGCTCCCGTTCGTGAGCTACGGCGGCAGCTCGATACTCTCGAACTTCATCCTGCTCGGCCTGCTCATGCGCGCCGGCGACACCGGCACCGGCAGCGAGACCGAGATCGTGGTGAGCGGCGGCACCGGGCTGCTCGGGCGCATCGCGCTCACGAGACGGCTCACGGGGGTGGCGTGGCTCATGGTCGCGCTGATGGTCGCGCTCACCGCCAACCTCACGTACGTCCAGGCGATTGCGGCCGACTCGCTCACCGCCAACCCCGCCAACACGCGGGGGCTGGCTGCCGAGATGCGCCAGGAGCGCGGCGCCATCATCTCGGCCGACGGCGTGGTGCTCGCCGAGTCGGTGAAGAGCGGCAGCGTCTACGTTCGGCAGTACCCGCAGGGATCGCTCGCGGCACACGTGCTCGGCTACTACTCCACTCGCTACGGGCGTGCCGGCGTCGAGGCCGCCGGCAACGAGGCGCTTTCGGGCAAGAGCAACTTCGCGTCGTTCGCCGACATGATCGAAGCCGCCGCTGGCACCCCGGTGCCCGGCAACGACGTCCGGCTCACGATAGACTCGCGCATCCAGCAGGTAGCCGAGGCCGCGCTCGCGGGCCGCACCGGGGCGATCGTGGTACTCGACCCGCGCACCGGCGCGGTGCTCGCGATGGCCTCGAGCCCCGCATACGCGCCGGGCACCGTGGACGACCAGTGGACGGCGCTCACCTCGGACAGCACCAACGCGGCGCTCCTCAACCGTGCGGCGATGAGCCTCTACCCGCCCGGCTCGACCTACAAGGTCGTGACGCTCGCCACCGCGCTCGAGAGCGGGGTGGCGACCGAAGACACGACCTACACAGGGCCGGCGAGCATCGAGATTGGCGGAGCGCCCGTCACCAACTACGGCGGCAGCTCGTACGGTGCGATCGATCTCAGGAAGGCCACCGCAAGTTCGGTGAACACGGTCTTTGCACAGCTTGCGGTGGACGTCGGCGCCGAGCGACTGGTAGAGGGCAGCGAAGCGTTCGGCATCAACGGCCCGGTGCCGTTCGACCTGCCGAGTGTCACCTCGCTGATGCCCGACCCGACCGAGATGACCACGTGGGAGACGGCATGGGCAGGTGTGGGGCAGCCGGTGGGCGAGCATGACAGCCCGCCCGGCCCGCAGGTGACCGCACTCCAGATGGCGCTCGTGGCGTCGGGCATCGCCAACGACGGAGACGTGATGCGGCCGTACGTCATCAGCGCCGTCACGGATCGCGCGGGCGAGGTCCTCAGCTCGACCACGCCGCGCACGTGGAGGACCGCGCTCGATGCCGCGACCGCTGCGCGAGTGACCGACATCATGGTGAGCGTGGTCGAGAGTGGCTCGGGAACGCGGGCGAAGATCAGCGGCGTGACGGTCGCGGGCAAGACCGGCACCGCCGAGGCGGGCAAGTCGGTCGAGACGCACGCCTGGTTCATCGCGTTCGCACCTGCAGAGGAGCCGCGCGTGGCCATCGCGATCGTGCTCGAGAACGCGGGCGTGGGCGGGCAGGTGGCCGCACCGGCGGTCAGGCCGGTGCTCGAGACAGCGCTGCAGGTCACCCAGTAGGCAGCGCGAGCCGTTGGGGGCGCACGCCTCCGGCGGCCATGGGATAGAATGGTTCAGCGCGCGAGCGTGTCGTTGCAGGTGAGAGAGGGCAGGGCGGACGTGGAAGATCTGGTATTCGGACGCAGGTACCGCGTCACCGAGAAGATCGGCTCGGGCGGCATGGCCGACGTCTACAAGGCCGTGGACGACGTCCTCGGCCGGACCGTGGCCGTTAAGGTGCTGCACCCGCGCTACGCGTCGGAGCCCAACTTCGTCGCGCGGTTCCGCCAGGAGGCACAGGCGGCGGCCAACCTCTCGCATCCCAACATCGTCAACATGTACGACTGGGGTCGTGAGGACGAGACGTACTACATCGTCATGGAGTACGTGAACGGCACCGACCTCAAGTCGCTCGTCATGCGCGGCCCGCTCGACCCGCACAAAGCTGCCGAGTACGCGCAGCAGGTGTGCGCGGCGCTTTCGGTGGCGCACGGCTACGACGTGATCCACCGCGACATCAAGCCGCACAACATCGTGCTCACCCCGGATGGCCAGATCAAGGTCATGGACTTCGGCATCGCGCGCGCCGGCAACACCACCATGACGCAGACCAACTCGGTGCTCGGCACCGCCCAGTACATCAGCCCCGAGCAGGCGCAGGGCAAGCCCCTCACTCCTGCCTCGGACCTCTATTCGCTCGGCGTGACGCTCTATGAACTCGTGACCGGCAAGCTGCCGTTCGACCACGAGACACCCGTAGCCACCGCGCTCGCGCAGGTGAACGAGGAGCCGATCGCGCCGCGGCAGATCCGCGGATCGATCCCTCCGGCACTCGAGGCGGTCATCCTGCGGTCGATGCGGAAGAATCCCGCGGACCGGTACTCCTCGGCCGCCGAGATGCGCGACGATCTCAGGCGCGTCGCAACCGGTCAGGCGGCGGTGGGCGGGGCGTACGGCGGAGCAGCCGCTGCCGACCACACGAGCGTGCTGCCGCCGATCGAGCAGTCCGCAAGCACGCGGCCGACCGTGGCCCCCCAGATCCGTCCCGTACCGCAACGGCGCACGAACCCGTGGCTCTGGGTCGGTCTAGCAGCGGTGCTGCTGCTCGTCGGTCTGGGCATCGCCTATGCGCTCTTGGGCGGCGGCGGCGGCGTGATCGTGCCCACGCTCTCCGGCCTCACCGAGGAGCAGGCGAAGACGACACTCGAAGCCGGGGGGCTCGCGCTCGGCGAGATCACCACCGAGAACAGCGACACGGTGGAACTCGGCCTGATCATCTCGCAGGACCCCGAGGCCGGGGCCGAGGTCGAGGAGGGCGCGGCCGTCAACATCGTCGTGAGCATGGGCATCGCGCAGGTGACCGTGCCCGACCTCACCAACATGCCCGAGGCGACTGCCATCGAGGCGCTCCGCTCCACCGGCGATCTCGAGTACGACAAGACCACCGACGAGAACAGCGCCACCATCGCCAAGGGCCTCGTGATCCGCACCGAGCCCGCCGCGGGCACGCCGGTGCCCAAGGGCACGCGCGTGATCCTGTTCGTGTCGGCCGGCATCGAGCAAGTGAAGGTCCCCAACGTCGTGGGTCAGGCGCAGGCGCAAGCCAAGGCCACCCTCGAGGCCGTGGGGCTCGCGGTGTCGGTGGTCGAGGAGTTCAGCGACACCATAGCCAAAGGCACCGTGATGATGCAGGACCCCAGCCCCAACGTCGTGCTGGAGGCAGGGAGCACCGTCACGATCGCGGTCTCCAAGGGTCCCGAAGTGATCATCGTGCCCGAGGTGCGTGACAAGCCCGAGGCCGAGGCGCGCTCGATCATCACCGCCGCGGGACTCGTGCCCAAGGTGGTCTACGTGGATGCGCCCGAGGACGGCTTCGTCATCAACCAGTTCCCGATCGCCGGTGCGTCGGCCAAGCGCGGCGACCAGGTGGAGCTTGAGGTCGGCAAGGTGCCGTAGCGCTCGCCTGCGATCGAACAGCACTCACGCGGGCCCGCCCTCCGGCGGGCTCGCTTCACGCCGGGACCACGCTTCCTCAAGCAGGGCCACCACTTCGGCATCGCTCGTCTGGCCGAAGTCGCGATAGAACTGGCCCACCGCCGAGAAACCGTGCGGCAGCTCGAGCACCACGAGTTCGTCGGCGATACCGGTGATGCGATTGGCCGCTTCGGGGGCAGCCACGGGCGTTGCCACCGTGATCCGATGGGCGCCTCTGCGGCGGAGCGACTCGAGCGCGGCCTCGAGCGTAAGCCCGGTGGCGATGCCGTCATCGATGATGATCACCTCGCGATCGGCGATCCGCGGCGCCGGTCTGCTGCCGCGATACGCCGCAAGGCGCCGGACGATCTCGGTCCGGCCGGCCTCGGCCGCCCGCTCGAGGTAGTCGCGCTCCACCAACGGGTCGTGCCCCCCGATGATTCGTCCGTCCTCGTCCACGGCGCCCACCGCGTACTCGGGGTTCCCCGGCGCGCCGATCTTGCGCACCACGACGACGTCGAGCTCGAGCGAGTGCACCCGCGCCACCTCGGCGGCAACCACCACGCCTCCCCTCGGCACGCCAAGGACAAGCGAGTCCGGATGGACGCTTCCCCCGAGGGCCGTTGCCAGGTGTCGGCCCGCCGAGACGCGATCGTCGAACATCAAGCTCACCTCCACACAGGTATCATGCCCATAGGAGGTGCCTGATGCTCGAGAACATGACAGCCACGGTCCGTCTCGCGAACGGGGTCGAGATGCCCCGCCTCGGCCTCGGCACGTACAAGTCCGCCGAGGGCGGGGACGTGGAGCGCTCGGTAGCGGCCGCGCTCGCACTCGGCTACCGCAGCATCGACACCGCGTCGCTTTACGGTAACGAAGCGGGCATCGGGTCTGCGATCGCCGCAAGCGGCGTGCCGCGTGACGAGATCTTCCTCGCGAGCAAGATGTGGAACGACGAGCAGGGCTATGACGAGACGCTCACGGCGTACGAGCGCAGCCTGAAGCTCCTCGGCACGAGCTACCTCGATCTCTACCTCGTGCACTGGCCACGCCCGCAGACGCCCGAGACCTGGCGCGCGCTCGAGCGCCTGTACGCCGAGGGCGCGGTGCGCGCGATCGGCGTCTGCAACCACCTCGAGCACCACCTCGAAGCCCTGCTCGCGGTGGCCGACGTGCCGCCGATGGTCGACCAGTACGAGTCCCACCCCTGGCTGCAGCAACCAGCGCTGCGCGCGTACTGCCAGGCGCACGACATCGTCGTGGAGGCGTGGGCGCCGCTCATGAAGGGCCGCGTGGCCGAGGTGCCAGAGCTCGTCGCGATCGGCGCGGCGCATGACAAGACCCCGGCCCAGGTGGCAATCCGCTGGCTGCTCCAGCTCGAGGTCGTGACCATCCCCAAGTCCGTGCATGCCGGGCGTGTGGCCGAGAACGCCGACGTGTTCGACTTCTCGCTCACCGCCGAGGAGATGGGCGCTATTGCCGCACTCGACCGCGGATACCGCTTCGGTCCCGAGCCCGATCGCGGCGGCGAGCGCTAGGGGCGCCTACCGCGTAGCCGCCGTGCGGTAGAACGGCACCGCCGCGGTATCGGCAAGCGTGGTCTCGATGCTCCCGAGGTGCGTAGTGGTGTCGTCCCATGCCTGCTGCATCTTCGTCCGCTCGGCTGCGCTCACGCCCGCGTACGCCGGATCGGCCAGCACGTCGCCGATGGGGAGCACGCGGGTCTCTGCGCCGGTGGCGTCGGTCTCGTCCACCCACACCGGCACGTAGGAGACCCCAAGCAGCGTGGTCACGCCGGTCTTGAGGTTCTTCTCGAACTCGAACTGCAGTATCAGCCCGGTGTCGCGGTACCGGGGGCGCTGGCTCGACACGAAGTTGCCGAGGGAGTGGATGATGAACGCCGTCCGCGGCGTGCCATCGGCACGAGTCGCTTCCACCGTCTTCATCGGTTGGATCACGTGCGGATGGCTGCCGAGCACCACGTCGGCGCCGGCGTCCACCATCGCCTGCTCGAGCTTCTCCTGCGCTGCCGAGGGCTGGCGCTGGTACTCGGTCCCGTTGTGGATGCTCACGACCACGAGGTCGGCGCCCAGCGCGCGCGCCTCCTTCACGTCGGCGACCATCTTCTGCTCGCTGATGACGTTCACCATCCACGACTTGCCTGCGGGTGCGGAGGCGCCGTTCATCCCGTAGGTGTAGGCGATGACAGCGACCTTCACGCCGCGCACATCGGCGACGAGGACGCGGTCGGCCTCTTCGGCGGTCCGCGCCGCACCGGTATGGAGTACACCGAGCCCATCGAGGACGTCGAGCGTGCGGGTGAGTCCGTTCGTCCCTCGATCGAGTACGTGGTTGTTCGCGTTCGTGAGCACGTCGAAGCCCGCGCCCACGGCCGCCTGCGCGTACTCGTCAGGCGTGTTGAAGGCTGGATACCCGGTGTACCCGGCGCCGCTGCCGGCCATCACGGTCTCGAAGTTGCCGATCGCCAGGTCGGCTGCCGACACGCGGGAGGCCACGGGGGCGAAACACGGTGTGAAGTCGTAGCCCGATGTAGTCTTGGCCGCCGAGACCTGCGGGAGGTGCGCCATCAGGTCGCCGACCGCTACGATCGTGAAGCGCTCGACCGGGTCGGGAGGCCTTGGCACCGTGCGTTCTGCCGAGGCCTCCGGCCAGGTGACCACGTCGGGCGTGGCCATCGCGTGCTGCGGGAGCACGAGCGGCCACCAACTGAGGCCGGCAAGCGTCACCGCGGTGGCGACAAGCACCACCACGAGGAACGTAGCCAATGTCCGCAGAGAGCGCAGGGGATTCTCCGTGACTCGCGAGCGCGGACATCAACGTCCGGCACGGTGCATTGTACGTGCTCGATGCCCGAGACGCACCCTCGCGCGTAGGTCTGGAGTGTGAATCTAGTGTGGACCGCGCTTCAGCAGCGCAGTGATGAGACCGTCTTTCTTCTCGATCGAGACGAGTTCGTGACCCGTGACGCCACACCAGGCCGGAACGTCCTGGACGCAGCTCGAGTCGTCGGCCACGAAGTCCACCTCGTCGCCCGGCTCGATCTCCTTCATGCGCTTCTGCAGGTTCACGAGAGGCATCGGGCACTTCTGCCCACGGCAGTCGAGGTCATAGCGGTTCATGTGCACCTCCGTTGTCGGTCCCTATCCGAGTTTATCGGCATGTCAGCCCCGCCCGTACAGCGGCACTCACGCCGTCGTGCCGCCTCCTCGTATCGTGCTTGCCGGGTTCATACCCGCGCATGCGGGCACGCACGCCGAGGTGGAGCCGCCGTGCCGAGTCGGGTACCATTAGCGGGCGTCGACCCGCCCTCTTAGCTCAGGGGATAGAGCACAGGTTTCCTAAACCTGGTGTCGCTGGTTCGATTCCAGCAGGGGGCACCATACACACCGCCAGAGCGTGCCTGGAGACAGGCGCGCTCTGCCCGTTCGCAGGACCGCGAGAGACGCAAGCCTTATCAGCGGCCGCTCGTGCTCGGCACAGGCAGGATTCAGGGTGACTAACCCGAATAGTCCGGTGTGGAGGTATGCCCATACGGAGGTGGTGTTCGGTGCCCGACAGCAACGAACGGCGCAGCTACTCGCACATCAGGGCGCTGTTGGCCGGCACGAGCGAAGGCATGATCGCCGTGTCGCCCGATCGCACGGTCCGCATGATCAACGAGGCCGCCTCGGCCATGCTCGGCGTCGTACGGAACGAGTGTGTCGGCATCCCGATTGACGGTCTGGGCGTCTGTGGGCTCAATGCCGCGCTCCGTGAGGCGCTCGACAAGCAGAGCGCGGTCGTCTCCAAGTGCGAGCTCAACGGGAACGACTACACGTTCACGGTGACCCCCTATGTGGACGGCATCGCGTGGGGCGCGGTCGTCACCATCAGGGACAACACCGAGATCACCGCCGTGCGACGGCGTTCGGAAGCCATCCTCACGAGCACGAGCGACGGAATCGTGGTCTTCGACGCCGAGGACCGCATCACCTTCGTGAACCCGGCTGCGGAACGCATCCTTGGCATCGGCGCGGAGGCCCTGGTGGGCCTTATCACGGACACGTGGAAGGTCTTCCGTCTGGCCGCGGATCCCGAGGGCACGGTGCGCGAGACCGGCACCCAGCTGCGCGAGGTCCGCATGGAGGAGCCGGAGCACCGCATCGTGGACGTGCGGGTTGACCCGGTGCTCGATGACGATGGCAGCTACCTCGGAACCATAACCAACATCCGCGACGTCACCGCCGAGCGCGAGGCGACGCAGATGAAGAACGAGTTCGTCTCCACCGTAAGCCACGAGTTGCGCACGCCGCTGACGTCGATCAAGGGCTACATCGATCTCATCCTCGACGGCGAGGCCGGCGAGGTGAACGAGATCCAGCAGGAGTTCCTCGGCATCGTCAAGGAGAACTCCGACCGGCTCGTGGACCTCATCAACGACATGCTGGATATCTCCCGCATCGAGAGCGGCCGCATCGTGCTCAAGGTGCAGCCCCTCGATGTGGCCGAGCGTGTAGCCGGCGCCGTCAACACGTTCAGGGCCGTGCTCGACCAGCTGGGACGTACGATCCACGCCGACGTCCCGGAGGACCTCCCACTCGCTGCGGGAGACCCCGATCGCGTGGGCCAGGTGCTCATCAACTTCATCAGCAACGCCATCAAGTACTCACCCGAAGGCGGCGACGTGCACGTACGTGCCTCGGTGGAGGACAAGATGGTGCGAGTGAGCATCACCGACCAGGGCATCGGCATTGCAGCGGAGGACCAGGGCAAGCTCTTCACCAAGTTCTACCGCGTCGACTCCTCGCTCACGCGCGAGATCGGCGGCACCGGCCTGGGTCTGTCCATCTGCAAGAGCATCATCGAACTCCTCGGCGGACGCGTGGGTGTGAAGAGCGCCGAGGGAGAGGGCTCCACGTTCTGGTTCGAGTTGCCGCTCGCTTCGGACAAGCATGTGCGGACCCCTGCGCTCGAAGGCCCGCTCGGCTCCCCCGGCGGTCGGGTACTGGTGGTCGACAACTCCGAAGACGTGGCGAATCTTATCGCCACCTATCTGTCGCGCCGCGGCTACGAGGTGGTCAAGGCGTTCACGGCCGGCGAAGCGTGGGAGTACGCGGTAGAGCTCGAGCCGCGGGTGATCACGCTCGACGTGATGCTCGACGAGGGCGCCGGGTTCCAGCTGCTCAAGAAGCTCAAGGGAGATGCCGCCACTCGGGACATCCCTGTCGTGGTGCTGTCGATCATCTGCGATGAGGGCAAGAGCGAACGGTGCGGCGCGGCCGGCTATCTCGAGAAGCCGATCGACAAGGACCGGCTGATCGGCGTGATCGACGGCCTCGTGGGTTCGATCGCTGCACCCGTGGTCCTGGTGGTGGACGATGACAAGCAGATCGTCGACCTGCTCTGTCACACACTCAAGCAGCGCGGTTACACGGTGATGGGCGCCTACGACGGACGCGAGGCGATGGCCGCCGTCAAGCGCGCCAAGCCGGACGCCATCCTGCTCGATCTGCGGATGCCGGTCATGGACGGCTACGCGGTCCTCGAGGAGCTCAAGACAAGCGAGGAGACCATGGACATTCCCGTGGTCATCATGTCCGCCTACCCGATCGATCGCGAACGATCCGACGTGCTCGGACTGGCAACGGAGCGCGTGAGCAAGCCGTTCGATGTCGAGGAGTTCGTCACGCGTGTGGAGTCGGTCATGACGGAGGATGAGGCACGGTGACCCGGATCCTCATCGCAGATGACGAACCGCACATCAGGAAGCTGGTGTCGTTCACCCTCGCGAACAGGGGGTATGAAGTCCTACAGGCCACGGACGGCGGCGAAGCATACGACTTGGCGTGCGCCGAGACCCCGGACCTGATCTTGCTCGACGTGATGATGCCGGTGATGACAGGGTACGAGGTTCTCAATAAACTGAAGGCCGATCCGGCGACGGAACACATACCGGTGATCATGCTCTCCGCAAAGAGCCAGCGCACCGAGGTCGAAGAGGGGCTGGCCGGGGGGGCCTGCGAGTACATCTGCAAGCCATTCACGCCGAAGGACTTGTGTCAGCGGGTCGGGGAGATCCTCGGCACCTAGCGGAAGGGACGTCTGCGCATGAAGAGGATCCTCGTTGTCGATGATGAATCGTCGATTCGGAGACTGCTGAACGTGGCCCTAACGGGCCGTGGGTTCGAAGTCCTCGAGGCCGAAGACGGGCTCCAGGCGATGGGCATGGTTGCTGCCGAGAAGCCGGATCTTGTAGTCCTCGATGTGATGATGCCGGGAATGACCGGCCATCAGGTACACGACAAGCTCCGCCAGAACCCTGCGACCAAGGAGCTTCCGATACTCTTCCTCTCGGCGGCGGGCACGTTCGAGGAGCAGCACCGGGAGATCGCCGCTGACCCATTCAGCGACTACCTGCCCAAGCCGTTCAAGCCTTCGGAAGTGGCCGATCACATCTCGGCGATGCTGGATCCGGCACGGCGTGCCGAGCACGAGCGCGAGCGCAGGAGCCGCGAAGCCAAGCTCAACAAGATCGTCGAGATCATGCACCGCGATCGCGACTAGAGAGACCATCCGACCGTCACTTCCAGGGGGCAGATGTGGCAGCCGAACGGCTCATACTCACCGCTGACGACAACCAGCAGATCCGCATGCTCGTGAAGGCGGCGCTACGCTCGCTCGGACACGAGCTCATCGAGGCGGTGGACGGCGAGCAAGCGCTCGAACTCGCCCTCGATCGCACGCCCGATCTCATTCTGCTCGACGTGACCATGCCCAAGCTCGATGGCTGGGAGGTCTTGCACTTCCTGCGGCTGCGGCCCGAGACAGCAGAAGTGCCCGTCATGATGCTCACGACGGCCGCGCAGAAGGTGGACCTCGAGCACGGCGCGTCGCTCGGCTGTAGCGACTACCTCACCAAGCCGTTCACGCCGAGCGACCTGCGCGCGCACGTCGAGCGCATGCTGGCCGCGTCGGACGGTGCAGACGGAGAGACCGCGCAGTAGCACGCCGTCAGGCCGGGCACACCGAACGCCGAAGGCGGATTTCGTCGCGCACGCGAATCCCTGAGAAGCCGGGCTCGGCGGAGCCATAGCGGTCCGCAAGCAGCCCCTTGGCTACCGAGTCGATCACAAAACCGTGCCGCTGGTAGAAGGAGAACGACGGAACGTCGTCGTTGCTGATCGCCGCCTTCACGCCGGGCAGACCGCGGTCTGCCGCCACCTTCACTGCGGCGTCGAGGAGCGCACCGCCAACGCCGTGGCCCTGAAAACCGGGGAATACGCTCAGCAACACGACCGCCAGGTCGCCCCCATCCACCGCAAGCGAGACGACACCCGCGAAGCGGCCTTCGGAGGCGGCGACGAGGTTCTCCTGACCCAGCACGTCGAACGAGCGCCCGAACACGTCCACGTCGGTCTCTCCGAGCGCCTGATCGCAGATGTCCTCGATATCGCCGCGATCGGCGCGCGTGGCAGCGCGTACCTCCACGGCCACATCGCTCCTGCCGGGCTGATGCCCGTCGCACGTCACGGTAAGTCTGGCCTGCGTGAGTGGGAGTTCCTTGCCACACTCGCCGCAGCGATAGTGCGGGAACGGGATACCTGACTGATCGGTCACGGGAGAGCCTCCTCGGGCGACGACGCGAGCGCGAGCGTGCCCAGTATAGACCCCGGATGGCGCCTTTCGGCACACGAGTCGGCGGGTGGCATGATGCCTCGGCGGACGGCAGTCGACCCCCAGGGACCGGGGTTTGCCTCGACAATTCTGAGGGTATTAAGTGTTGTTAAGGCTTCGTCGCCAGAGGGTTAGCCCTCGGCGAAAGGAAAGGAGGGGCCATGACACGGACGATGATCGTGATCGCATTGGCTATCGTGATGATACTCGTACTCGCCGCTCCGGCGTTCGCACTACCAGGCTCGGGTGGCGCGGGCCGTGACTTCGGTCTGCATCACGCGGAACACGCGCAGCTGCACGGCGGGTTCGACGCCGAGATGAACCCCGGCGTCATGCACCGCGGTTTCTCAGGCTGGCCGATGGAGTAGCCCGGCACTGCTCGTGCACCTCAAGACGCCCGCTCCGTCCGGAGCGGGCGTCCTTGTACCACGGGCGCCGGTCAGACCTTCGGCAGAGACCTAGCTGATGCCCAACCACTTCCCCGCATAGTATCCGGCAACGGAGACGATGCTCGTGACGGTGGTTCCCCACACGAGGTCGATCGCGGAGACCTGCCATGCCCAACCCTCGATCGTGGCGAGGTTGGTGAGATCGTAGGTTGCGTACGCGAGCAGTCCGAACAGCGCCCCGCGCCACAGCGCGCCGAGCACCGCACCCTCGCGAAGTCCGGGCACCACCGCGAGCGCGACGACGCCGATCACGTACAGCAGGTAGAAGACCGCCGCGACACCCAGTTTCGGTTCGCTCGAAAGCAGGGAGCCGAGATACGGCTGGTAGATGCGCTTGGTGGCGATCGAAAGCCAGACCAGGTCCACCGCGAAGAACACCACCGCGCAGATCGCATACGGCCCCGCCAGCTTCGTGAACGACATCGTTGCTCCTTTCGGGGAGTGTTGGTGTGTGTATTCCCCCGGGCACCTACCGGGAGCGGCATGACCTACAATGGACGCACCTTCGGGAAGGGAACGCCCGCATGTCGACCGACACGCCGCTCCTCGCCACTGACCCGCGCGCTCTCGAAGCGCTCGCGGGCGTGCGCGTGCTCTATACCGACCTCGACGGCACGCTCGTAGCCAAGGGCGGTAGCGTGCTCGCCGACGCGGAGGCGCGTCCGTCGCTCGTGGTAGCCGAGGCGATCGTCGCGCTCGCACATGCGGGCCTGTCGGTCGTGCCGATCTCCGGCCGTGGTCGGCTGCAGCTGCGTGAGCTCACGCAGCTCCTCGGCTGGGACGGCTACATCGCGGAGGCCGGCGGGATCATCGTGCACGGCGCGGGGCTGGACTTCGAGGAGCGCGTCGACCACGGCACCTGGGCCCAGGATGCGCTCGCCGAAGGCATGACGCCCTTTCAGGCGATCAACGGGGTCCGTGCCGCCGAGACGCTCATGGAGGCCCTCCCCGGCCGCATCGAACACTACGCACCGTGGCAGATGGACCGAGAGGTCTCGCTGCTCCTCAGGGGCTGTCTGGATGTTGCCGAGGGCCAGGCAGTCCTCGACACGCTCCCGCTCCCGCTCGACCTGGTGGATAACGGCATGCTGCGCAGCTACGGAACGCTCACCTGCCGCGACATGCCGCCCCACGCGTATCATGTGGTACCGCGGGGCGTTTCGAAGACCCGGGCGATCGACCTGGATCTTGCATGGCGGGGCCTCACGCGCGACCAGGCCGCCGCGATCGGCGACTCGGCCACCGACCTTCAGATGGCCGACGCTGTGGGCGTGATGGCGCTGGTGGCAAACGCGTTCGGCAGTAACGGCGTGGTGAGTGGCCTGGCGAGCACCCCGCGCGACAATGTGTGGCGCACCGAGCGCGAGCGGACCGAGGGCTGGGCGGAGTTCGGGCAGGCGTGGCTGGAGGCGCTCGGCGGCTAGACGGCGGCCGAAGCCGAGGGAATGGCCGCAGGCCCTGCCGCCTCGCCCCGCAGCGGCCGTAAGCGGCAGAGTCGCCTCTCGCTGCGCCCGATTCCTGCAGGCACGTGATGCGCTTCACACTCTTGCCGTTTCCGCTGCTCAGGCCTACAATCGCAGGTGCGTCGCGGCTCGACGCATTGACAGCGACAAGAGCGCTCCATCTGTTACGGTGCGGCTCCTGTTCGAACACAGGCCACTGCCCGGAAATGTCGAGAGACGCCAATGGGTATAACAGCCCTCCCCGGCTTAAGGGGAAGGCTAACGTGGCTGGGACTGCAAAGGCGGAACCTCGCCGCACGAGATTCTCGTGTGCCCTACGTCGGACAGTGCCAAATCCGCAGACGAGGGACGGAGCAGCGGTGCGGCGAGCCTGATGCCGCGTCGTACGCGGTGCACGCCGCAGCGAGGTCCCCGTCTCACAGATGAGGGGCCTCTTTTCGTCGTCTGCACTGTTGCCGAGAGAAACGGACCCTGGTGACTCCATCAAGTCCCTAGGTCCCGGCTCCTGACGATCGCGTCGGGGTCCGGGACCCCCGTCACGATCGACCTGCCGGCGATAGCCGCCGGGAGGGAAGGAGCCATATGTTCTACCTGACCCAGATGCTGGGCAAGCCGGTGGTGGATGCTGCCGGCGAGGTCATCGGCGAGATCAGCGACATCGCGATCGCCACCGGCGAAGTGTTCCCGCGCGTCACCTCACTCGCCTTCCTCGGCCCCACCAAGACACCGTTCATGTTGTCATGGCGCAAGTACGTGGCCGCGCTCACCGACGAGCACGTCGAGCTCTCGGCCGAGCGCCCCGCGCTGCGCTTCAGCTACCTGCAGCCCGACGAGGTGCTGCTCGCGCGCGACCTGCTCAACAAGCAGATCGTCGACACCCAGGGCATGAAGGTCGTGCGCGTGAACGACCTCAAGCTCTCCGAGAGCAAGGGCCAGCTCCGGCTACTCGGCGCCGAGGTGGGCATCCGCGGCATTCTGCGCGGGTTGCATCCGGTGGTCGAGCATGCGGCGGCGGGACTGGCCAGACTCGTCGGCCGCGAGCTTCCCGAGAGCCTCATCGCGTGGAACTACATGGACCTGCTCGACCGCGACCTCAGCCACGTGCGGCTCTCCGTCACCCACAAGCGGCTGCACGAGCTGCACCCCGCCGACGTGGCCGACGTGCTCGAGCAACTCGGCCCCACGCAGCGCGCGCGGGTGTTCGAGCACCTCGACAACGTGCAGGCCGCACTCACGGTCGCCGAGCTCGAGGACGAGTTCCAGGCAGACCTCATCGACGACCTCGGCGATCAGCGGGCGTCCGACATCCTCGAAGAGATGGACCCCGACGACGCGGCCGACATCATCGGCGACCTGCCGTACGACAAGGCCGAGGCGCTGCTGCGCCTGATGGGCGTGCAGGAGGCGAGCGCCATCCGCTCGCTCCTCGGCTACCGCGAGAAGACAGCGGGCGGCATCATGACGCCCGAGGTCACCACCGTAAACGACGAGATGACCGTCCAGCAGGTGATCGACTACCTGCGCACCGGCGCGGCCGAGCACGAGAGCATCTACTACATCTACGTGGTGGACGAGAACCGGCGCCTCGAGGGCGTGATCTCGCTGCGCGACCTCGTGATGTCTGAGCCCACGACTCCGGTGGCCGGGCTGGTGGAGCGCGAGGTCATCATGGTCGGTCCCGACGACGACCAGGAAGACGTGGCCGACACGATGAGCAAGTACGACCTGCTCGCGCTCCCGGTGGTGGACGAGACCGGCAAGCTGCTCGGCATCGTGACCGTCGACGACGCCCTCGATGTCATGGAGGAGGAGTCCGCCGAGGATCTGGCGATCGCTACCGGCTCCACGCGCGAGCGCGGCGGGCTGGCGAACACGTGGTGGTGGCTGGTGCGACGCGCCGCGTGGGTGTTCGTATGGACCGGCGCGTTGCTCCTGTACCTCGCCGTGTACTACACCGTCCGGCCCGGGCTCGCCGAGACGATGGACACGGCGGTGACCACCGCACTGGTCCGATTCGTGCCGTGGGCGCTCGTGCTGATGCCGGTGTTGTTGCGCACGATCGAGGAGATCTCGTCGCGAAGCCTCGCTGAGTTGATCGAGGGTGCCGATTCGGAGAGTCGTCCATCCCTGGCTCGCCGCCTGCTGCGCGAGTCATCCATCGGCGTGGTGACGGGCCTGGTCGCTGCCGCCCTTGCCTATGCGTTCATCTGGCTCGGGTATGGCGGAGCAGCCCTTTTCGCGATGCCCTTCGGAGTGGCCACGTTCTCCGCGATGCTGCTATCCGTGCTGGTAGGCACGATACTGGGCCACCTCGCACTCAAGCGCAGCGATGAGGGGAAGCGCGTTTCGGGAACAGCGCTCGCCGTGACGGCCATGATTGCCGCCGCAGCGATCTACATGGCCGCAGCCTATCTGGCCGGCGTCCTGTGGGTCTCGGCTGACCTTATGCCTCAGGGCTAACGCGTGAGTTCCACGACCGACAAGAAGCGGCGGCTGCCGTTCTTCGCGCTCCTGGCCGTCATCGGCCCGGGGATCATCGCCGCGTCGGCGGGCAACGACGCCGGTGGCATCTCCACGTACTCGGTCGCCGGCGCGAAGTACGGCTACGCGATGCTGTGGATGATGCTCGCCATGACGCCGAGCTTCATGATCGTGCAGGAGATGGCGGGGCGGATGGGAGCCGTCACCGGCAAGGGCTTCGCCGCACTCATCCGCGAGCGCTTCGGCGTTCGGCTGACCTTCGGCGCGATGCTCATGCTGCTCGCGAGCACAGCGGCCACCACCGTGGCCGAGTTCGCGGGAATCGCCGCGGCCATGGAGATCTTCGGCGTGCCGCGCTTCGTCTCGGTGCCGGTGGCGGCGCTCGTCGTGTGGCTGCTTGTGGTGCGCGGGAGCTATCGGCGGGTCCAGAACGTGCTGCTCGCGCTGTCGTCGATCTTCATCGCGTACGTCGTTGCGGCGTTCCTCGCCGGACCGGACTGGCTCGAGGTCGGGCGTTCGTTCGTGGTCCCCACGGTAATCCCCGACCGCGCGTTCATCGCGCTCGCCATCGGCCTGACCGGTACGACCATCGCACCGTGGATGCAGTTCCTGCTTCAGAGCAACATCGTGGACAAGGGCACCACCGTGAAGGAGTGGTCGCTTGCACGCTGGGACGTGATGGTGGGCGCGCTCGCAGCCAACCTGATCGCCTGCTTCATCATCATCACCACCGCGACCGTCCTGCACCCCGCGGGGATCCAGATCACCGGCGCCGAGGATGCGGCCCGGGCGCTCGCGCCACTCGCCGGCCCCTACGCCGAGTTGCTGTTCTCCATCGGCCTGTTGTCCGCCTCGGTGCTCGCCGCGGCGGTGCTGCCGCTCACCTCGTCCTACGCGATCTGCGAAGCGTTCGGCTGGGAGTCCGGCCTCGACCGAAGCTGGGCCGAGGCGCCGCTGTTCAACTCCCTCTACACCTTCGTCATCGTCGCGGCCGCCGCGGTGATCCTCATCCCGGGACTCGACCTCATCGCCATCATGCTGGTCTCTCAGGTGATCAACGGCGTGCTGCTTCCGTTCCTGCTGGTGTTCATGATGATCATCATCAACGACCGGACGATCATGGGCAGACACGTCAACGGGCGTCTCAACAACGTGCTCTCCTGGACCACCATCGCCGTCGTTATCACCCTCACCGGGGCACTTCTGGTTATGACACTCGTTGGCATCGGCTGACGGCGGGGTATGCTGAGCGTATGGTATTCGCTTCCAGCCACGAGGAACTCGACCGCGCCAAGACCGTCGTCCGACTGCGGGCGCGGGCGGCGCGGCGAACCGTGTTGCCCGAGATGCGTGTGGCCCACGCGTATGCGATCGCCGAGCGCGCACTTCAGCTGCCCGAAATCGCCGACGCCGCCTCGGTCATGCTGTACGGCGCCTCTCCCGAAGAGGCCGACCCAAGCGTGCTCGAGGACGCACTGCGCGACCTCGGAAAGCGGATCGCGTATCCACGCGTCGCGGGCGGTCGTGACCTCACCATCCACTGGGTCGACAGCCACGATGTGCTCGCCGAAGGACCGTATGGCCTGCTGCAGCCTGTCGACGGCACTCCCGGTGCCGTGCTTACCGATCTCTCGGTGATCGTGGTCCCGGGCGTCGCGTTCGACCTCGAGGGGAACCGGCTCGGCTTTGGAGGAGGCTACTACGACACGCTGTTCGCCGGCCCCGATGGCGCACCGCCGACGATCGGCATCGCCTACGACGAGCAGGTCTTCGATGAGGTCCCCCACGAAGACCGCGACCGTCCGGTCGACATCCTGGTGACCCCCACCCGAACCGTGAGGTGCGCTACCAGTCAGACCTGACCGTCGGAAGCTCGTCGAGGGTCACGAACTCGTAGCCGTAGTAGCGCAGTCCATCGATGATCAGCGGGAGCGCGGCGATGGTCGTCGCCTGGTTGCCGCCGCCGTCATGCAACACGATGACCGCTCCGGGGTGTGCCGAGGAGATGACGCTCCACGCGAGGTCCTCGGGCGTCTTGCCCTCGTTCCAGTCCTGCGGGTCGACCGTCCACAGGGCATGACGCATCCCCGTCTGCGCGATGTACGCCTGGGCCGGCCCGCCAAGCCTGCCGCCGGGCGCGCGGATCCACGCCGGGCGCACACCGGTGGTCTCCAGAATGAGCTGGCTGGTGGCCTCGATCTCCCACTGAGCCACGTCGGGCTGCACCCCGCTGAGGTCGACGTGCCAGTACGTGTGGTTACCCACGAGATGGCCTGCGTTCACGACCGACCGCGCAAGATCCGGGGCACGCTCCACGCGCATGCCGAGCATGAAGAACGTCGCGGGCACATTGCGCTCCTGCAGGATCGCGAGCACCTGCTCGGTCTGTCCCGGCCACGGCCCGTCGTCGAAGGTGAGTGCGACCACGTTGGCGCCAGGCTCGGGAACCATGCGAACCACCGCAGGGACGCCGACCGAGACCGTCTCGGTCGTCACAGTCTCACCGGAGACGGCGCCCTTGGTCACCAGGAGCACGGTCGGGGTTCCCGCCACTGCGACCTTCGGCACCGAGCCCGCGCCGATCGTGCGTGCGGGGACCTCGACCTCGACGAACTCCTCGACCACAGGTTCGACGACATCCTCGCCGGGGACGGTCTCGATGCGATCGCCGTTGCGGACCGCGGCCGAGAGTGGCACCGAGGCGCCGTTCAGCTGTGCGTGGCCGGGGCGGCACACCGACTCGGAGAGCACACGATGGCTTGCGACCGACCAGACTCGCCCGTTGCGCAGCCCGTCGCAGCTTTCGATGGCGTCCTCGACCGTGGCGCCGCGTGCAAGCGAGACCGACTCGCCGTTAACCGTTACAGCGATCGCCGCGTAGCCCTGGTGCGTGTAGGGGACGACGATGCCCAGCAGAAGGACCACCAGAACAACGCGCGCCCCGCGCGCTATGCGTCTCCTGATGCTCATAACCCCACTATCGGCCGATGGATACCACTCGTCCGCCCGTGAGTCCGACAAGCCGATCGAACGGCACGGGGACCACGGAGTTCGCGGTCCCGGCGGCCGGCAGGACCGTGTCGTAGCGGCCCAGCGACTCGTCTATCAACACCGTCAGCGCCGCGGGCAGATCGAACGGCGAGACGGAACCGACAGTATACCCTGTGGCCGCAAGGACCGTGCCAGGGTCGGCCAGCCTGACCTTCGTCGCACCGGTCACCGCGCCTATCGCGACTGCGTCTCCGCGTCGGTCTCCTGCAACCACTGCCAGCACGGGAGTCCCGTCGGCGGTGAAGACGAGCGACTTGGCGATCTGCCCGAGCTCACAGCCGACCGCCTCGGCGGCGGCCTGCGCGGTCTTCGTCGAGACATCGAAGGTCCGCACGCCATCCGCAAGACCGTGCGCGTCCAGAAAGCGGCGCACTCGTTCGGCCGATGCACGACCGGATGGCGCCGCGGACTCGTCGGTCACGGGCGTCGCCCGCCGGATGCGATCGTGGCAGGGGCCCGTTTGGGCACCCGCACGGGGATGCGCAGCGATTCGAGAACCGCCTCGAGGTTATCCGACCACGAGACAAGCGACTTGAGATCGAGCTTGAGCAGCGGCACCTCCGGATGCGGCCTCACGACCGTGAAGCCGTTGCGCAGCAGGAACTCGACACCCACCATCGGCGCGTTCTCGTAGTCCGTGCGGCGCGCAAGCGCATACGTCTGGACCGTCCGCTCTCCCCGACCCGCCAGGTCGCGCAACGCAGCCCGCAGCAGCACGCCGCCGAGGCCGTGGCGCCGCGCCTCGGGCGCCAGGTGCATGCAGGCGATCAGCGGTGCACCCTCGAGCGGCGGGCCGGACGGCATGTTCCACGCCTGCGGCAGATAGCCGGGAGGCGCGTACTTGATGAAGCCGAGGAACGCCCCGTCCTCGACGGCTACTCGGCCGCACTCACCCCACTCGGCGGCTACCGTGCGCACCCAGTCGGCGGCGATTCGGGCGTCGCACGCCGACCCGCACTCGCGCGGCAGCACCTCAGCGGACTCCCAGAACACACAGTCGGAGCACTGCGCAGGCAGGTGGTCCCTGTCGGCGATGCTCAACCCTATGAGACGACGCGCCATGGCCGCCTACCCGTCCTCGTCCATGAGCGACTTCGCTTTGTCTATCGCCTTGCGGATGGCCCCGCCCTTGATCGAGCGACCGAGCGCCCGGGAGGCCGCGACACCGACCTCAAGCGCTCCTTCGGCCACCTGGCCTCCCCGCGACTTCACCACGGCGACACCCGAGGCGACGACCTTGGCCGCACCACCCTCCGCCGTGATGTCGGCGTAGCCGGGGAGCACCACCACGGCCTCGCCGTCGAAACCGCGCACGAGCTCACCGGGCACCTCGAGCCTGCCGACGGCGACATCGCCCACAGCGCCGCCCGAGATGCGAAGCAGCGTGACCACGCCCGTCTCGGCGTCGAACGTCACGTCGTGCACGGTGCCGACCTCCCCGCCGTCCTCGGAGCGTACCGGCATCCGTAGCCAGATGACCGAGTCGTCCCAGCTGAAGCCGAGAGCGCGTTCGCCGGCGCCGTCTTTCGGCAGTCGGGTGTCGGACAGCTGGAATGACATGCGGTCCTCGCTGAGCGCGAGCTCGGTGAGCAGCGCGAAGGAGGGCTTCCGGTCGATAACGCCGAGTAGGACGCCCGGATCGATCTGAACGCCGACCACGCGCGGTTCGGACGCGTGGAACAGGACCGCGTTCACGCGCCCCAGAGCACGCCCATCGCTCCCCAGGACACTTCGGCCGTTGTAGGACGTCATACGCGGCAAGCCGGCTCATCTCCCGTGGTCTGAAGACCGAAAGGGACCGGTCGCGCGGAGCGACCGGCCCCTCATGATAGCGCGAGCAGCGCGTTACTCGGCGAAAGGCGCCTCGGGAGCCGCCAGATCGGCGATTGGTTCCACTCCCGGAGCGGTCTTCTCGGCCAGCTTGTCGAGCACACCCTGTGCCTTGCCCTCGACCGTTTCGACGCCGGTCTTCACCGACGTGCCGGCCTTGGCGACGGCGTCCTTCGCCTGCGGTGCGATCTCGTGAACCTTCTCCTTGGCCTGCTGTGAGACGGAGTCGACCTGGTCCTTCAGCCGATCGCGCGCCGCGTCGATCTTGGCGCGGATCTCCTCGGTCTCGTCAACGACCTTGGCTCGAGACGTCTCGTAGAACTCCTTGCCCTCACCCCAGTACTCCTGGGCCTTGGCTGCGACGAACTCGCGGTTATCGCGTCCGGACCGCGGTGAGAACAGCAGACCGAGTGCGGCACCTACGATTCCACCGAGAAGGAACGCGCCAAGGATGCTCTCTCCCCTGCGATAGTCATACATGATGAAGCCACCTCCGGGATCGTGCGGTTACATTACGGGCGCCTGACGGCATTGGTGTATGTACCCATCACGCGCCTTCGTGTCGTACAGAGCGTACCAGAAGTCCTACCAACTCCTGGAAGTCGATGCCGACGGCCGCCGCTGCCATGGGCAGAAGCGACATCTCGGTCATGCCCGGTGACGTGTTCGCTTCGAGAACGTAGGGGACACCGTCGGCACCGAGTACCATGTCCACGCGGCTCACATGCCGGCACCCGAGCAGCTGGTGCACCCGGGCGGCGAGCGCCACGACCTCGGCCATCTCGGTCTCGGAGAGCCGTGCGGGCACGTAGTACTCGGTCTCGCCCGGCGTGTACATCGCCGAGAAGTCGAACAGTCCCGAGACCGGCACCATTTCGACCGGAGGCAGCACGCGCGGAGCGTCCGGCCCGTCGAGCACGGAGACGGCGAGCTCGCGC
This sequence comes from Coriobacteriia bacterium, assembly GCA_030652115.1. Lineage (NCBI taxonomy): Bacteria > Bacillati > Actinomycetota > Coriobacteriia > Coriobacteriia bacterium. Next base: position 261,206 of record JAUSBK010000001.1, on the reverse strand, counting down.
CCGTCGATCCACTTCTCCACAATCGCCGTGTCGCCGAAGGAGAGTGCGGTGAGCAGCGCCTCGGGCAGCGCCTCGGCAGTCTCGACCTTCGTGAGGCCGAGTGCGGAACCCTGCTTCGACGGCTTCACGACGACCGGGAAGCCCCCCACGGCGTCCGGCACGAGGTCGAGCGCCGTGGCAGCGCCCATCTGCTTGAAGGCGTCGGCGGTGAACGCCACCCACGCCGGCGTGGGCACGCCCTCGATCCGGAACAGCCGCTTGCTGAGCGACTTGTCCCAGGCGAGCGTGGAGGCTACGACACCCGGGCCGGTGTACGGGATGCCGAGAAACTCGAGCAGCTCCTGCACCGTGCCGTCCTCGCCGTACTTGCCGTGGAGCGCGATGTAGACAGCGTCCGGCTTCTCGCTGCGGAGCGTGGTCACGAGTTCCGGCGTCACGTCGAGAGCAAGAACCTTGTAGCCCTCGGCCTCGAGCGCGTCGCACACGCGCTGTCCGCTCACGAGCGAGACCTCACGCTCGAGCGACTGCCCGCCCATGAGCACCGCGATCTTCTCCTTCATGCCCTCAGCCCCTCTCATCGACAGCGGCCGTCGGCAGCACGCCTGCCGCCGCGAACGCACGGTAGAGTTCCAAACGGTCTTCCAGCACCTCGGCGAGGCGCGCGATGCCCTCGCGTATCCTCTCGGGCTCCACGTAGCAAAACGCGAGGCGCATGCAGTTGCGCCCGCGCCCGTCGGGGAAGAAGGCGTCGCCCGGCACGTACGTGACGCCGCGCTCGACCGCCTCGGCGAGCACGGACTTGAGATCGAGGAACGACGGCATCTCGACCCACACGAAGAAGCCGCCCTCGGGGACCGTCCACTTCGCCTCGGCCGGGAAGTGCTCTTCGAGCGAGGCGATCATCGCGTCGCGGCGCTCTGTGTACGCGTGCGTGAGGTCCTGCAGCACCTTGCGCCAGCGTGTGTCGGCAAAGTAGCGCTCCGCGCAGGTCTGCGTGAACGCGCTGCCGCAGAGGTCGGCCGCCTGCTTGGCGAGCAGGAACTTCGCGAGGATCGGCCTCGGCGCGATGACCCAGCCGAGACGCAGTCCCGGCGCGAAGATCTTCGAGAACGTGCCGAGGTAGATGATGTCGTCGTCAAGCGCGCGCAGCGGCAGCGCGTGTCCGCCCTCGAACCGGAGCCGCCCGTACGGATCGTCCTCGATCACCGGGATGTCGTACTGGCGCGCAAGGTCGAGCAGTTCGCGCCGGCGCGAAGGAGCGAGCGTGACGCCCGCCGGATTCTGGAAGTTCGGGATCGTGTAGATGAACTTGGCGCCGCGCGGTCCGAGGCGCTCGAGCTCAGCGGCGAGCAGGTCGGTGCGCATGCCCTCGGCATCCATTGGGATGCACACGATGTTTGGCTGGTATGCCGAAAACGCCTGCAGCGCGCCGAGGTACGTGGGACCTTCGGTGATGATCGTGTCGCCCGGGTCGATGAAGATCTTCGCAAGCAAGTCGAGTGCCTGCTGCGCGCCCGCCGTGATGACGAGGTCGTCGTGCTTCACGCGCACGCCCACCTCGCCCATGAGGCCCACCACGACGTCTCGGATCTGTACCCGGCCCTCCGAGGAGCCGTACTGCAGCGCCTCGGTGCCCGAGTGGCGCAGCGCGGCCGTGGTGGCGGCGATGACCGAGTCGATGGGAACGCGGCGGATCTCGGGCATGCCGCCCGAGAAGGAGATCATGTCGGGGCGGGTGGCTGCTGCGAACAGGTCGCGAACGGCGCTCGAGCGCACGTCCGCCATGCGTTTGCTGTAGCGGCCGCTCCATCGGTCGAACACCACTCGTGCGGTACCCATCGCTGCTCCTCTGGCGCTTGGTCACGCTCCCGGACAACAGAGAACGACCCTGCCGACAGGGCGAGGGTCGTCGCGGTACCACCTGTCTTCGTCCGACGCTCGAGTGCGCTCGCCGGACCTCGTGTCCGGGGTAACGGCCCGATGCCGTCCGCTTCCCCCCGCTCGCAGGAGCGGGACTGGCGGAGGACCTAGAGGAGGGGTGGCCGGGCCGATGATGCCCTCTTCCCTCACGTCCACTGCGCTGTGGCCCCCGCCGCTGGCGGGGTTGCAGGCAACCTTAGCACCGCCGTTCGCAGCCGGTCAACGCGCTGCAGCCGACGGCAGGGTCACGAGGCAGCGCCGGCTGGCCATCCACGGAGCCCGGCCAGACGCCCGGTCTCGGCCTGTACATCAGGCGGGTCGCCGCCCTCGAGCACGTACGTCATGAGGGTGCCCGCGCTCTTGATCGCCCCGAGACAGACGAGGTCGTCGTCGTACTCGAGCGACACGCGGAAGACCCCGCGCCCGTCGCGCTTGAAGTCCCACTCGGTCTCGCCTTTGAGACTCCGGGGCGAGCCGGCCTCGGCCATGAGCTCGAGCACCACGTGCTCGAACAGGTGCGGTACCTCGGTGTCGGCGAGCTCGTCGGCGAACGTCAGGTCGTCATCGTTGTGACACCGATGGTCGGCCAGACCCGGCAGCATGCGGAGCGCTCGCTCGGCCACGGCCGCCGACTGTGAAGTCCGAAGCACCTCCGGGGCGTCGACACGCACGATGACGTCGACCCGGTCGGGACACACGGTGACACTGTGCACGCGCATGCAGCCTCCCGAACGTCCGTCCGATGCCGCCTAGCGGCGGCGTGCCCCCAGGTAGTATGCGAGCGACACGGCCGCCAGCACGGCGACCACGCCGATGACCACCATCTGGGTCATTCGCTCGTCGGCGACGAGACGGACCTCCGCCTCGGTCATGTCCTTGATGTGGATCGCCTTGTGCTTGAGATCGTCGACCGTGATGGCGGGGGTGGTGGCGAGGGTTTCGGTCACTTCTGCATCGACCTCACTTTGATCACGAGGAACACGACGGAGACGAGCACGTACAACCCGCCGATGATGGCGAGCGCCCCGGGGTAGCCGACCCACTCGGCGAGCACCAGGAAGGCTGCGACCGCGAGGAAGGCAAGGCCCAACACCAACAACGCAGCCGCCGCGGCCGCCGATGCCAGCGTGAGCCCGAGACGCTGGATGGGCAGAACGACTTTCTCCCGCACCACCGCAGCGGCTTCCTGACGCAGCCAGTCGACCGCCGTTTGGAGCAGATCGGCCACCGCGTCGATGATGCCTTCGATGCCCGTTCCGGGCCCTTGGGGCTCCTGACCGGTCTCGGCCATAGCGTCCTCCTCGATCGCATGCATGCCACAGTCGAAGATACCCCAAAGCGCGCGACGTGCGCCCCCCGAGACGAGAAGCGGCGCCCCGGGTACTCCCGCGAGGCGCCGCACGGTGAACGTGGAGCTGCTTCGTCTAGAGGATGCGGTACTGCACGGTGCCTACGCCCGAGAAGCCGAGCGCTGCTGCCGTTCCCGGCCCGAGGTCGAACGTCCTGCCGCCCGCGTAGGGGCCGCGGTCCTGGACCACGGCGACGCACGTGCGGCCGTTGTACTCGAACTCGATCATCGTGCCGAACGGAAGGCTCTTGTGGGCCACGACCATGCTGCCCCACTCGAGCGTGCCGCCACCTGCCATGGTGTTGCCGATGAAGCCGGGGCCGTACCAGGACACCTTCGCGCTCCTCCAACCGTCACCGCTGACCGGCGCTGCGGCCGGGGCCGAGCCTGTCGGTGCGGCGGCCGTGCGCGTAACGCGCCTCACGGTCGTGGGGGTACGGGTGCCGGCCAGTTGAGCGTCCACGACACCCAGGTCCGACGGCTGTCGGATGCTGTCAGCGGATTTCTGCCCATCGGCGAGAGGCAGCGTCAGCGCCTCCGATGAATCCTCTCCGGTTCTACCGGGCGCATGGACCGTTGCCAGCGCTTCGGATACCGGGACGAAGCCGGCTCCGGCCAGCATCGCGATTACCACAACGATGCCTGTGAGGACGGTCAGCGCCGTCCGCGAACCGGAACCAAGGGTACTCTCTACCTTCACACTGTCCTCCATGTACGGTTACAGGACAGGCGGTCGCAGGGCATACGACGACACAGTGAGGGGGGTGGGGAAGGAAGCATGTCGCCGCGCTCTGGCCATCGGGATCTCGATGAGACCGCCTTGAGCCACTCAAGCACGCGCTTGTGCTGTTCGTGGTGTGGACCGTGATCCTTACCGGGCGCCGCACGTCTTAGCGCGGTCGACCGCTTCGTCTCGTGCCGGTGAGCTGCGCGTCGCCGGTCCCGTGTGGCAGCCCTTCGGCCAGCCCGCACACGCCGCGCAAGACTCCTCTTTCCAGCCAACGAGAGCGAACCTTAGCACATTTCGGGCGGACATGGAAACCTCAGACAGTCGCCGGCGCCTACGGTGCGGGCGTCCCGGCGTCGGTCTCAGCCGTCCCCGCGAGCTCTCCCAGGACCTCGCCGAGCTCGTCGATGTAACGGCCGTACGCCTCCCAGTCACCGCTGCGCTGCGCCTCGACTGCCTTGTCGTAGAGGTCCTTGGCGGTCTCCACATCGGCCGCAGCAGCACCGTCGATCGGGGTCTCGGAGACAGCGCCGAACACAGCGAGGAGTGCCGCCGGCAGGTCGGGTTCCATCGCCACCTCATCACCGAAGGCCACGATCACCCGCGTGAGTTGCGGCATGGAGGTCTGCTCGGACTGAAGGTACAGCGGTTGGATGTAGACGATCGATTCGTTCATCGGGATCACGAGCAGGTTCCCAAAGATCACGCTGCTTCCCCGCTGACTCCAGAGCGTGAGTTGCTGGGAGATGAGCGGATCCTGGTTCACACGCGCCTCGACTTGCTCGGGGCCGAGCACCAGACGCTGCTTGGGGAAGGTGTACACGACACGCTCGCCGTAGCTGTCGGGGTCCGACTTGGCCGCCATCCAGCCGATCATGTTCGCCTTCGTGCGCGGTGTGAACGGAATCATGAGCATGAAGTCCTCGACCGACTCCTCGGGAAGCTCCATGAGCACGTAGAAGGGCTCCATCGCCGCGCCGGTGCCCTCGGTACCCTCACCCGGCAGCGCCCACTGATCCTCCTTGTTGTAGAAGACCTTGGGGTCGAGCATGTGGTAGGTCTTGTACACCTCGGCCTGCATCATGAACAGGTCGGACGGGTAGCGGAGGTGGGCCGCGATCTCGGCAGGCATCTCATCTGCGCTCGTGAGCAGCCCGGGGAAGACCTCGCTCCACGCGGCGAGGAGCGGGTCGTCGGGGTCGAAGGCGTAGAAGGTCGTGGTTCCGTCGTAGGCGTCGACGGTGACCTTGACCGAGTTCCGGATGTAATTGATGGCGCTGTAGCGCTCCGAGTACGGATACCGGTCCGAGACCGTGTAGCCGTCGATCACCCACACCACGCGGCCGTCTGCGATCACAGGGTACGGGTCCGAGTCGGTGTACAGCCACGGCGCCAGCGCCTCGACGCGCTCGTCGATACTACGCCGGTACAGCACTTTGCTGTCCGAGCGGATGTAGCTGCTGAACAGGATCTGCGGCGCCGAGAACCGGAGCGCGAACGCTGTGCGCCGCAGTGCGCTGCCGATCTCCACGCCCCCGCTGCCCGTGTAGGTCGTCTCCGCGTTGGAGTCACCGACCGGATAATCGAACTCGGCCAGGTCCGTATCGGCGATCACGTAGTTGGTCGTGTCCTCGCCGAAGTACAGTGCCGGCTGCTCGATCGTGAGGTCGGTGTCCGAGGTGGGCGGGATGTCCTTCACGATGAACCGCGGATAGCCCTGGCCGCTTGCCTCGTTCACGGGGCTCACCACGAGGCCGTAGCCGTGCGTGTACACGAGATGCTGGTTGACCCAGGTCTGCGCCTGATCCGCGAGCCGCGTGACGTCGAGCTCACGCGCTGAGACGAGGACCTGCTGCCGGACGCCGTCGATCGTGTAGCGGTCGATGTCCACGTCGGTGAAGTCGTAGTACGGGCGGATCCCCTGCAACTGGCGGTACGTCTGGACCACGATGGCCGGATCCCACAACCGCACGTTCTGGATAGTCCGGTCGTTGGCGGCGAGATCCGAGGCGAGCAGGCTCTCCTCGGCAGGAAATGCGCGTACGTCGATCTCGTCGAGGCCGTAGCCGGCCCGCGTGGCGGCGATGTTGCGCTCGATGTAGGGCGATTCGGCCTCCACCTCGTTCGGGGAGACGCGGAACTGCTGCACGAGTGCCGGATACACGGCGCCCACGAGCACGGCGGCTGCCACCCATGTGCCGAGGGCGATGGCGGGCAGCTTCCAACCCCGGAAGCGGATGTTCACGATGAGCGCGATACCGCACAGCAGCGCGATGACGATCAGGATCGTGTACGCCGGCAGTTGGGCGTGCACATCGGTGTACGAGGCCCCTACCACCTGTCCACGCGGCGAGTAGTTGAGCTCGAAGATGTCGAGCCAGTAGCCGAACGCCTGCGTCACGACGATCAGCCCGCCGATGACCGAGAGGTGCGCCTTCACGTGCGGATCGAACCCGCGCCAGCGGTCCCACGGACGTATCGAACCGTTGAGCGTGTGGACGACCGCCGTGGCGAGCAACGTGAAGATGAGCGTACCGAACAGCCACTGCTCGGCCATGCGCAGCGCCGGAAGCGTGAAGAAGTAGAAGCCGAGGTCCCGGCCGAACTGCGCGTCGGTCGCGCCGAAGGAACCGCCCGTGAACGCGAGCGCGATCGTCTGCCACTCCTGGGCTATCGCCGCGCCGGATATCAGAGCGGCCACAGCGCTCACGACGAGCACGGCCGTGCCGCCCACACTCCCGATCCACTCCCGGAGACGCTGCAGTGCCTCCTCGAGCTGGGCCGACGGACCGCCGTCGATCCGGAAGACCGTGGTCGGCGTCATCGAGCGGGCGATCCGCAGATTCACATACAGCAACGCGAAGAAGAGCACGGCTGCCACTGCGCCGCTCGCCCACTCCCAGCCGAACGTGCGCCAGAACACGCCCGCCTGGCCGAGTTCCTGGTACCACAGCACATCGGTGTAGAACTCGGCGATGAATCCCGATGCCATGAGCAGCACAGCGATGCCGATCGCGATGACGGTGGTCGGGCGGACGCGGGCACGGTTCTCGTTCATGGGGCCTCCTGCTGAGGGTGGTGCGTCGAAGGTGTACCTACCCACGCCCGCGCGTTATGGCGCGGATCACAGGAAGTCGGCGACGTCGACGTTCATGCCGGTGGGATCCAGGCAACGCACGACCGTGCGTCCTCCCGCCTCAGAGGCGTCGCTGAGATCGAGGTCGTGAGCCCCGGTGATCCGCCCCTCGCTGTCGGCGATGATCCGAACCACCGGCTTGGCGGGCTCGGACGGGCTCGGACTCACCACGATCGCCGTCTCGCCGGTGCTGAGGAGCACCACGGAGCGCGGCGGGAAGTAGCCGAGGGTGTCCACGAACAGCCGCACGAGGGTGGGATCGAGCGCGGTCCCGGCGTTCTTGACGATGATGCCCATCGCCTCGTCTTGCATGCGAGGCGCGCTGTAGGGGCGCTGCGAGGTCATCGCGTCGTACGCGTCCGCGACCGAAACGATCCGGCTCGTCACGTGTTGCATGTGCTCGAAGCTGCGTGCCGGATAGCCCGCGAGGTCGTACCGCATGTGGTGCTCGAGGATGCACACCGTCGAGGCGCGGTCGACGCCGTTGGTGAGGGTGGCGATCTCGGCGCCCCGCACCGGATGCTCGCGCAGCTCGGCCCACTCCTCGCTCGTAAGCGGTGTCGTCTTGTTCAGCGTCTCGATCGGCACGGACATCTTGCCGATGTCGTGCAGCAGGGCGCCCACGCCGAGTGAGGACAGGAACCGGTAGTCGCGGGTGAGCGTGCTGCCGAGCGCCAGCGACAGGATCGCCACGTTGATCGAGTGGTAGAAGGTGTACTCGTCGAAGCTCTTCAACCCGGAGAGCTCGAGCATCGCGTAGCGGTTGCGGAGCACGTTGTCCACGAGGCTTCGGACGGCACCCTTCACGTGACCGGCGCTGAACGACTGGTTCACGCGGATGAGACGCTCGAGCTCACGGAGCAGGTCGAGGGCGCTCGTGTACGCGAACTTCGCGGCCTGTTCCGAGTCCTCGTCGACGATCGTCACATCGTCGCGCACGACGTTCACGGCGCTGATGACGATATTCGGGAGCGGCGATGCTTGGAGCAGCGTCGCAAGGCCTTCGGGCAGCTCGGCCACCTCGTCGTAGCGCTTGCCGATGACGCCCGCGAAGCGCACGACCTCGTCGATGCCCAGCCCGCGCAAGAACGTCACACTGCCGGCGCCGATGGCGGTCATGTCGCGGATCAGCTGGTCGAACAGGACGCTGTCCTCGGCCAGCACCTGCTCGCCGAGCAGGACCTCCTCCTCGAAGAAGGTGAGCGGCACGTCGACTCCCTCGCCGTGATAGGCCGAGATGACCTCGAACAGTTCGCGCGCGGCCTCGGCGACGGCGGGATGCTCGAGGGGGTACAGCCGGTGGGCACGCCGCAGTCCGTACATCCTCGCGAGCAGGTCGCGTGCGCGCTGCGTCTGCCTAGCCGAGAAGGTGCGCACCCCGGAAGCCGCATCCGTGACCTCGGCGCGGATCTTCTCGACGCCCGACGGGGTCACGCCGGCCGCGGCATCCAGGTCGCTCTGGGGCGCCCTCGCCTCCTCGCGGGGCGGCTCTGGCACGATCAGGCGATCGTCATCGGCCATCACGCACCCCCTTCACGACGGGCGCGCCTGATGTTCGCCAGCGCACCCTCTGCAGCGGCCTGGATCTCACGGATACGCCCGCTGCGCAGGATGGCGCGCGAGTGCCCCACGTCGAGGACGGCCGCTTCGGCTTCAGGAGTCGCAAGCCTGCCGAGCGCCTCGATCGCCTCGATGCGCGTCGCGGGGTCACGGTTGCCCTTGCCCTCGCCGCGAGCGACGGCCCCCAGCGCGGGGACTGCAAGCTTCGAGCCCAGGTTGCCGAGGTAGCGAGCCGCGAGCCCGACGTTCTGCGGGTCGTCGTCGGTGAGGGCGGCCGCCAGCATCTGCTCGGCGAGCACGTCCCGGATCGACGCGACCGCGCGGATCGTCTCGCGGCGCACGCGAGCGTCGCTGTGTCGCAGCGTTCGGTTGAGGTGCTGGAGCGCGGCCGGATCGCGCGTGGAGCCGAGGATCCCGACCACGTTGCGGACGAAGTACCAGCGGGAGTCGGAGATTCGGCCGCCGAGATCGGCGATGTGGCGTGGCGCCATCGCCGAGATCATGTCGACGAGCGCTTTGCGCGCCGCCATGTCGGGCTCGTCGGCGAGCACTTCGAGCAGCGGCGCGATGGCGACGTCGCCGAGGATTGCGATGAGCCGACGGCATTCGTCGTGCTCCGGTGTACCGGCAGGGTGGACGCGGACCGCAGTTGCCACATCGCGCATGTAGCGCGGCGAGGCCATGTCCGCAAGCGCCTGCCGGGCCCTGTCCTGTTGTGCGGGGTCGAGCGTGTCGTCGGTTCGGAGCGCGGAAAGCGCGGTCGCCGCGATCACGGCGTCGCCGTACTCGCCCCATTCCAGCAGCAGGCCGAGCCCATCTTCGACGACGCTCATGAGCGAGGCGAACATCTCTGCCCGCCGCTCGATGGTCACGAGCGTGATGATGCTCACGAGGATGTCGCCGTCGGTGACGCCGTCGGCGACCTCGGCACGCAGGCCCGCCACGCCGCTGTCCATCGCCTCGGGCGCGATCGGAGCGAGGTCCACCAGGCGAAGGATGCTCTCGATGCCCTCGCCGCGCGCATCCGTGCTGCGGACCTTGATCTGCGTCGGCGCGGCACCCTGCAGCACGCCGCTCACCGCGTCCTCGTCCATACCGGATTCGCGCATCGCCGAGGCCATAGCCTCGATGACCGTCTCGCGCGGGCTCAGGCTGATCACGGCGAGGTTCCGGATCGCGCGGGCGAGCCCATCCCGGGAGACCGGGTCGGGGCCGAGGCCTTCGACCAGCGCCTTGCACAGCTCGCCGAGCTCGAACTGGCGGATCACCGCCGCCGCGCCCTCGTCCAGACGGGATTCCGGCAGGAGCCGCTCAACAAGCACGTTGCGGCGCACGTCGGGATCGAGCGACAGCAGACTCTCGGCGATCGAACGGAAGAGCTCGGGCTGGTCCTCGGAGAGTTCGGCCATCGCCGCGTGCGCGAGCGAGACGACTTTGCCGGCGATGAGGTTCACGAGCGGCCGGCCGCCCCGGCCCTCGGAGGCAAGCTCGCTCAGATAGCGGGAGACCAGCTTCGGGTTCTGCACGAAGCGCACGAGCATCCGCTGATCGCGGGGCCGTGCCCCGTACGCGGCGTCAACGAGCTCGTCGATGCGCTCGCGCGTGGGCGGCCAGTCCTCACCGGGCACGGGAGCCTGCGATTCGTCCTCGAGCTCGGCATCGACGATCTTTGTGGAGACCATGCGAGCCGTGATCCCGTCGACCTGGAGGTCCCACAGCCGTTGTTCGAAGCCACCGGCGACCGTTATGGCATCCGGAGCCTCCTGAAGCGCGCGCAGGAAGTCGACGATCTCCCGCGGCGTGACGCCCGAGTGAAAGCGCACCTCGGCGATGTTCCGATGGTAGAACTCACGCGCGAACGACTCGAATGACTTCAGTCCCGGCAGGACGGGCAGCGCGTTGTAGAGCAGCCCTTCCTTCGTCACCTGGAAGCGGAGCTCGGGTTGCTCGCGGAGCAGTCCGCGCAGAATGCCCAGGCATTCGCCGGCGCTGGACATGGGAATCTCGCTGCTGGCCGGGTACAGCCGACAGGCGCGGTGAGCGACCAGGAGCTGCTTCACGAAGCGTTCGACCGCTTCGGGTGCGTGCTCCGGTTCCCGTGCCATGTCCCGCATCGCGTCACTCCCGGGTGGGTGTTCGTCGCCCTCGATTATGCAGCCTACCCGAGCACGATGCTATCATCGCCCGCATGGATACCCCCTCCCTCGTGCTGGCATCCGCGTCTCCGCGCCGCCGACGGCTCGTGAGTTGGCTCGGCGTGCCGGTTCGACTCGCGGCAGCCGACACCGCCGAGGACCTCACCCCCCCGCTCGACTCCGCCGACCTTGCGTGCGCACTGGCCGCGGAGAAGGCGACCGCGGTGCAGGCCGACGGAGCAGCCGAAACGGTGCTCGCCTTCGACACGATCGTGGTGCACGGGGGCCGCGTGCTCGGCAAGCCGCGCGATCGCGACGACGCCCGCCGGATGCTCGCCGAGCTGTCGGGCGGCACGCACGACGTCGTCACCGGTGTGGCGATTCTCCCGGCAGGCACCACGACGCCGGACACGTTCGCGGTCGTGACGCCGGTCGCGATGCGGTCGCTTCCTGCCGAGACGGTCGACGCCTGGCTCGGCGGCGACGAGGTCCTGGGATGTGCCGGCGCCTACAACATCGAGCATCACCTGGCGAGCGTGGCTGACGACCAGTGCTTCAACAACGTCGCAGGCATGCCGCTGTGTCACGTGTACGCCGAGTTGGCGTCCGGCCGGGCCGGCATCGTGCCGCCGGGTCTCACCGTCCCGGTGATCGCGTGCGACGCAGCACTCGGCAGGCACTGCCTGCTCGGGCCGAAGGTGTGCGCGCCCGGGACCTAGGCTGCCGCTGCTCTAGCCGCGAAACGCCACGACGATGAGGCTCTCGTCGTTCTCGAGGTCGGCCTCACGCCCCTCGTGGTCGCCGAGGATCCGCACGCCGCCGAAGCCCGCGCGCTCCAACTCGGCGGTGATGAGCGCGACCGGCAGCGCGAAGTGGAGCGAGCGCCGCGAGCGCAGACTCCAGCCGCCGCTCGGATCGTCCTCGAGCGTCTTGGGCCAGCTCTCGATCGTATGCGGTGTCTCGCGCACGCTCGCGTCGCGCACGAGCGTGACGAAGTCGAAGAGGATGCCGTCGCCCGTTGGCGTGTAGCCGAGCAGGCGCAGGAAGAACTTGTCGCCTGCCGGCGTCTCGCGGAAGACCGGCGACATCGTGCGGATGCGCTGTGCGATGAACCGGTCGTGATTGAGGTAGTGCAGCACGAGCACGCCGCCGGGGCGCAGCGCAGCCGCAATATCGGCGAGCGCTTCGCGAAGCCCCTCGAGCGAGCGCACGTGCGGAAGCGCGTTGCCCGTGCACGTGACGGCATCGACCGGCCGTCCCACGATGCGGGCCACGTCGCCGAAACCGCCTTCGACCACAGGCACGTCGCTGCCGAGCCGCGCCACGTTCTCGCGCGCGAGCTCGAGCATGTCGGCGCTTGGGTCGATCGCCCACACGTCGAGTCCCCACGAGCGATACAGGATCGAGTGGCGCGCGGTGCCGGCGCCCACATCGGCCACCGAGTGCACCTCATGCTCGGCGAACAGCCGCTGGAAGAACGGCCCCTCGCGTGCGAGCCGGGCCTCCCAGTTCACGAGCTCGTCGTACTCGCGTTCCTCGTTGTGCTTGCCCCAGCTCATGCCTCGCCCCTACTCGTCCAGGCGGAAGATGCGCACGGCATTGGCGCGCAGGACGAGGTCGCGATCGTGATCCGAGAGCCCCAGCTCCTCGAGCGTGCGACGCTGCTGGAACGCGATCCACTTCCGGTACGGGGCCGTCGTGCCCGAGTCGGTGCCGAAGAGCACCCGTTCGGGCCCGAAGGCGGTGAGCGCGCGATCGAACACCTGCGCGAGCGTGTATCCGTGCGGGTCGTAGTCCATCCAGTTGTTCGTGCCCGAGCTGTCGAGGCACACGTTCTTGCACTGGTAGCCCAGGCGCAGCGCCTCGTGCAGGTAGCCCGCCCCGAAGTGAGCGATCACGAACGGCATGTCCGGGTAGTCGCGCGCCACCGGCGAGAGATCGGTCGGGTCCGCATACCGCAGGTCTCCGGAGGGATCGACCGTCACCCCGTAGTGGATGATGATCGAGGCGCCAAGCTCGGCTGCCTTCTCGAAGAACGGTCGGCACGCGGGGTCCGACAGGTGGAAGCACCGGTTCACCGGGTAGAGCTTCACGCCCTTGAAGCCGGCCGCCATCTCGCGCTCGAGCAGCGCGGGCGCGTCAGGCGAGCGCGGATCGATGTTGCAGAGCGCCGAGACCTTGCCGGCCGAAGCTGCGATGAAGTCGCGCGTGTACTGCGAGTCGGGCCACACCGAGACCACGACCGCCTTGGCGATGCCCGCGTCGTCAAGACGCGCACCGTACCACTCGGCCATCTCTCGCGCGTCGAGATCCGGCAGGGTCTCGTTGCGCCGTCCCCACTTCCCGTCTTCAAGCGCCTTGCGCCAGCGTGCGGGTACCTTCGGCTCGCGCTCGATGAGTTCCCGGAAGAGCGGAACCGAGAACAGGTGGACGTGCGCGTCGACGACATCACCCGGCGCCGTGGCGGGTGCCGGAGTGCCGGAAGCACTCGACCCGGGTGTCGTCATGCGTGCGTGATGCCTGCTGGGTGGTCGGGCCCCGCATCTTCACCGGCAGGAGCCTCCACCGGCGGAGCGGGAGCCGCGAACTGCTCCGGGGCCGCGGGAGCCGCGTTGTCTGCCACAGGTGGAGCGGGCTCGAACGGCGGCTGAGGCGCTGGCGCGACTACGGGCGCGGGTGCGGCCGTCACGACGCCCTGTGGCACCTCGGGCTCCTGGGGAACCACGATCGCCATGATGATGTAGGCAGCCACGAGGGCACCCATGTCGAAGAGCACCACGAGTGCGATGAATGCGAGTCGCAGCCACGTCACGTCGACCTGGAAGTACTCGGCGAGCCCGCCGAGCACACCGGCAAGCCACTTGCCCTCGCGCGAACGATAGAGCTTGGTGCCGCGAACCGGGGCCGTGAAGCGGTGACCCGACTGGGCCCAGACGATGAGCAGGATTCCGACGACCACAATGCCGATCCCGTAGCGCGCCTTCACAGCGAGACCCCAGAACTCGACGAACGGCCACGGCAGGATGCCGAGCGTGCGAGCGCCGAGGAAGAGCCCGGCTGCGATGAGCACGCCCCCGAGGATGACCCACCCGGTGGAGTCCTGGTCGCCATTGCCTGCGGGATGATTCTGGTCAGTCACGTCCGCTACCTCCTAGTAGTACTCGACGGTGATGCCGCCGATGCCGGCCTGGATCTCGATGTCCCAGTACGCGCCGCCATCGTCGAAGCGATCGCTCTCGTAGACCTTCGGATCTTCGTCTTCTATTCGGTCCCAGTCACCCCGCATGTCAACGCCCGTCAGTCCCTCCTGCACCGTGACCCGCACGCTGTCGCCCTCGGGCACGCGGATGCGCAAGGCAGACACGCCGGACTCGATCTCGACGGGAATGGCCTCGTCCGCATCCCCCGCGTCGGATTCGCCGAGTGTGACCGTGCCGTCCGATACCCCGGCGTCGAGCGCGAGCGCGCTCAGGACGAGTTCGCTCAGATCGAGGTCGTACTCGGTTACTCCGGCTGAGACTTCGAGGTCCCAGACAACGTCCTCGGAGAGCGTAACGTCGAGTCCGGTGTTGCTATTGGCTGGACCCCAGCTGTGCGAGCCGAGGCCGATCCTCACGTCCGCCGACCGCGATCCACTCATCACGTCGAACTCAGGATCGAACGGCGAGCGGCCCTCGGCAGTGGCAAGCGCCGTGCCCGCAGAGACCGTGAGTTCGCCCACGCCGCCCTCGATGCGCGCCGTGCCATCCTCCACGCCCGACTCCGCCTCGGCGGAGAACTCGAACGGCTCGGACTCACCCATCGGCATGAATACAACGGGCCAGCCGCCGCCGGTGGAGGTCATCACGAGTGCGCCGTAGGCGAGACCGCCGATCACGACCACGTTGCCAAGCGCGCGGACCCACTCGCTCTTGAGGCCCTTGCCCGCGATCTCGAGACCGAGCGCCACGAGCAGCAGCGGCCACAGCCGCAAGATGTTGAGCCACACGTCCCACGCCAGGTAGCCGAGCATCTGGCCGAGGAAGATGAGGCCCACTGCCACGGTGGACAGACCCTCGGTGAGCGCCTTGACCGACCAGGGCGTGCCGGAGGTGCCGAACATCGCCCTGATGCCGAACGCGATGATGATGAGCGGCCAGAACCGCCAGAGCTGGAACTGGGGCACGAGCTGGCTCGCCAGCAGCGCCAGGCCGCCCACGATGAGGATGACTCCCCACCAGACCGCGCCCGAACGCGTCCTACCCGGCTTCTCGGCGGCAGTCACCGCCACGTGCGCCACCGGCGTTGGAGCCGGCACCGGAGTCGGCTCCGGCTCGACCGGAACGCTGCTGTCGGGCAGAGGGGTGTTCTCGTCGGACATAGGTATCACTCGCTCTCAATAAGGGTATTCGTGCAGTCCCGCATCGTGGCTCCCCGCTCACGATTCGTCGGGCACCGAAGTCCTTGATACCCGGATTCGCGCGATACGTCTACGCCGAACAGCGTCGACGCCAACGACGAGGTCGTGGTGGCGCACTTCCTCGCCGCCGGCAGGTATGTGACCGAGTTCGACCAGCAGCCACCCCGCGACGGTCTCGTACTCGTCGGACAGCGGCAGGTCCCAGCCGAGCGTCTCATTCGCCTCATGGACTGAGAGCAGGCCGTCGACCATCCACTCGTCCGGCCCGAGGACGGTGATGTACTTGCGCTCGCGGTCGAATTCGTCGGCCACCTCGCCGATGATCTCCTCGACGATGTCCTCGATGGTGACCAGGCCCGCAGTCCCGCCGTACTCGTCGACCACGACGGCCAGGTGGTTGTGCGCGCTCTGCATGTCCTTGAGCATCACGAGTATGGGCTTCGTCTCGGGCACGAACACGGCGGGTCGAACGTAGTCGGCCACCGGGTCTTCAAAGCCGCCCCGTGACGCGGGCCCCACGAGGTCCTTGAGCATCGCGATGCCTATCACGGTGTCCGCGTCCTCATGGAAGACCGGAAGACGTGAGTACCCCGACGTGCGAAAGGCCTCGATGGCCTCGCCCACCGTCGCCGTGTCTTCAAGCATCAGCGCGTCCACGCGGGGCACCATGATCTCCTTGGCGACCATGTCGCCCAGCTCGAAGATCTCGTGGATCATGCGCTTCTCATCGGGAAGCAGCGTGCCCTGCTCGGTCACGAGGAGCTTGATCTCCTCCTCGGTCACCCCTGGTCGCACCGAGCCCGGCGTTACGCCGAGCAACCGGGCGGCGGCGTCCGTGGAGTGCGAGAGCACCCAGATGAGCGGCGCGGTGATCTTCTGCAGCACCGTCACCGGACCGGCGACCGACTTCGCCACGCTTTCGGCGCGCTGCAGACCGAGCCGCTTGGGCGCCAGCTCGCCGAAGACGAGCGTCAGGTACGAGATCACGAGCGTCACGAAGAAGACGCCGAGGCCCGAGGCCACCGACCGGATCCACGGCACACCGAGTCCGGCGAACCACTGCGCTACGGGCTCGGCGAGTGTGACCGCAGCCGTAGCCGAGGCACCGAAGCCGACGAGAGTGATGCCCACCTGGATGGCCGCCAACAGCCGCGACGGGTCCTCGGTGAGCTTGAGGGCGGAACGCGCGCTCTGCGAGCCTTCGTCGGCATCCATCTTGAGGGCCGCCCGGCGCGCGCTGACGAGCGCGATCTCGGCAGCCGCAAAGTAGCCGTTGATCGCGATGAGGACGATCACAAGAAGAATCTCACCCAACATGCCCTCCATGACGATAAGGGTAGCAGGAATCGTTGGACCCGACCGGGTGCGCCTACGCGCACCCGTATGCACTACAGTACGATTGCAGCGGTGACCGAGCCGATCCGGGGGTATCGCGCGTGCCAGAACTGAGCGTGGAGATGCGAGCCGTCGAGGCGGTCATCCGGTCGCTGACAACGGCAGCCAAGACGCTGCGGCTCTATCCGCCCTCGAGCCCCATCCCCACACAGGCGATGCAGACCGCCACCGATGCCCTTGCCGGCGTCCTCGAGGCCCAGCCCACGCTCCCGCTCGTGGTGGCCCGGGAGGGCTTCTCCTTCCGCGGCGCCCCGGTGAACACGGCGGGCGCAGTCGATCTCGCCAACCTGCTCACGTCGCACGGAGTGGCGCAGGTCGACTTCCTACCCGGCTGCACAACCACCGAACTCTCGGCGTTCATGGATGTCGTGCTGCGTGACCCTGCCGAGGTGCTCGCTGGTGGAGGCGCGGCGGCCGCGCTCGCAATGGCGGGAGCCGCGAATATCGTCGTCTCCGAAGTGGTGCTTACCACCGTCGCCGCCGAGATGGAGGCCGCCGGGGACATCGACGCCTTTCTGCGGGAACTCGCCGGGGACGAACAGAAGCTCGCGACCTGGCTAGCGACGGCGGCCGCGGGCGATCCTGGAGCGCTCTCGGACGGGCTGGCCGAGCTTGCACGCGCTGTAGGGCCCGGCGGCCTCGAATCGCTACAGGCGGCCCTCGGCAAGGCGTATGCCGCGCAGGACACCGCAAGTCGTGACGCGCTCGTGGGTCTCGCGCTGGGCGACAGCGATGGAGCGCCCGTGCTGAAGGGCATGATGGGGTCGCTGCGGCCCGACGAGGTCGCCACCTCGCTTGCCGACGGGCTGTATGCCAGGAACATGCTTTCGATGTCCAACGTGCTCACGGCGATCCCGTTCGCCTCGCTCGACCAGATCATCGCCGAGCTGCGTCCGATGCTCGCCGGCGAAGGTCACACCGCACGCGAGCTCGAGTTTCTCGACCGGATGCTCGATGCGCGCACCAGTTCCGGTCGGGAGATGCCGCTTGCGGACCGGCAGCTCGACTACCAGCGGGTCGCGGACTTCGCCAACATCGACGCGGCATCGCTCCACGCAGCCCGCACCGAGATCGGCGCGTCCGGGAGCACCGTGAACACGCGCACGGTCAACACGATGCTCTCGCTGCTCGACCAGCAACAGGACTTCGACCTGTGGTCCAAGACGCTCCAGAACCTGGCGTCGATCGTCCCTTCGCTCATCGAACAGGGCGACACCGCCCTTGCCAGTCGGGTCTTCACGGACCTCTCGGGCAGGGAGTCGCGCACCACGCAGCCCTGGCCGGGCCTGGCCGAGCAGATGCGCGAAGCGTTCCAGCGCGCTACCTCCGCCGACGCGATGTCGGCCCTGCTGACCGCCGTGCTCGACGACCCGGAGCAGGTCAGGCATGCCGAGTCGATCCTAAGGAGTATCGACCAACCCGCGCAGGCGCGCTTCGTAGCGGCCGCCATCGACCAGAGGCAACGCGGCGGTCTTGAGATGGCGGAGCGACTGCTCGGACGCAGGCTCGTCGGCCTGCTCGTGAACCTCGCGCCCGAAGTCCCGTGGTTCCAGGCCGGCGCGGTGGCGCTCCACCTCTCAAAGGAGACCGACCTGCACTCGCGCGATGCGCTCATCGCACTCGCGCGTCGGCCCGACGAACGCTCGCGACAGGAGGTTGCCAAGGCGCTGGCGGCCTCATCCGCTGCGCTCGGCGTGAGCATCCTGGCCGAGCTTATCAAGGACCCGGCGCTCGAGGTGTCAGTGACCGCCGTGCGCTCGCTCGGCCACTCGCCCGGGCTCGGGACCGCCACAGCGCTCGAGCGCGGCTTCGATGCGCTCGACTGGACGGGGAAGGACTTTGCGCTCGCGCGGGAGATCCTCGGCGCGCTCGCGCGGACACCCGACTCCGACGCCGTTCGCGTGCTCGAGAAGGTCACGGGGCAGCGAACGCTCATCAAGCGCGGGCACTTCGCGGAGATCCAGGACCTCGCCCGGCAGGCACTTGCCGCGCGTCCGAAGGGAGGTCCGCGACCGTGAGCGAAGCATCGGCGACAACACTCGTGACCGCGCTCTCGGGGGCACGCAAAGCGCACAGCCTCTATCCCGAGGCCCATCCCGAGCACCGCGCCGCACTGGACGGCTTCGTCGGCGGGGTCGGAGAGGCCGCCGCAGCCGGGCCCTTCACCTTGAACCTGCATATCGGTCGGCTGTACCACGACAGCCGCGTCCTGCCGGCGGACGCCCCGGGCATGCGTTCGATGGCTGAGTGCTTCGAGGCTCATCGCATCGAGAGCCTGACGTTCCACTCGGGCTTCACCGGATCAGACGCCGTGGCGCTGATCGACGTGCTCGCGCTCAAGCCGTCGCCCGAGCTCGACGTAGCGATCGAGCTCGAGTCTCGTGGAGTCGCAGGGGTGACGGCACAGCGGCTCGAAAGCCCGGACGCGGAGGCCGCCCAGGAACGCGAGGAGCAGCGGGGGCGAGATCGCGCGATGTATCACCGGCTGGTAGCCGCGATGAAGCGCATCAACGTCCAGCTGAGCAGCGGTGGATCAGCAAGCCTCGGCGAGACGGGGACGATCGTCGAGAGCATCCTCGACCGGTTCATGGAGGACAGCGCCGCCGTCCTCGGCCTGGCGATGATGCGGGATCCAAGCGATGCCGACCTGTTCCACTCGGTGAACACGATGATCTACTCGCTCACCATCGGCGTGGGCCTGGAGATACCGCAGGAGGGGCTCAACAACCTCGGTGCGTGCGCGCTGCTGCATGACATCGGCAAGCTCGCCTTCGACCGGAACGATCCCGCTCAGGCCGACCGCATCCGCCTGCTTCATCCGCGCATCGGCGCAGAGATCCTGAGCCGCATGCCCGAGATAGACCGGTCGGCGATGCTCGTAGCCTACGAGCATCACTTCAAGCCCGACGGAACGGGCTGGCCGGAGATGGAGCCGAACTACATCGCGCACCCGTACAGCCGCATGGTGGGCATCGCGGATCGCTACGACCGGCTCACCACCGACCCCCCCGCCGGGGAGGGTTTCACCCCCGACCGCGCGGTAGTCCAGTTGCTTCGCGAGACCACGGGCTCCCTCGACCAGACGTTCACTCGCGTGTTCGTGCGCGAGATGGGCGCGTTCCCGGTTGGGTGCCTCGTCCGATTGTCGGACTTGTCGGTAGGCGTCGTGTGCGCCCCGGGTGAGGATCCGCTTCAGCCGAGGGTGCGGCTGGTTTACGGCGCCGACGGTCTCGCGCTCGAAACGAAAGTCGAGACGGACCTGGCCGGCTCGGAGCTGAGCATCGTAGAGGTCGTGCCGCCCGCTGACTTGAGCGAAACAGTCTCGGATCACCTGTGAGCGCGAACACCGCCGTGTCCGCGATGCGCCGGCTAGCTGCTGATTCCGGGGTTGATCTTGTGCAAGACGAGCGCGATGAGCGCAAGGCGCCTGCCGCGGTCCTGGCAGCTTTCCACAAAGCGGGCGACCGTGTCGCGCATCTCGGCGCTCGGCTTGTAGCGGATGAGCCCACCTGCGCGGGAGAGGATGTGGCCGTCGCAGAGCGACTCGATCTCGGGCTGAAGCTCCTCGCTACGCCTGCCGAGGCGCGATGCCAGGCCATCGATGTCCAACACCGCGTCCGGATTGCGGTGATAGAACACGAGAATGTCCCAGGTCAGGAGAGAGCGGACGTGCTGATCCACGAACTCCATGACCGTCGGACCCAGCACACCTTCCAGATCGTACAAGGCCAACCTTCCCAGTGCCACTCTCAGTGCCAGTCCGCGACTGAGTCGCGGGCGACGCCGCCCCCGCAGCTCATCTGCATCATAGAACATCGGCTCGTTGGTCGGACAGCCTTGTGTGCGTAATCACCATAACAGCTGAAACCGACGAACGGCACGCCCAACCGCCCGACGGCGGCCAGGGGCCGACGGTCGGCGGTGCTGGAGGATCTCGCGCGGGCTCCCGACCAACCGTTGCGGGTACAAATCCAGCAGAGAACCGCCACATGACCGGTGTCTGCAGAGGGGAGGCCGCATGTTCTCGAACGCCATAGTCGCCACGGACCTGGGCCCGGCGTCCGAGGGCATCGTCGCCTGCGCCGGCGCGCTCAAGGCGCTCGGCGTCCGGGAGGCGATCCTGGTATACGCGATCGACCTGGAGACCGAACCTTCGGCGGACCAGGACGTGGCGTTCCAGCAGCAACTCGACTCGCTCGAGGCCGTCGGTGTGCGGGTCCACGTGGAGACTCCCCTCGGCTATGCACCGCATGCGATCACGCAACTGGCACTCGAACACAACGCCGGCATCATCGTCATGGGCACGCGCGGACAGGGCTTGTTCCACACGGGGTTCTCCGGCAGCGTCAGCTCGGACGTGGTGCGCCTCAGCACGGTCCCGGTCCTGCTTGTGCCGGCTGCGACGGGCGCCAGCGCGGAGTCGGGCGGGGCCGTGTGCGCTCGACTGCTTTCCTCGATTCTCGTCCCCGTGGACCTCGCCTCGGGCGCCGAGCGCGTGTGTGAGCTCGCGTGCGGGCTCGTGCGCACCGGTGCACCCCGAGTCGAGATCCTGCACGCGATCGAGATGTCCTTTGAGGCGGTTCGTGATAATCGTGAGGCCCGGGCGCGCGCGATGCTCGACGACTTTGCGGCCACCGCACGTGCGTCGGGTGCTGCCGAGGTGATCACGACCATCGTTCGGGGAAGACCCGACGAGGAGGTCGCACGGCTTGCGGCGACCGGCCGTTACAGCCTGGTCGTCCTCGCGCCCGGATGCCACGACACCATCGATCAGGCCTTCGGCTCGGTCACGAGCTCGGTCATCCGCGGGTCGTTGACACCGGTGTTGCTCGCCCCTCCCACCTGCGACACGACCTTCTACGCACGCGGGAAGACGTAGAACATCACAGCAACAAAGTGGAGTGCGCTGCCGGCGAGCACCCATAGGTGCCAGACCGCGTGCATGAACCTCACGCGCTTGAGCACGTAGAAGATCGTTCCGAGCGTGTAGGCCAGCCCGCCGCCGAACAGAAGCCACACGCCTGCCGGCTCCAGGTTGGCGGCGATCGGCCTGATGGCGAAGATCGCGAGCCAGCCCATCCCCAGGTAGACGAGGGCCGAGAGCCACTTCGGCCGGTCCACCCAGAAGGCCTCAAGCGCTATGCCTACGGCGGCCAGCGTCCACACCACGGCGAACAGCAACCAGCCCCCGTCGTCACGGATCGTCACGAGAGTGAAGGGCGTGTAGGTGCCAGCGATCAGGAGGTAGATGCCCGCGTGGTCGATCACTTTGAACACCCGGCGCGCCTTCGGATAGGTGATCGCGTGGTAGAGGGTCGAGGCGATGTAGAGCAGGAACATGGTCACGCCGTAGACGATCGCACTCGCCAGATGCCATCCGTTTCCCCAGAGAGCCGCCGTGAACACGAGCGCGACCAGCGCCGCGACGCTCAGGGCGGCGCCAACGCCGTGCGTGACCGCGTTGGCGATCTCCTCGCCCAACGAGTAGGGATGTCCGTGGTTGGACTGATCCTCGCCCGTCACGACTACTCCGTTCCCGCGCTGCCGGTCACAAGGTGGCAGGCGATGCACGCCGACTGCGGATGCCCGGGCGGTGGCTCCTCATCGGATCCGATCGCGGGGGCGAAGATGTGCATGAACACAACGAGCACAACCACCACGAGGAGAGCCGCACCGAGCCACGCCGTGACGCGGGAGCCGGACACGCGCTCGGTGGTCTCCTGATCGCCGGGCTGTGGCACCGTTTCTGACATGCGGCCTCCTCGCAATCTCCAGCACGCCCACTATAACGTCAGCCGCGATGCCGCGCCTGCGCGGATCACGAAAACAGGTTCGATAATTATTAACAACCCCCAGTGTAACTGTGTGCGCGAAGTGGCATGATATCGGTGGCGCCAGGTTCTTCCTGCAAATGCGGTCGTTCGTCAGGCGTCGCGCGCGACGATCGCGGGGGCGTATCGCGCGCGTAGATCTTTGAGGCTACAGCGAGGGGTGTCACTGATGTATGAAGTGACCGCTGGCGCCGAGGAGGAACGCGTCCCGCAAAGCAGGTTCGCCCTATCGAGCATCCTGCTCGTCGCCGCAGCATTGGCGTTCGTCACAGCACTCATCGTGCTGTCGGGCGAACCATCACCTGCGTGGTTCCTGTACCTGCTGCCGATCATCATCGGTGCGCTGGCGTACGACATCGCAGGCGGCATCCTCGTGACAGCACTCAGCGCAGGTGCCCTGATCCTCGCCGCACCACCAACGACGCTCACCGGTCGAGGCCTCGAGCTCGTCGCAGGCTTTGGGGTCTTTGCTGTGTGCGGGATCGTGGTCGGCCTCCAGGCGCGCCGGCAGCGAGTGCAGCGCGTGGCACTTGAGCGCGCATCGCTCTTCGATTCGCTGACGGGAGTGCTCAAGGCGGAGCACTTCGTCTCCGAACTCGGCGACGAAGTCCGGCGTGGCGATCGCTATGCACATAACGTGGGGCTCGTGCTTGTCCACGTGGAAGGCTTCGACGAGTTCTCCCGCGTATTCGGACACTACAAGACCGAGTCGATGCTGCAGCATCTCTGCGACGTCATCCGCCTGACGGTGCGCGCCACCGACACCGTCGGCAGGCTCGATCCCACGACCTTCGCAGTCGCTCTGCCGCACGCCGACGCAGCACGTGCAACAGCGGTCGCCGAACGGCTCACCTCGACGACCCGTGCCGCTGAGTTCGAGGGAGACGCGCTCGAGCCGGTGACGGCCTGCGTCACGACCGCCGCGTCGGCAAGCTACCCGGCCGAGGCCGTCGACCAGATCGAACTGCTGCAGCAGGCGAAGTCCCGTCTTGGACAACGACGGGCAGCCGAGCGTGACGCAGGCGAGAAGAACGCAGCGGTGCTATGAGACGCCTCGTCTCTTCCGCGGTCCTGTTCGTCTTCTGGCTCGTGATCACCGGGTCGGTCAAGCCGCTCGATCTGGGCATCGGCCTGGTCCTGAGCGTGGCGATCGGCTACTGGGCGGAGCACGTCCTGTGGCGCGGCGAGCGCGAACCGCTCACCGCGCACGCCTGGCTCCGGGTGCCCGCGTACCTACTCTGGCTCGTCAAGGAGATCGTGGTGGCGGCCCTTTACGTTGCCGAGCGGGTGCTCGACCCCAAGCTCGGCATCGCACCGGTCATCCACGCCCATCGTGTCCACTTCAAGAGCGATACCGCACGGGTGGCCTTCGCGAACTCGATCACCCTCACTCCCGGCACGATCACCGTCGACGTATCCGAGGACACCTTCGTCATCCATTGTCTGAACGCATCGTTCTCGGACGGGGTCTCGAGCGGCGACTTCGAGCGCCGCGTCGCCCGGACCTTCGACGGCTAGGAGACGACGTGACGACGTTCCTCTGGGCCATAGCGATCGTGCTGCTTGTGAACGCGTTCCTCTGCCTCCTGCGCGGCTATCTCGGCCCGACGGTCGCCGACCGCATCCTTGCGATCAACGTGGTGGGCACCAAGACCATGGTCGTTCTGTGTCTCCTCGCGTTCGTGTTCGAGCGGAGCCTGTTCGTCGACGTGGCGATCGTCTACGGGCTGCTCAACTTCGTCGTCACCATCGCGGCGGGCCGATTCCTGGAGACCGGACACCTCAAGGGTGACTGGTGATGGGGTGGCTCACTTCAGCACGTGACGCGCTCGCCATCGTGCTGTGCTGCTTCGGCGCCTTCTTCTTCATCGTCGGCACGCTCGGCATGCTCCGCTTCCCGGACTTCTATGCACGCACCCACGCCGCCACAAAGTGCGACACCGTCGGCGCGGGCTCGATTCTGTTGGCGCTCGCCCTTCTCCGCGGCTTCGAGCCGGACATGCCGAAGCTGGTGCTGCTCGCCGGGCTCGTCATGCTCTCGAGTCCCACCGCCGCGCATGCGTTGGCGCGCGCGGCTTACCGCACCGGACTCCAGCCCTGGCTGAAGCCTGGTGATGATTCGTGAGCACCATCTTCGACATCACGCTGATCCTGCTGCTGATCGCCTGCTCGGTCGCGGTGGTGCGGCTCAAGGACCTGCTCGCGGCCACCGTGGTCTTCTCCACATACAGCCTGACCATGTGCCTGTTGTGGCTGCACCGGGGTGCTCCCGACGTGGCGATGACCGAGGCTGCTGTGGGGGCGGGCATCACCACGGTGCTCTTCCTGATCGCGATCAGTCGGACCACGGGGCGCGAGCGATGATACGTCGAGCCCTCGTCGTCGCACTCCTCATCGCGGTGGCCGTGCCGCTGCTGCTCGCCATGTCCCAGCTGCCGCCACACGGCTCGCCTGACACACCGCCGAATACGCACGTCTCGCCCTACTACCTGGAGCACGGAGCCGAGGAGGGCGGCGCCGAGAACATCGTGACCGCCGTCATCCTCAACTACCGCGGCTTCGACACCGAGGGCGAGGTCACGGTCATCTTCACGTCCATGGCGGCTGTGCTCGCCGTGCTGATGCTCGCCAAGCCGGATCGCGCGCCCAGGGTGGCGCCGACACCAGAGCTCCCGGTGAGCGTGGTCGTGCGATTCATCGTCCGGGTGCTGGCGCCCTTCATCGCGATGTTCGCCATCTACGTCATCCTCAACGGTCACGTCACGCCCGGCGGTGGCTTCCAGGGCGGCACCATCCTCGGTGCGCTCGTCATCGCGCTCTCGCTGGTCTTGAGCCGGGAGGATGCGGACGCACTCTTGCCGCGCAAGCCGGAGCATCTGTTGCAGGCGGCGGCCCCCATCGCCTTCTTCCTCGTGGGGATGGCCGGGCTGCTGTACTGGGGCGAGTATCTCTACTTCCCCCGGGACGAAGCGCAGCGATGGATCGGCGTGCTCATGCTCACGATCATCGAGATCGGTATCGGCGTTGGCGGTGCGTGCGTGCTCATCCGCATCTTCCGAGCGATGAGGACCGAATGATGCTTCAGGGACTGTGGCAGAACCTCGACTACGTGGCCTCTGTGGTGCTCTTCTGCATCGGCTTGTACACGGTCATCACCAAGAGCAACCTCATCAAGAAGTTCATGGGCCTCAACATCATGGAGACCTCCGTCTTCGCCTTCATCGTCGCGCTTGGCGTGGTGGACGGCGGGGATGCGCCGATCATGGGCGCCGGTGCCGAGCCGCCGTTCATCAATCCCCTCCCGCAGGCGCTGATCCTGACCGGCATCGTCGTTGCGGTGAGCACGACCGCGCTGGCACTGAGCCTCATCATTCGGATCTGGAAGCAGACCGGGACGATCGAAGCCGATGAACTCAGGGAGATCGAGTGATGATCACCTGGCCACCACTCCTGGCACTGCTCATCGCGATTCCGATGACCTCGGCCGTGCTCACGCCTGCGGTCGCACGAGGAAACGGCAACCGCGCCTTCTGGTGGGCGCTTGGCGTGATGTCGGTCGCAAGCGTGATCGCAACGATGCTCATCGCCCGCGTGTCGCAAGAGGGACCCTTCTCCTATGTCGTCGGGGGATGGGTTGCGCCGTACGGGATCGAGCTCCACTTCGATGAGTTCAGCGCTGCGATCGCCATCATCTGTCTGCTCGGCCTTCTGGCAATCGTCTACTCGAAGGACTACGTGGCCCACGCCATCGCGGAGCCGAGGATCCCCTACTACTACACGCTTCTGTTGCTCAACCTCGTCGCGATGATGGGCTTCACGGTCACGGGGGATCTGTTCAACCTCTTCGTGTTCATGGAGATTCTGTCCCTCTCCGGCTACGCACTGGTTGCGGTGAGCGGCGAGCGCATCGCGGAGATGGCTGCGTTCAAGTACCTCGTGATGGGCGCGGTCTCCTCGCTCATGGTGCTCTTCGGAATCGGCCTGCTGTACGCGCTCACCGGCAGCCTCAACATGGCGGACATCGCCACGCGCCTCGAAGGCGCCCCGTCGGCACCGCTCGCGGTCGCGTTCGCGGTGCTCACGCTCGGCTTCATGGTCAAGGCGGCGCTCTTCCCGCTGCACATCTGGCTGCCGGATGCCCACGCTATCGCTCCGAGCCCCATCTCCGCGGTTCTCTCGGGCCTCGTGGTGAAGGTCGGCATCATCGGCATGCTGCGCGTCTATCAGATCGCCTATGGCTCCGGAGCGATCGACATGAGCGGCCTCAACCTCGTGCTCATGTGGCTCGGCGCGATCTCTATCGTGATGGGCGCATTCTTCGCGGTGTTCCAGGACGACATCAAGATGATGCTCGCGTACTCCACTATCTCGAACATCGGCTACATCGTGATGGGGCTCGGCTTGGCCTCGACCTACGGTCTGATCGGCGCGAGCGTGCACGTCTTCAACCATGCGCTCATCAAAGCCACGCTCTTCTTCGGCGCGGGCGCGCTCATCTACCGGACCGGGAAGCGCACGCTGACCGATCTCGCCGGGGTCGGCCGTTCGATGCCCTTCACCGTGGCCGCCATCTCCATCGGGGCAATCTCGATCGTCGGCATGCCTCCCACGGCAGGCTTCCTCTGCAAGTGGTATATCGCCCTTGGCGCCATGCAGGCAGGGCATCCGTTCTTCGCGTTCGCGCTCGTCTTCGGGGCGCTGTTCATCTTCATCTACTACATCCGAATGGTGAACGCGTTCTACTTCCAACAGCCGAAGGATCCCGCGATCCTCGAAGTCAAAGAGGCGCCGGCGACCATGCTTGTGCCGACGCTCATCCTCGCGACGCTCTGCCTGGTCATGGGCGTGCTCGGGCGCGTGCCGCTGAGCTTCATCGAGCCCGCGGTCAACCGCCTCCTCGCGACGGTTGGGGGTGGCTAGGTGGAAGTCGTTGATGCACGGGCCGCACTCGCGCCAGCAGTGTCGCTCATCTGCGCCGCACTCGTCTTCGCCTCCGCAGATCACACGTTCTGGCGCCGGTTCTTCAGCCTTTCGGCGGCAGTCCTCAAACTCGGCATCGTCATGTCGATGCTGCCCGGTGCCCTGAAGGGCGTCGTCTACACGTTCGATCTCGTCCAGTTCACGCCGGGTGTGGGACTCGCCTTCCGCGCCGACGCGCTCGGCATGTTCTTCTCGGTCGTGTCCTCCACGCTGTGGCTGTTCACGACCATCTATGCCATCGGGTACATGGAACGCGAGCCGAACCGACGACGGTTCTTCGGCTTCTTCGCACTGTGCGTGTCCACCACGGTGGGCGTCGCGTTCGCCGAGAACCTGCTCACCATGTTCCTGTTCTACGAGAGTCTGACCATCTGCACGTACCCGCTGGTCATCCACGAGGAGACGCCGGAGGCGATGCGCGCGGGGCGCAAGTACCTCGCCTACACCCTCACCGGTGGCGCATTCGTGCTGCTCGGCTCGATCTGGACCTACCAGCTTGCCGGCACGATGACGCTGTCACAGCCCGGCATCCTGTCGATCGAAGCCGGGCGCACCACTCTTACCGCGCTCTTCGTGTGCCTTATCGCGGGCTTCGGGGTGAAGGCCGCGATCATGCCGCTTCACGGCTGGCTGCCGAGCGCGATGGTTGCGCCAACGCCCGTGAGCGCGCTGCTGCACGCAGTCGCCGTCGTGAAGGTCGGTGCGTTCGGCGTTCTGCGCGTCATCTACAACGTGTTCGGGGTGGCGCTGCTCAGAGAGCTCGGCGTGTGCAACTGGCTCGCCGCGCTGGCGGCCTTCACGATCCTCGCCGCCTCGGTGATCGCGATCTTCCAGGACAATCTCAAGCGGCGGCTCGCGTTCTCGACGGTGAGCCAGCTCTCGTACATCGTGCTGGGCGCAGCGCTGCTCACGCCCCTGGCCGCCACGGCGGCGATCGTCCACATCGCGAACCAGGCGTTCTCCAAGATCACGATGTTCTTCGTGGCAGGCGCCATCCAACGAACAACGGGCAAGACCACCGTCCACGAGCTTGCCGGCATCGGCTATCGGATGCCGTACACGATGGGCGCCTTTACGGTCGCCGCCCTCAGCTTCATCGGCGTGCCGCTGTTCGCGGGGTTCGTCACCAAGTGGTACCTATCGCTCGGCGCGCTCGAGGCAGACGCGTGGTGGTACGTCATCGTGATGCTGAGCAGCTCGCTTCTCAATGCGGCGTACTGGCTGCCGGTCGTTTACACCGCGTTCTTCAAGGCACCGGCGGGGGGCCAGGTCGAGACTCGCGAGGCGCACTGGACGCTGCTGCTTCCAACGCTCGCATGCGCCGCATACGTGATCCTCCTCGGCAGCACAGCATCGGTTCCCGGTATGCCGCTGTCGCTCGCGCAGGCCGCCGTCAAGTTCGTCTTCGGAATGTAGGGGTGGTTAATGTGGAAGCCGAGGCGACTCGCTCGTTGGTCCCGCCGCTGCTGTTCTTGCTCCCGATCCTGGGCGCGATTCTCACCGTCCCGTTGCAGCGGATCTCCACCCGCGCCAGGGACATCGGGCTCGCTGTCATCTGCGCCGCCGTAGCCGCGCTCGCACTGGTGCTCGCTGCCGGAACGGCGCACGGCGCCACGTACGAGACCTGGCTGCTGCAGCTGACACCGGACATCTGGATGTACTTCCACGTGGGCACGATGGGAGCGCTGTTCGGCGCCACGGTGGCCGTACTGTGGCTCCTCGCCCTCATCTACTCCTGGGGATACATGGCCGACGGACATCGTCCCGCACGCTACTACGCCTTCTTCATGCTGTGCCTCGGATGGACGATGGGCGTGGCCTACGCCGGCAACCTGCTCACCTTCCTCATCTTCTACGAGCTGTTCAGCATCCTGACCTACCCCCTCGTCGTGCACGAGGAGACCCCCGAGGCGATGGCCGCGGGCACGAAGTACATCATCTACATCCTCATCGGCGGAACGCTCGTGCTGCTGGCCATCGTGCTCACCTTCTTCGCCGCAGGTGACCAGACGCTCACTACCGGCGGCATCCTGACCGCGGACATGGGAACGACCCGACTGCTCGCCATCTTCTGGTGCTTCATGGTGGGCTTCGGGGTCAAGGCGGCGCTCGTGCCGCTGCACGGGTGGGTGCCCGATGCACATCCGGCCGCACCTGCTCCTTTCTCGGCGGTGCTCTCCGGCGTCATGGTCGCGGCCGGCAGCTTCGGCATGATGCGTGTTGTGTTCCAGGTCTTCGGCGTCGAGTTGATGCGCGAACTCGACGTGATGCACTACCTCACCTGGATCGCCGGCTTCACCGTGATCTTCGCGGCGATGCTCGCCGTGAACCAGGACGACCTCAAGCGCCGACTCGCCTACTCCACGATCAGCCAGATGGCGTACGTGGTGCTCGGCCTATCGCTGCTCGAACCCGAGTCCACCATCGGCGCACTGGTACACATCACCAATCACGCGTTCATGAAGGGGGCGCTCTTCCTGTGCGCGGGTCTGTTCATCAAGCGGCTCGGCGTCCGGCGCGTGAGCCAGCTCAACGGCGCCGCGAAGCGGATGCCCGTCACCGCCGCCGCCTTCACGCTCGCCACGCTCGCCATGATCGGCACGCCGCCGCTCTCCGGTTTCGTGAGCAAGTGGTACCTCGGCCTCGGCATGCTCGAGTCGGAGAAGCCGCTGCTGCTCATCGTGCTCCTCGGCGGCGCCCTCATGGCCGCTATCTACCTGCTGCCGATCGTCTACCGGATGTACTTCCGTGAAGCGGTGCTCACCGCCGAAGACAAGATCGCCACCGAGGGCCGGGAGGCGCCCGCTTCGATGCTCGTGCCGCTCGTGATCACCTCCCTGCTCACCGTGGCCCTGGGACTCGGGGCCGCGCTGCCCTGGATGCCCGCGGCCTTGGCGCGCATGGCCGCCGAAGCGTTCTTCCATTAGGAGCGCATGATGGATGCCGGACACGCAGCTGAAGTCGCCACCGAGGTTGCGCACATCGTCTCGAGCCCACTGCCTGCGGCGCTCGTGTTCGGCCCGCTCCTGGCCGCCGCGCTCGTCTATCCGATCGGCAAGCGGTGGCCCGGGGTGCGCAACGTCTACATGGTGGTCGTCACCGCGCTCACACTTCTGGGCGCCGCCGGGCTGATCCCGCTCATCGCCGAGCACCACCGCATCCAGAGCGTGGTGCCCGCGCTCCTCGGCGAGCTCACCTTCACAGTCGACGCGTTCTCGATGCTGTTCGCGCTGTTCACGTCGTTCGTGTGGTTCGCTGCCACGTTCCACTCGCTCGACTATCTCAAGCATGAGAAGAAGCACGACCGGTATCACACCACGGTGCTCGTGGTGCTCGCGGCGAACCTCGGCGTGGTGCTGGCGGGAGACCTCGTCACGCTCTATCTGTTCTTCGAAGCACTCGGGCTCGTGGCGTTCCTGCTCGTGATCCACACCGAAACGGATGAGGCGAAAGCCGCAGCCGGCAAGTACTTCTGGATGACGGTGATCGGCGGGTTCGCGCTCATCGGCGGGATCTTCCTCACCTTCGCGCTCGGCGGCAGCGGCGCGCTCGAGCCACTGCCCGAGGGTGGGAGCGAGGTTCTGCGGTGGGCGGCGGCCGTGCTGCTGATCCTCGGATTCGGAGTGAAGGCGGGCATGGTGCCCGTGCACGTGTGGCTCCCCGACGCGCACCCGGTGGCGCCCGCACCCGCCAGCGCGCTGCTCTCCGGCGTGATGATCAAGGCCGGCGCGTACGGCATCTTCCGGATAGTCACCGCGCTCTTCCGACCCGAACTCGGCGCCGAAGTGGAGTCGGTGGCGTGGGAGTTCTCCGAACAGCTCGGGCTGGTGGTGCTGTGGATCGGCATCGCCACGATGGCCATCGGCGTGCTGCTGGCGCTCGGCCAGTCCAACGCCAAGCGCATGCTCGCGTATCACTCGGTAAGCCAGATGGGCTTCATCCTCGCGGGCATCGGCGCGGCGGGCTATCTCGGCGCGCACGGCGCGATGGGTGTGGCGGGCGGCCTCTATCACGTGGTCAACCACGCGCTGTTCAAGGCATGCCTGTTCCTCGGCGTGGGTGCGGTCTACTTCCGCACGCACTCGCTCGACATGTACCACTTAGGCGGACTGTGGAAGAAGATGCCGCTCACGTTCGTGTTCATGTGCATCGCGGCAGCAGGCATCACCGGCGTGCCGCTCTTCAACGGGTTCGTGAGTAAGTGCCTCATCCACCACGCGATCGTCGAGGCATGGGAGTATCACGAGCTCGCCTCCCTCGGCATCGCCGAGAAAATCTACGTCGTGACGTGCGGTGGCACGGCGTGTTCTTTCATCAAGCTGATCGGGCTGGTCTTCTTGGGGAAGCCGAAAGTGGAGTACGGCCCCGAGGTGAAGGACGCGCCATGGAGGATGCTCACCGGTATGGGCATCCTCGCCACCGCGATCATCGCGCTCGGCTGGTTCCCGCAGCTGCTCATCAAAGGCGTGTTCCAGCCCGGGCTGCACACCTGGGCCCTGCACTCTGACATCCTCGACGAGTTCCTGAACGAGATGTTCCTCTCGCCTTCGGACCTCATGAGCGTCGTGATCGCCTTCGCACTCGGCTTCACGTTCTTCTTCGTCGGGATGAAGTTCGGCCTGTTCCATCTCCACGCGCCCAAGTGGTTCGGCGTGGACTACTGGTACCGTCAGGCGGCGCGGGGCCTCGTGGCGCTCTGCGGTGTTGTCGACCGGGGCTACGAGGCGCTGCGGCATGGCACCTCAGCGGTTCTCCGACGCAGTCGGTTCGAGTACGCGGAGGCCGTGACGCGGCTCGGGCGCCGACGCAGGCTGATCATCTCCACGATGCTCACGGGCGCACCCGGGGCACGCGACCAGCACTTCATCGGCCATGCGTACGTGGTGCTCGAGCGCGAGCGGCAGGACAGCGTGCGGCTCGCGGTCCTTGCGGCGCTCGAGCAGTCCCGGAGCGCTGGCGATGCTGTCGCACCCACGGACGTGGCGCTCATCGATTCCGTCCGCGACATCGCCGGCTACATCGCGCAACGCCTCATGAACGAGCGCATGGGTGTGCTGTCCGACCTCGCGCGCGCGGGCCGGCTCCAGTCGGCGCAAGCGGCGTTCGACGAGGCGGTCAGACTGCTCGCGGCGACTCGCGAGCCGATCACGAAGACCGCGCTTGCTCTCGCTCCGCGTCGGATGCGCGGTGAGAACGTCTCGCGCGATATCGCCGCCGAGGTGAACTCGCTCCTGTCGGCCGAACGTTTCGATCACATGCTCGCCCCGCGTCCATCGCTGAGCGCGGCAGCGCTCGGTCATACCGCCGAAGCGACCTCGGCCCTACGCGGAGCGCTCCCCACCGCTGCGGCACTGCGGGCAGCAAGCACGAGCGGTCTCACGCGCATGGAGCGGGCGGCCGCCTGGCTCCTGGAGATGACCCGTCTCACCGTGGACGCGCTCACGCGAGAGCGGGCGGACCGATCCGGCCAGAGCCGGTTCGCCAACGAGGCCGCGGTCGTGACGATGCGTTTTCGTATCCAGCGCTACGCACGCGACATCGGGCTGAACGTCGCGGTGCTTGCAGCCATCATGCTGCTCTTCGTGCTCGCGTTGACGCAGTAGCATTCGCAGCATGGTACCCTCGTGCCACCTGAGCAGGAGGGTCCATGTGCGAGTTCTGTGCCCAGCACGGTGACGGCAAGAAGTGGTACCTCCAGGCCGAGAACTACGCCGTCGACCTGTCACACGATCTCGAGCGCCGCGAGTACGTCATCGACTTCGTGAGCGGCTTCAGCCGCAGGATGCGCCGCGACGTGCCGCTGCTCAAGGCGTTCAAGGCCTCGCCCGCGCCGATCCAAAGCGCGTTCCGCGCGTACTCGCAGCCCCGCCAGATGCGCGATCACTTCGGCCAGCCCGTGCCGATAGAAGAGTGCGAGCACATCTTCGACATCGCCACCTCGATCGTGCAGCTCCCGTGCGTGTGTCGTCACTTCGCAGGCACGCCGGAGCGCGGCTACTGCATCGGCGTGACCGTGACGCCGCAAGACGACCTGTTCGCCGAAGCGTTCCGCGACTTCGGCGCAGGTCCCGACACCGCCGCGTTCCAGCGCCTCACGCGCGATGAGGCGGTCGGCGTTCTGCACCGCGCCGAGACCGAGGGCATGATGCACTCGGTGTGGACCTTCAAGTCGCCGTTCATCGCGGGTATCTGCAACTGCAACCTCGCGAGCGGCTGCATGGCCATGCGTACGACGCTCGAGTTCGGCTACAAGTCGATGTGGAAGGGCGAGTACGTCGCCCGGGTGGACGATACCGGGTGTATCGGATGCGGCGCGTGCGAGGAGCGCTGCCCGTTCGGAGCGATGTCGCTCGACGAGCGCCGGGTGGTCGTGGTCGATACGGATGCGTGCTACGGATGCGGCATCTGCCGCTCGGCATGCGGCACCGATGCGATCTCGCTTGAGGAACGGACCGCCGCCAGCGGCGCCGTCACCTGGTAGCTACCGACCCTGCTCGGGACGGAACACCGCCACCTCCGGCCGGTCACGCAACTCCCACGTTCCCGCGACACCCTGACCAAGCGCGCCGAGTTCGGCGTGCAGCATCGCGATCCCGCAGTCGAGCCGCTTGGACGTGCGCGGCGTGTCGGCGCCGGCGAAGCGCAGCGTGAGCGCACTGTCTGCAAGTGAGAATCGCCATGGCTGCCGGTTCATCGCCGAGGGAGCGACGCGCGTCGCCTCGGCGGCTGCGCGGGCCCATGCCGGCCACCGCTCGTGCCCCGGGGCGATCTCGTCGAGCGAGCGGCGGTGCTTGGGCCGACCCGCACCGAACAGCAGTCGCTCCTTCACCGTCGCGGTCCCCCGGGCGTGACCGAGCGCCGCGACCGCATGCACCCGCTCGCCGGGCGCAAGACCCGCAAGCCCCGCCGTCACATGCGCGCTGAACAGCCCGGCCACCCAGCAGCTGTCCAGTCCACGTGCGGTGGCCTCCAGCACGAGACCCTCGCCCGTGTAGCCCACCGCCTCCCCGCGCGTCCCGTCCCCACCCACGAAGGCGAGTGCCGAAGGAGCGTGCGAGATCCCGCCGTACGCGCCGACGATGCCGACGAAGAGCGCCGCCGGCGCCTCGCGTATCACCACGACGCGTGCGCCGGGCCACGGACGCCACGAAGCGGCGCGGTCCTCGAGCGCGTCGAGCTCGGCGGAGGCTACGGGTTCTCCCGTGTAGCTGCGGCGCGCGTGACGCACCGGGACGACTTCGAGCCAGCGAGAGGCCTCCCCGGGCGGTATGCCGTAGATGGGGCGCCGGGTGCCCGCGCCCTCACCGTCCACGCACGAGTCCACGGGCGACCATCACCAGCCCGAGCGTGATCACGAGAGCAGGGAACACGAGCCCGAAGCCCCAGCCGAGACCGGGACCGCCCACCTCGGCGATGCGGACGAAGAACCACTCGGCAAAGACGAAGAGCGCCGCGCCGGCGGCGAGCAGGATCCCACCGGCTGTGCGCGCCCAACGCGAACGTTCTCGAAGCCCCGCGAGCAGCAGCCCCAGCCCGACTGAGCCGGGTGCAACGAGCGCCCATGCGTACGACCAGCTCTGCCAGTCGCCGGTCACGGCCTGCACCTCGAGAATCAGGCCGGTGACCAGCACGATCATGCCAGGGACGGCCATGTACCCCAGCCCCCGTCCCGGCGGCGACGCGAACGCGGCGGCAGCGATGACGAACCCCGGCACGATGACGAATAGCGGCCAGCCGAGCTCTATGATGCGAAGTCCGAGCAGTTGCGTGAGCGTCAGCAAGATGCCCACGATGCCGAGCGTCGTGCCAAGCAGGACGGCGAAGTGGTCTGCAGTGGTGCGATCGCTCATCGCGTGGCTACTCCTCCGGCTCGTGTACGAACTCAAGGCAGCTCACCGGGACCCGCAGCGTGAAGATGGACCCCCTGCCGGGAGCGCTTACCACTTCGATCGTCCCGCCGAGCATGGCCGCGACACGACGGCTCGTCGGCAGACCGATACCTGCCACCGAGTCATGAACTTCCGGTCCGTCGAAGATCGTCGCAAGCTGCTCGGGGAGCAGCCCGGGGCCGGTGTCCTCCACGGCCACCGATACCATGTCTTCGCCGGCACGCGCGACCTTCACCGTCGCCCCACCGTGTGCCGTGTAGCGAACGGCATTGGAAAGCAGGTTCAGAAGGACCTGCTGCAGCTTGTAACGGTCTGTCGTCACCACGATGGGACGTTCATCGGCGACGAGGGTGAGTGAGAGGCCCTTGTCCTCGGCGAAAGCGGTCAGACCAAACAGCACCGACTCGACCAGCGAGACCAGATCGAACTCCTCGGCTTCGCAATTGAGACCCGCTCGCGTGATGCGTCGCGACTCCATGAGGGTGGTCGCGAAGGTGGCCAGGCGCTTGCCGGCCTGCTGGATCATCTGGACCTGTCTGCGCTGCTCGTCGCTGAGTGTCCCCGCCATACCGCTGGCCAGTAGGTCCGAGAAGCCGGTGATCGTCTGAAGCGAGGTCCGAAGCTCCTGCGCGAGGCTCGCGAACACCATGTCGCGAGCGGTCGAGGCCTGCTGAAGCTCCGCATTCGCGCGCAGCAGGTCCTCGGTCCGCTGTCCGACGATGATCTCGAGATTCCGCCGGCTCCGCTCCAGCTCGGCCTCCATGCGCTTGCGCTCGGTGATGTCGTTCACCATAAGGTACAGCAGCTGACGACCGCCTACCGTGATGGGGCCGATGCTCACTTCGACGTCCCGGACGTGGCCGTTCGAGAGCATGTGCCGGGCGTTGAAGCTGCTTCTGCTGCCCTCGAGCGCACGCTGGAGCTCGGCCTGCACGCTCTCCGCGGCAAGCGCGTCGATCTGCAGGATGCTCATCGTGACGAACTCCTCGTGCGGATACCCGTACATTCCGCACGCTGCGGGATTCGCGTCCACGACCTGGGTCGTGTGCGGCTCTACCAGCAAGATCGGCACCGCGCTACCCTCGAAGACCGAGCCGTACCGCTGCTCGCTCTCACGGAGCTCGCGGCGCGAGACCATGTCGATGAGCGCCCGCGCCGCCTGCCTCGCAACGATGAGGAAGAGGGCTGTCGTCCCGGGGATATCGATGAGCGGTTCGCGCCACAGGCCCACGAGCAGACCCACCTGCCGCCCCGACTGGTTCGCGAGAGCAACGCCCACGAACGCCTCGTATTCCGCGCCACCGACCAAGGGGTCGTCCGGGTACGCCACCGACAGACCCGACGGCACGCAGACCAACCGCTTCCCCCCGAATGTGTCGAGCAGCGTTCCGCGCAGCGGGACGGTCGGCTGATCGTACGTGGAGCCGTCCACCGCCCACATGGCGAGCACGCCGACGTCGGTCGGGAAGTCCGGATCAGCCTCAAAGACCGCCACCCGCGCCGCGCCGGCCAACTCGCCGAGGAGTCCTGCGGTGAGGTTGAAGTCGTATGACGGGCCCGGCACCGTTCCCGCGATCACCTCGCGCAGGCGCTGGCTCGGCATGCTCAGAACGATCACCAGCGCTCCGGCAAGGCTGCCTTCGGCTCCGCGCAGGGCCGAGACGGAGATGGTCGTCTCCGGTGCCTGGCCGTCGGCCAGGCGGATGCGCAGCCGCAGATCGAGGATCGGGTTCGCCTCCTCGCTCCGGGCGGCGATGATCGTCCACAGGTCGGTCCCGTCGTGCGCGAGCACACGCTGCGTTCCGTCCGAGGCCGTCGTCATGAGCATCGAGGCCATCGCGTTGTGGAGGAGCCCGGCTCCCGCGGATCCGTAGTACATCATCGGGAGCGGCTGTGCCTCTATGAGCGCCGCAAGATACGGGCGGTAGAGTTGGCCGCGCGCACCGGATTCCTGCGCAGCGGTCAACGCGCCTGACTGGTCTTCGGCCGACACCGCTCCTCCTCCGCAGTCGCGCGAGCCGTCACTCGTGACGATAGCACGCGTCGGAGACGTTCGGGCACCCGCGCTTATGCCTCGGCAGGCGCGCGTCCGCGTGCATTCACAAGCGCCACGCCCGCGATGGCGATGGCGCCTCCCACGAGAGAGAGCGTCTCGGGCACCTCACCGATCCATACGAAGGCGATGAGAATCGCCGAGACGGGCGACAGATAGAGAAACGCCGAGAGCACCGAGGCGGGCATGCGAGCGAGCGCATACGACCACGCGAGATACGCCAGCGCCGCGGGGAAGACGCCCAGGTACACCACCGCGAGCGTTGCCGCTGCAGGCGCGACCGGCAGCTCGGCGGCAAGACCCGGCGCCCACAGGAGCATCGGGACCGTGCCGCACCAGATGACGTAGGTGGTGAACTCGAGCGGCCGATACCTGGCAAGCAGCGGTTTGGAGACCACGAAGTACGCGGCGGTCGAGACCGCAGACAGGCCGATCAGCGCCGCAGCCGGCTCGAACCGAACGCCGCCGCCCTCGCCGAGCGTGATCAGCGCCACACCCGCGAAGGAGATGCCGATACCCGTCCAACCGAGCCCCGTCAGCCGCTCGCCGAGCACGAGTGCGGCCATGATGGCTGTGAACACCGGACCAGACGCGATGATCAGGCTCGCTGCGCCCGCACTCACGCTCTGCTCGCCGAAGTTGAGCGCCACGTGGTAGATGGTGATGCCGAGCGCTCCCGCAAGCGCGATGCGCGGTACGTCACGCCACGCCGGCAGGCGCATGCGCGTCACCAGCGCGTACGCGCCGAGCACGAGCGATGCGGTCCC
Organism: Coriobacteriia bacterium; assembly: GCA_030652115.1. Lineage (NCBI taxonomy): Bacteria > Bacillati > Actinomycetota > Coriobacteriia > Coriobacteriia bacterium. The sequence goes on along the minus strand of JAUSBK010000001.1, from coordinate 223,066 downwards.
GAATCGCAGCAGCGCGAGCTCGCCCGGACCGTAGCCTGTGAGCCCCACCTTGATGCCCGCGAACGCGGACGACCACAGCAGCAGAGTGAGCGCGATCGCAACGGCGGTCTTCGGCTCGAGCGCGCGTCTCACTCGAACTTCAGCATCTTTGCGCCCACGCCGAGGGTCACCGCAGCGAAGCCGAGGAGCACGAGCGTGGGAACCAAGGCGGCCTCGACCCCTTGATTGCGCGCGACCACGTCGGTGAGCCCCATCACGGCCCAGCCTGTCGGCGTGAGCTTGGCGATGAACTGCATCGCCGGCGCCACCACCTCGAGCGGCCACAGACAGCCACCGAGCATCGCGAGCCCGGTGGAGACGAGGGGCGACAGACCACCCATCTGGTCGCGCGTCCGCACGAGTGCAGAGATCATCACCGCGAGTCCGGTCCCGGCGAGTATGTACGAGCCGAGCACGAGCCCCACGCCGAGCGGGTCACGACCCCACGGCACGCCGAAGGCGAGGGCGCCGACGAGCACGAGCACGAGCGCCTGCACGGTCGCCGCGAGCACCGTGCCGAGAACCTTCCCGGAGAGGATGGTGCCCCGGCCCACCGGCGCAACCAGCAGGCGACGGAGCGTGCCTTGCTCGCGTTCCTCGAGGATGCCACCGGCGCTGCCGAACGTCATGAACAGGATGAACCACACGGTGAAGCCGATCGAGCTCTGGGTGGCGCCGTCGGCGATCACGCTGTCGCCGCGCACCTCCGAGGCCACGACCGTCTGCCCCTCGGTGTAGATGGGCGGTGTGGGCTCCCACCTGTCATCGGTCCGCTCGTACCAGTCGCCGAAGGTGCCGCCGCCAGGCAGGTTCATGTCGGTCACGATCTGCGCGGCTTCCGCATTGCCCGACATCCGCATCGCGATGCCCTGAACGACCGAGAACACAGCGAACGCACTTTGCGAGGTCGGGTTGCGCATGATCTCGATGGTCGCGCCGGCCCCGGCCAGGTCATCGCCGAAGCCCTCGGGGACGAGCACGGCCACGGCTGCATCCCCCTCGGCGATCTTCGTCTCGGCCTCGGAGCGAGACAGGGTCTCCGTCTTGAGCGACTCCTCGGCATCGATGAGCTCGCCCACCTGCCCGGAGTACTGGCTCGCGTCCTCGTCCACGAAAAGCACGCTGAGCTCGGTGGCCTGCGCTCCGGCGAACGCGGAGCCGAACAGCATCGTGAGCGCGAGTGGCAACACCACAACGCCGACCACCTCGGCAGGGTTGCGGAGCAGTTGGATCGCGTTCAGCCACGCGAGGGCGAGTATCTTGCGCATCATTCGTACCTCAGCCGCCAGACGCCGAACGTGAAGAGCACGAGCCCGATTGCGAGCACCGCGCCGACGTTCGGCAGGACATCGGTGAGTGTCGCTCCCCGCATAAGATCGAGGAAGGAGTTGACCGTCCAGTACACAGGAGAGAGCACCTGCGCGGGAAGCAGCCACGACGGCAGCTGTTCGGCGGGAATCATCGAGCCGCCGAGCGCGGCGAACAGCATGATGAACGCGGGCGCGATGCCGCCGATCGCCCTCTCGGAACGCCCCAGCGCCGCAAGCGTCATCGCCAGGCCCGCGGCTGCGATCGCTTCGGCGAAACCGACGATCACGGTGCCGAGGATGTTCGTCCCCCAGTCCACCCGGAAGAGCAGCATCGTCCCTCCGAGCAGCACGACGAACTGCAGCGCTGCGATGAGCAAGACGCCGAGCGCCTTGCCTCCGACGATAGTCACCTTGCTCGCAGGCGTGGCCATCATGCGTGCGAGCGTCTGCTCACGACGCTCACGAACGAACGAGAACGCGCCGAACATCCCGCCGAAGAGCAGGAACATGCCGGACATCCCGGCGGCGTAGTAGGAGATCATCGAGATCTGCTTTTCGATCTCGACGTCGACCTCGCGCACGGTCACCGCATCGAACGACAGCTCGGGCATCTGCTGTGCCGATGCCGGGGCGTCCGAACCTGCCGGCGGAGTCGCCGGGGCACCGGAAGGCGCGGCTCCCGCGAACGCGTCCTGCAGCGTCTGCATCGCGATGATCTGCGCCGAGGCGTTGGCCACACCCGCGCGCACGACGCCCGCCCAGATACCCGCACTCATCTGCGAGCCGGGATCCTGCAGTACCTCGAGCGCGACCGGCTCACCGCTCACGACCTTCTCGCTCAGGTCCTCGGGGATGATGAGCGCAGCCGTAAGATCGCCCTGCTCGACTTCAGTGCGGACCGCCTCGGCATCATCGCGCACGCTGATGTTGAACACCGCATCGATCTCCTCCGCGGAGGTGAGACCCTCGACGAACCGCTCGCCGGTGTCGCCCGCGTCTTTGTTGACGATGGCCACCGGGGCGTCGAGCGAGTCACCCTCGCCGATGCTGCCAAGCGCCGAGCCGAGGATGAAGATCAGCCCGAGCGGCATGGCGAGCATCACCAGCAGCGCGGCGCGGTCGCGCACCATGATCTTGATGTCCTTCGCGGCTATATCAAGCAGTCGGCTCATCGTCAGTCCCGCAGGCTCTTGCCCGTAAGGTGCAGGAAGACGCTTTCGAGGTTCGGCTCGGTCACCGAGACCGACGCCACGTGCGCACCCTCGCTCTCGAGTGTGGTAACGAGCTTGCCGAGGATCGAGCCGCTGCTCGGCGTGAGCACCTGCAACGCGCTGTCGGTGCGATCGGCTTGCTTCACACCGGTGATGGCGCGAACCCCCTCGAGCACGCCGTCGCTCACATCGGTCACCTTCACGTCTACGACGTCCATGCCGCCCACGACATCACGCAGTTCGTTCAGCGTGCCCGACGCGATGATCTTGCCGTGATCCATGATGGCGATGCGGTCGCAGAGGTACTCGACCTCTTCCATGTAGTGGCTCGTATAGAGCACCGTCATCCCTGAGGCGTTGAGGTTCTTCACGGTTTCGAGGATGTGGTTGCGGCTCTGCGGGTCGATGCCGACGGTGGGCTCGTCCATGAGCAGCACCCTCGGCTTGTGGAGGATGCCGGCTGCGATGTTGACCCGCCGTTTCATGCCTCCCGAGTACTTCTCGATGCGCTCCTTCGCGCGGTCCGCGAGACCCGCGAGCTCGAGCGCGTCGGCGACGGCTTGCTTGAGCTCGCCTCCCGAGAGGCCATACATCTGGCCCCAGAACGACAGGTTCTCTGCGGCGGTGAGCGTTGGATAGAGCGCGATCTCCTGGGGCACGACACCCAGCGCCGACTTCACCGCGCCAGGCGCGGAGGCGACGCTGCTGCCCGCCACGGTTATCGTCCCAGCCGTAGGCTCCAGGAGGCACGAGATCATCGAGATCGTGGTGGTCTTGCCCGCGCCGTTCGGACCGAGCAGGCCGAAGATCTCGCCCTCCTCGATGGCGAACGAAACGTCATCGACCGCTGCGAGGTCACCGAAACGTTTGACCAGGTCGCTGACTTCTACGATCGTGCCCATGACACCCCCTGAGTCGCTGACGCCCCACCGCTCGTCGTCCGATAGCGACCGCACACGAACGTCGACAGTGCACTATGATACCCCTCGCATATCAGATTGCACCGGCACCTCGCCCGGACAGCTTCCGGGAGTCCAAGCACTCCGAAAGGATGGGTCCGTGCAGCAGCCCGAAGAGACCCGACAGCCTCGCAGGACGGTCATCATCGTGGCCATCGTCCTCGGCGTGCTCGCGTGCATCGTGATCTCAACCGTCGTGGCAGGCATGGCCTTGTTCTGGCCCGTGCGCTCCGAGATCACGACGGTCGAACCCGCGTCCGATCCGGTCGCGACATCCCAGCCGGCCGAGGACACGCCCTCGGGGATCGACTGGGAGAGCGACATGGTGGCCGAGGCCATCCGGAACGCCAGCGCGGATTGGGCCGCACACGTGACGAGCGTAGAGAGGCTCACCGTGCTCCGTCGGCCGGTCATCCTCGTGTCCACCGACATCGGACCAGAACAGGCGGACCTCTCCGACCAGATGTCTTCGGGGCTCGCCACCTTCGCTGCCGGGCTCTCCACGCCAGACGGCGACCCCTATACCTTCTCGATACAGGTGCTCTCTTCCGAGGGCGACATGATCGGCCAGGTCGCTGTGACCGACGAACGCTGGAAGCTCGAGGCCGCGGCAACGCCCACTGACGCCGCATCGCTCAAGTCCTGGATCGACGAGACGTACGGCTCCGGTTCACCGTCCGCAGAGGCGTGGACCACCCGCATCACCGGCATCGAGAGTGATGCGGGTGATGCGGACGGCTACGTTGTGATCAGTACCGACCTCGACCCGACGGCTCTGGGCGACCTGCGGGCCGCGCAGACGATCATCGACGCGGTGAACTCCTCGGGCGCCGACTTCGCCTTCGGCGTGCGGGTCATCTTCGGCGACCGCACGTACGAGTGGAGCAGCCTCGTAGACGGTACCGACCCGTACTACAACCAGTAGCCCGCACGCGTCCGAAGCCAAGAAACGGCCGGTCCCCCATCGGGTGACCGGCCGCATGCATGTCTGGTGGACGAGATCGGATTCGAACCGACAACCCCCTGCGTGCAAGGCAGGTGCGCTCCCGTTGCGCCACTCGCCCGTGGCTCCGCTACCGCGGCAGGACGGCAGTATAGCACCCCTGAGGACCTGCGGGGCACCGACACGGACCCGCAACATCCGTGCCTTCTTCATTTATCTGACGCGCCCCGGAAGGGAAACACCCGCGAAACGCCCGGCTCCTAGCGTGGTGGGCGGGAGGCGGTGCGCCTCCGTTCGGACTTCTGGAACGAGGGAGGCGGTACACATGGAGGCACTACGCTCCGCCCTACCAAGGGGGCGGAAGGCGTGGCGGACGTTCGTGGCGAAAGCGGCCATTCGGACGCTGCTGCTGACGTTTGCGGCACTCATGCTCATGGTCGGGGTGGCCTGGGCGGCCGGGGATCCTACCGGCGCCGAGACCGGCACGATCGAAAGCGTTGCGGCCGCAACGCCCGGCGAACCGACGCTCGAGGAGGTGGGCGCAGCCGTCGGACACCTCTCGGTCGCGACGAACATCTTCTTCGTCACCGTCGGCATGGCGCTCATCTTCTTCATGCAGGCGGGCTTCATGCTCGTTGAGACCGGCTTCTGCCGTGGCAAGAACGCCGCGCACGTGGCGATGACGAACTTCGTCATCTTCGCAATCGGAGCGCTGGCCTACTGGGCGATCGGGTTCGGATTGCAGTTCGGCTCGTTCGGACCCATCGGCCTTCTCGGCGGGGCGCAGGGCGTGCTCGACGGTGACGCCTTTGCCCTGTTCGGTGCTGCGTTCGCCGGCACAAAGGGCTTCTTCCTGGGCTCGCTCGGCGACGGAACGCTCGATGTGGGCGCCTTCGCGTTCTTCCTGTTCCAGATGGTGTTCATGGACACCGCCGCCACGATCGTCACCGGCGGCATGGCCGAGCGCTGGAAGTTCTCCTCGTTCATCCCGTTCGGCGTCTATATGGCGGTCTTCACCTACCCCCTCTTCGGCATGTGGATGTGGGGCGGCGGCTGGCTGGCTCAGATGGGCGTGAACTTCGGTCTCGGCAACGGCGCCGTGGACTTCGCGGGATCGAGCGTGGTGCACGCTGTGGGCGGCTTCTCGGCGCTCGCCGGTGCGCTTGTCCTCGGGCCCAGGCTCGGCAAGTTCAAGGCCGACGGGACGCCGGTCGCAATCCCCGGCCACCACATCCCGATGGCGATCCTCGGGACGATCATCCTGGTCTTCGGCTGGATGGGCTTCAACGGGATGAGCACGCTTTCCGTGGGCGATCTGCGGTTCCCGATCATCATCGGCAACACGATGCTGGCGGGTGCGGCGGGGTGTCTCGCAGCGATGTTCCTCGTGTGGAAGCTCTGGGGTCACCCGGATCCCTCGATGACCGCCAACGGCATGCTTGCCGGACTCGTGGCGATCACCGCCCCGTGCGCGTTCGTCACTCCGTGGGCGTCGATCATCATCGGCGTGGTCGCGGGCCTGCTCGTGGTCGGTTCGGTCATCTTCTGGGAGCGTGTGGTGAAGGTGGACGACCCGGTCGGTGCGGTCTCGGTCCACGGCGTGAACGGACTGTGGGGCATGCTCGCCCTGGGCCTCTTCGCCGACGGGACGTACGGCGCCGGCTGGAACGGCGTCGAGAGCGCGGTCACCGGCCTGTTCTACGGCAACGGTGGCCAGTTCGTGGCGCAGCTCATCGCGAGCGTGGTCGTGGCAGCGTGGGCGTTCGGCACGATGTACGTGTTCTTCAAGATCCAGTCCAAGACCACGGGCCTCCGTTCGGCCGAGGCCGACGAGCTCGCCGGCCTGGACGTGACCGAGATGGGCGTGCTGGCCTACCCCGACTTTGCCGGCAGCGGTCCGATGGGCGGCGGCATCCTGACCGAGGTTCCCGTGGGGAGTGATGCGTGATGAAGAAGATCGAGGCGGTCATCCGGCCTGAGCAGCTGGAGGACGTGAAGCATGCGCTGTCGCTCACGGGTCATGCCGGTCTCACGGTGATCGAGGTCAAGGGGCACGGCGTGCAGAAGGGCATCACCCAGCAGTGGCGTGGCCAGGAGTACACGATCGACCTGCTGCCGAAGGTGATGGTGTGGCTGGTCGTGCACGAGCACGAGGTCCGCGACGCGGTGGATGTGATCGTGAAGGCCGCGCAGACCGGCCGGATCGGCGACGGCAAGATCTTCGTCTCCCCGGTGGAAGACGTGTACCGCGTGCGCACCGGCGAGCGTGGGGCCGAAGCGATCTGACCTGCGTTTCGGACGCAGAAGCGGCGGGTGCGCACATGCGCGCCCGCCGCTTGTCGAATCTAGACACCGGGGCGGCCTTCGCACCGCCCAAGTCGCCCCTCCAAAGGGCCATCCTGAGGAGCTCTTGGCCCGGCAGACGCATTCCCGCCTCCCGGCCGCACCCCTACGGATTCCAGAGGCTTATGCCCGGTACCCCGCACTCCACGTGGTCTTCCACGAACGTAGTGAACTGTATGAACACGCACTCAATCGAGTTGAAGCGAACGGTACACGAACGAACGCTCTCTTACGCACGTGTCCTGCGGGATCCTTCATCGACCACCCCGGTGGTAAACAACAGACACCGTTGCTGACCGATACGGTCACCTCGCTTCAAAGAACGGAGCAGGACGCCCTGTTGCGTCCTCAAGAAGTTCGTACCCACCTGCACGCGCGGCATACCTGCCCGAACGCTCAGGCTACTTCAGGGCGTCGAGCGTCTCGCGCAGCGCATCTTCGGAGACCTCGCCCACGAGCGTCTCGGTCGTGGTGCCGTCGGCGCCCACGAAGACGAAGGTGGGGACGTACTGCACCCGGAAACTCGAAGCGAGCTGGGCCGCCGCCGCGTCGTTTTCGACATTCAGGGCGCGAATCTCGACGGTGCCTTCGTACTCATCAGTAAGCCTGTCGACCACAGGCGCCATCGCTTGGCAGCTGGGTCACCAGTCTGTGTAGAACTCGTACATCACCGGAAGCCCCGATGTCGAGGGCTCGGCCGCGGCCACGGCCGCCGAGCCGTCCTCGATCTCGCCGCCCCAGACCGCGATACCGCCGCCGAGGTCGTAAACGGCCTCGAAACCGAGCGAACGCAGCGTCGACGCCGCCTCGGCGCTTCGGCTCCCCGTCGCACAGTAGAGGGCAATCGGCTCGCCCGTGTCCCATGATGCCGCCGCTGCCGCGAGCTCGCTCATCGGCACGTTCAGCGCTCCGGGGATGTGCCCCATCTCGAACTCGCCCACCGTGCGTACGTCCACCAACCGAACGCCGTCGCCGATGAGCTCCTGCAGTTCACCGCTGTCGACGAGGCCACCCGACGCGCCACTTGAGCCCAGGGTGAACGCCGCCGCAACCAACACGACGAGCCCCACCGCAAGGGCGATCCACTTCGCGCGACTCATCTCACTCCCTCGTTCGGCGCGGCTCACCGGAGTCCGCGCTATCAGCCCAAGCAACCTGCGTGCCGCATTCGCCCCGACGCCCGCCGACGCTCAAACGTGGCACAATGTGCAGTGGACCCCGCCGCATCCAAACACGTGTCGCTCGGACACGGGAGAGACAGGGCATGGATCGCACCGGAGAGCCGAACGGCATTCCGCTTCCCGAAGGTGACGAGCCTCTCCGCGGCGAACTCCTCGGCATGGACCGCCTCGCATCGGCGGCCCGGGAACTCGCCCGTTCCCAGGCGTGGACTCGCTCGAGCACCCGGGCGAAGACACCCCTGCTGAAGCTGATCGACGCTGCCGGGCGGGAACTGGCCGGCGTGTACCGCATACTCGCTGCCGATATCCGCGACGACACGCCCGTGTCCCCCGCTGCCGAGTGGCTTCTCGATAACTTCTACCTCATCGAGGAGCAGATCACACTGGTCCGCGATGACCTGCCGGCAAACTACGGCGCCGAGCTTCCCCGGCTCGAGAACGGCGAGTTCGCTGCGTACCCCCGCATCTTCGAGGCGATCGTCGCGCTCGTGGTGCACACCGATGCGCGCGTGGACCGCGAGGGCCTCGAGCTGTTCATCATGGCCTACCAGGATGTCTCGCCGCTCTCGATCGGCGAGGTCTGGGCAGTGCCGATCATGCTTCGCATCGCCCTCATCGAAGACCTGCGGCGGCTGGCCCGGCGTGTCCTGGAGGCCCATCAGGCCATCGTGGGCGGCAACCGGTTCGCGGACAGCATCATCGTCGCGGCCGATGAGGGTCCCGAGGCGGTCGCCGCGCGCATCGCTGAACTCGACGGCGTTCACGTTGAGATGCCCGCGCCGTTCCTCGTGCGGCTCTCCCAGCGGCTCGCCGGCCAGGAGGTGGTGCTTGCGCCACTCGCAGACTGGCTTCAGTCCACGCTCGAGCGGCGCGGCGACGATCTCGCCCGGCTCACGCAGGCCACGCACCAGCAGCAGGCAGCCGATCAGGTCTCGGTCGCCAATGCCATCACGAGCGTCCGGTTCATGGACGGCTTCGAGTGGCGCGAGTTCTTCGAGGACGCGAGTCTCGTTGAGCACATCCTCCGTGAGGATCCGGCCGGCGTGTATCCTCGCATGGACTTTGTCAGCCGCGACCGCTACCGGCACGCAATCGAGAGCATCGCCCGCCGATGCGAGCACGGCGAGATCGAGGTCGCCGAGGCCGTCATCAGCCACTCCCTCGAGGCATTGCGCCTCGATGCCGCAGACGGACTGCGCAGCCACGTCGGCTTCCACCTGGTCAGCGCCGGGCGATACCGCTTCGAGCAAAGCATCGGCTACCGCCCACACCCCCGCGAGCGTCTCTACCGCGGGCCCCTCGCTGCGCGCGGCACGATCTACTGGAGCATGCTCGGATTGTTCACCGCCCTACTTGCGGGCGGATGCGCCGCAGTGACCTACGCCGTGACCGCAGGCGTCTGGCCTGCGGTCGCACTCGGGCTCCTTTCGATCGTGCCGGTCTCCGAGGTGGCCCTCACGGTGGTCAACCGCCTCGCCGCATGGGTGTGGCCTGCGCGGACCCTGCCCAAGATCGACCACCGCCATCCCGTGTCGGGCGCCCACTGCACGATGGTCGTATACACGGCACTGCTCACCTCGGCGAAATCCGCCCAGCACGTCATCGACAACATGGAGATCGGCTACCTGGCGAACACGGACCACAACGTCCGGTTCGCGGTGCTTGCGGACCTCAAAGGCGCAGCCGAGCAGCGGACGCCGCCGGACGACGCGATCATCGAGGCCGCACGTCGCGGTATCGCGATCCTCAACGACCGCTATGGTCTGCCCGGCGAGCGCCCGTTCGGGCTATTCGTGCGCGGACGCACCTGGAGCGAGCACGACAAGACCTGGATGGGCTGGGAGCGCAAGCGCGGCGCGCTCACCGAGTTCTGCAGCTTGCTCCGGGGTGCCACCGATACGTCGTTCGAGGTCGTGGAGGCTGACTCGGCCATCTTCCCCGGCCTGACGTTCGTCATCACGCTCGACACCGACACCGTGATCCCGCGTGATGGCGCCCGCAAGCTGATCTCCACGATCGCTCACCCGCTCAACCGCGCGCATCTCGACCCGGTCACGCGCACGGTCCGGCGCGGCTACGGCCTCGTCCAACCGCGGGTGTCGATGTCACTTGAAGGCGCTGGCGGCAGCCTGTTCGCGTGGCTCTACTCGGGGATCACCGGCGTCGACCCATACGCGGGCGCCGTGTCCGACACGTACCAGGACGTCTTCGGCGAGGGTTCGTTCACCGGCAAGGGCATCTTCGAGGTGGACATCTTCAATGCGGCGCTCGGCGACCGCTTCTGCGAAAACACGCTGCTCAGCCACGATCTGCTCGAAGGCTCGTACCTGCGGACCGCGCTCGCCTCGGACGTGGAGGTGCTCGACGACCAGCCCGCGAGCTACATCTCGCACTGCGCGCGGCTCCACCGGTGGGTGCGCGGTGACTGGCAGACCCTGCCATGGCTCTTCCCGCGCGTCCCGACGCCCGACGGACGCCAGAAGAACCCGCTCACGCGGCTGCATCGCTGGAAGATCGTGGACAACCTGCGGCGGAGTCTCTATCCGCCGCTGATGATGCTCTTCTCGCTCGCGGGATTCGCAGTGCTGTCCGAAGGACACTGGGCGTGGCTCCTGCTCGTGCTGGCGCTCCTCGGCTTCCCGCTCTACTTCGGCCTCCTGGACTCGATGCTCTTCCGTCGCCCGCCGCGCGACACGCGCAGCGACCGGACGACGTTCGTCTCGGACATGCGGCGCGACCTGCTCCGCAACGCGCTGAACATCGCGGTTCTGCCGCACCAGGCGTACGTGATGACCGACGCGATCGTCCGCGCGCTGTGGCGGATGACCGTCTCGCACCGCAACTTGCTGGAGTGGGAGACCGCCGCCGAGTCCGAGCGACGGATCGGCAACTCGACGCTCTCCGCCTTCGTGCGACGCATGTGGCCTGCAGGCGCGATCACCCTCGCGGCTGGAGTGCCGATCGCGCTCGGCCCGGGCGGCCTCATGGCACTGCTCGCGGCCACCCCACTCCTCCTGCTGTGGCTCGGAGCGCCCGCGGCCGCGTGGCGCGCCAGCACGCCCACGCCCGAGCCCGATTCCGGGGTGACGCCCGCCGACGTGGCCGTGATGCGGCGTGTCGCGCGCCTGACCTGGCGCTTCTTCCTCACCTTCGTCACGCCCGAGGACCACTACCTCGCACCCGACAACTACCAGGAGGACCCGAAGGATGAGGTGGCGCACCGCACCTCACCCACGAACATGGGTCTTCAGCTTCTGTCGTACGTGTCCGCCTACGACCTCGGCTATCTGACCGTCTCGGGGTTCGTCGAAAGCGTTTCCCGGACGCTCACGACGCTCACCGGCATGGAACGCTTCCGCGGACATTTCTACAACTGGTACGACACCCGCACGCTTCAGCCGCTCAGGCCCACCTACGTCTCCACGGTCGACTCGGGGAACCTGGCCGGCCACCTGGTGGCGCTCCGCGTGGCGATGCTCGAGATCTCCGAACGGCCGCTGCTCGACATCGCCACACTCGACGGGATCGCCGATACGGTGCGGCTTGCGCTCGAGGACCTCCAGGCCGCACGGTCGTCGTCGGGCGGCAACAGCACCCTCTCGGAGGTACGCACGGCGCTCGAAGAGGTCATCCGCCGCATCAGCCTGGACACGCCGCCCGAGAACCTCGGCGAATGGCTCGCCTCTCTCGAGGGGCTCGCCGCGCTCACCGGCACCCTCGAAGGCCGCATGGCGTCGGTCATGCGCACCGATCCCGAGAACGTCGCACTCGCGTGGGCAGCCGCATCGGTTCGCGACGCGGCTGCAGCGGTGCGCGCGCCTCTCGATCTCATCGGAACCTGTGCGCCGTGGGCGCGCGAGGTCCTCGCTGCTGCCGGCTCGCATGCAGGCGTGCCGGATCCGGCACTTGCCCCGCTGCTGTCCTTCGTGCCGAGCCTCGTCGGACTCGCCGAAGGCCTCGAAGCCGCGCTTGTCGCGCTCGATGCCCTCGCCGCCGGCGACAGCAGGGACGCGCAGTGGGCCGTGCGCGTGGCAGCCGGCATCCGCGGCGGTCGCAGCGCGGCGGTGGCACTCCTCGCCGAACTCCGCCTCGGCGCGGACATCGTTCGCGAGATGTGGAACCACACCGACTTCGCGATGCTCTTCGCCGAGAGTCGGCTGCTGTTCTCGATCGGCTTCAACGCCGCCGAAGGCCGCCTCGATGACTCCTACTACGACATGCTCGCGAGCGAGTGCCGCCTCGCAAGCTTCCTCGCCGTGGCCAAAGGCGAGATCCCGCAGGAGCACTGGTTCCGGCTCGGCCGCGCGATCACGCGCACCGAGGGCGGGACGGCGCTCGTGAGTTGGAGCGCGAGCATGTTCGAGTACCTTATGCCGCTGCTGGTGATGAAGAGCTGGCCGACTACTCTCCTCGACCGCACCTATAAGAGCGTCGTGCGTCGGCAGATCCAGTACGGCGGCCAGCGCGGCGTGCCGTGGGGCGTCTCCGAGTCCGCGTTCAACGCCAAGGACGTCGATCTCACCTACCAGTACCAGGCGTTCGGCGTTCCCGGCCTCGGTCTCAAGCGGGGTCTCTCGGCGGACGTGGTGATCGCCCCGTACGCCACCGTGCTCGCGCTCATGGTCGCGCCGCGCGAGGCACTCGACAACATGGCCGTGCTTGCGGGCCAGGGTGCCGAGGGGCGGTACGGTTTCTACGAGGCCATCGACTATACGCCGGGCCGCGTCCCCGCCGGCAAGGAGCGGGCCATCGTACGCGCATACATGGCGCACCATCAGGGCATGTGCTTCGTGTCGCTCGGCAACATGCTCACCGACTTCCGGATGCAGGACCGCTTCCACGCCGATCCGCTCGTCGGCTCGGCCGAACTGCTGCTCCAGGAGCGCGTGCCTCGGCGCATCCAGCTCGCCCAGCCTCGTGTGGAAGAGGTCGAGTTCGTGCGGTCGGTGCGAGAGACGCCGCCGCCTGTGACCCGCGCCTATCCCCTGGCAGACACGCGCGTGCCGGCCACCCACTTCCTCTCGAACGGCAACTACTCGGTCATGGTCACCAACGGCGGCGGCGGGTACAGCCGCTGGGCGGATCGCACCGTCACCCGCTATCGCGAGGACATCACCCGCGACTGCTGGGGCACGTTCTTCTACCTCAAAGACGTGGGGACCGGCCGGGTGTGGTCGGCCACGTTCCAGCCGTCGCTCGCCGAGCCCGACGACTACCACGTGACCTTCTCGGCGGACAAGGCGGACTATCGACGGCTCGACGGCGACGTCGAGACGCACACCGAGGTGATCGTCTCGCCCGAAGACGACCTCGAGGTCCGGCGGCTCACGATCGCCAACCATGGCCACGCGCCGCTCGCCCTCGAGGTCACGTCGTACCTCGAGGTGACGCTCGCCCCCCAGGGCGCCGACCACGCACACAAGGCGTACAGCAACCTGTTCGTAGAGACCGAGGCGGTCGACGAGCTCCGAACGCTGCTGTTCACGCGCCGGCCGCGCTCGGAGCACGAGTGGCGCCACTGGGGCTTCCACACGCTCGCCTGCGAGACGCGTGGCAGCTGCTCGTGGTCCTACGAGACCGACCGGGCGGCGTTCCTCGGCAGGCTGCGCACGCCGTCAAGCGCGCACGCGATCTGGGACGATGCCCGGCTCACCGGCACGACCGGCGCGGTGCTCGACCCGATCTGCTCCATCCGCCAGCCCGTGGTGGTGGCGCCCGGCGAGACCGTGCGGCTGGCCTTCATCACCGGCGTGACCGACTCGCGCGAACGGGCACTCACGCTCGCCGAGAAGTACCAGGACATCGTCACGGCTCAGCGGGCGGCGGACCTCGCATGGTCCACCAGCCAGATCGAGCTCCGCGACCTCGGCATCACGCCGGAGGAGTCGGTCACGTTCCTGCGTCTGGCCTCGCGCATGTTGCTCACCGACCCCTACTCGCGAATCAAGTGCCTGACCGAGACCGAGAACCGGCTCGGGATGTCGGGTCTCTGGCAGATCGGCATCTCCGGCGACGACCCGATCCTGCTCGTGACGATCGACCGGCTCGAGGAGGCCCCGATCGTGCGCCAGGCGCTCCTCGCGCATCAGTACTGGCGGAGCAAGGGCTTCGTCTCCGATCTCGTCATCCTCAACACCAAGCCGAGCGCCTACTCCTCGGAACTCGACGGCCGGCTGCGCATGCTCATGCGCACCGCGCACGCGCTGCAGCTCGCGGACAAGCCAGGCGGGGTGCACCTGCGCACCGCCGACCAGATGGCTCCCGAGGTCCGCAACCTGCTCGAGAGCGTCTCCCGGGTGCTCATCACCGGTGACGGCGGACCGATCGCGCTGCAGCTCAACCAGCGCGCGCGCTACCCCGAGCACCCCGACCGCTTCGTGCCCACCCGCCAGGCCGAGGCGTACCCGGTCACCCCGGTCACGCGTCCGACACTCGCCTTCGACAATGGCTACGGCGGGTACAACCGCGAACGCGAAGAGTACGTGATCGTCCTGGACGGCCGCCGGACCACGCCCGCGCCGTGGGTGAACGTGATCGCCACGCCTCGCTTCGGCACGCTCGTATCAGAGGCCGGGATCGGGTGCACGTGGGCCGAGAACAGCCACGAGAACCGCATCACGACATGGAACAACGACCCGGTGTCCGACGGCAGCGGCGAGTGCATCTACCTGCGCGACGAGGAGACCGGCGAGTTCTGGAGCCCCACGCCACTTCCGGTGTGGGAGGACGGCACATACATCGTGCGCCACGGACGTGGTTACTCGCGCTTCGAGCACGAAGGACATGGCATCAGCCACGCGCTCGACTGGTTCGTGGCGGCCACAGACCCGGTGCGCATCGCGCGCCTCCGGCTCACCAACACGGGTGACCGTGCGCGTCGCATCTCGGCCACGCACTTCGTCGAGTGGAGTCTCGGCGACTCGCGCAGCAAGGCGCAGCAGCGCGTGGTCACGTGGTGGGACGAGAACGCCGAGATGCTGATGGCGCACAGCTGGTTCAACCTGGACTTCCCCGGCCGGCCGGCGTTTGTCGCATGCAGCGGCATGGTCGGCTCGTACACCGCAAGCCGAACCGAGTTCATCGGCCGCAACGGCATCCCCGCCTCCCCGGAAGCGATGCGCCGCCGCAACCTCGGCGCGCAGACAGGCCGCTTCCACGACAACTGCGGCGCGCTCATGCACACGCTGGAGCTCGCGCCGGGCGAGACCGCCGAAGTGGTCTTCATGCTCGGACAGTGCGAGACGATCGAGGACGCGCACACGCTCGTCACTCGCCTTCGCGCGCCCGGTGCCGCTGAATCCGAGCTCGAGGCGGCACGCGCCCAATGGCGCGGACTGTTGGGCACGATCCAGGCGCGCACGCCGGACGAGAGACTCGACTTCATGGTCAACGGTGCGGCGCTCTACCAGTCGCTCGGGTGTCGCGTGTGGGGCCGCACGGCCACGTACCAGTCGTCCGGCGCGTACGGCTTCCGCGACCAGCTCCAGGACAGCCTGGCGCTGCTCGACGTTCGGCCGGAACTGGCACGCGAGGTGATCGTCGAAGCGTCGCGCCGCCAGTTCCCCGAAGGCGACGTGCTGCATTGGTGGCAACCGGTCTCTGGCCGCGGCGTGCGCACGCGCTTCGTGGACGACCGTCACTGGCTCGCCTACGTGACCGCCGAGTACGTCCTCGCCACGGGCGACACCTCGGTTCTCGACGTGGAGACGCCGTACCTTGAGGGCGCGGTGGTCCCGGCAGACCGCGAGGATCTCTACTTGCAGCCGAACCCCTCCCTCGAGGTCGCGTCGGTCTACGACCACTGCATGGCTGCGCTCCGTCTCGCCCCACTCGGCATGCACGGCCTACCCCTCATGGGCGGCGGCGACTGGAACGACGGCATGAACCGTGTCGGCATCGGCGGCCAGGGAGAAAGCGTCTGGATGGCCTGGTTCCTCGACGTGACGTTCCGTTCGTTCGCCGAGGTCTGCACGCTGCGTGGCGACACCGAGAGCGCCGCGGAGCTGCGAGCGCGCGCCGATGCGCTCATCTCCGCGATCGAGCGGAGCGCATGGGACGGTTCGTGGTACCGGCGCGCATTCTTCGACGACGGCACCCCGCTCGGCACCGCAGAGGCCGCCGAGTGCCGGATCGACGCCATCGCACAGGCGTGGTCCGTGCTCTCGGGCCGGGCCGATCGCGATCGCGCTCGACGGGCGATGGAGTCCGTCGAGGAGCAGCTCGTCAGGTGGGACGACGGGCTCATCAGGCTGCTCACCCCGCCGTTCGACGCGATGCAGCACGACCCCGGCTACATCAAGGGCTACGTTCCGGGCGTACGCGAGAACGGCGGGCAGTACACGCATGCCGCACTCTGGGTGGCGCTCGCGTATGCGCGGCTCGGTGACGGCGACGAGGCTGTCTCGCTGCTGGACCTGCTCAACCCGCTTTCCCATGCGCTCGATGCCGAAGCGGTCGAGCGGTACAAGGTGGAGCCGTACGTGGTGGCTGCCGACGTGTACGCGGTCGACCCGCACACCGGGCGCGGCGGCTGGACCTGGTACACCGGCTCGGCTGCCTGGTTCTTCCAGGTGGCGGTGCGCGGCATCCTCGGCCTTCGCACGGTTGCCGAGTCAGGCACACGCTACCTCGAGTTCGACCCGTGCATCCCGAAGGACTGGGACCGCTACTCGATGACCTACCGGTTCGGCACCACGACCTATGCGATCACCGTGGAGAACCCGCGCGGCGTCAACCGCGGCGTCTCGCACGTGACGCTCGACGGGCAGCGTCTTGCCGGCGTCCGCGTGGCGCTCACCGACGACGGCGCGACGCACGAGGTGGTTGTGGGGCTGATCGGCGCGTAGCGGCTTCGGCTAGCGGTCCTGCCCCATCCAGCGCGGGTGCATGAGGCGCATGAAGCGCTGGCCGCCAAGGAGTGCGCGGGCCCGAAGAAGCGCGCGAGCGTATGCGGCCACCGGGTAACGCAAGCGGTCCGAGGGGTCCATGATCGCCGCCCAGACCTCATCGGCCGCGTCGGCCGCGCCCGTACGCTTCTCAACGCTCGCTCCGAAGCTGTTCATCGCCCGAAGGTACGGCGCGTAGGGGCCGGTCGGCTCGGCGCGGTCGTCCATCGCCCGGTAGATGGGCGTCTCGACGTAGCCGGGTTCGACGATCTTCACGCGCACGCCGAAGGGCTTGAGTTCGTGCCACAGCCCCTCGCTGAACCCCTCAAGCGCGTGCTTGGTGGCGTTGTAGACCGTGAAGAACGGGAAGACGAAACGCCCGCCGATCGAGCTGACGTTCACGATCGTCCCGCTGCCCCGCTCGCGCATGGACGGGAGCATCGCACCCGTCAATTCGATCGCCGAGAACGTGTTGACCTGGAAGATGTCGCGAAGGGTCTCGGCCGACACCTCTTCGACCGGCGCGTAGACGACGTACCCGGCGTTGTTGACGAGCACGTCCGGCACGCCGTTATCGGCGATGAAGCGCTGCGTGAAGCTGTTGACCGCGTGCGGGAATCTGAGCTCGAGGCGGTAGATGCTCACATCGGCGGGCAGCCCGTTGGCTTCGGCGCTCGTGTCGTCGCGCACGGTCCCGAAGACGGTCCACCCCGCCGCGTGTGCCCGCAGCGCAAGCGCCTGCCCCAGCCCGGAGGACACCCCGGTGATCAAGATCGACGGCATGGCGCCGCGCTCCTTCCTTGAGCCTCGCACACTAGTGAGTATCCCCGAACGACGGTACCGGCGGAACTGCCGGACTCTTTGACGCACGGACGGCGGGGGCGCACAATCTGCACAACGCCAGCCGCCCGTCTTCATGCGAGGAGATCTCATGGACGACTACCCCGGCCAGAACCCGGCCCCCGGCACGCCTCCACCGCCCTCCTACCCCCAGCAGCCTCCCGCGCCGGCATACCAGCAGCCGGCTCCGCCGACGCCCGCTGCGCCCCCGGCAGCCGGCTATGCGCCTGCACCGGCCGGCTATGCGCCTGCACCCGTTGCGCCGCCGAAGAAGAAGACCTGGCTGTGGATCGTCCTCGCGATAGTCGGTGTGGGTCTGCTCGGCTGCATCGGCCTTACGATCGCCGGCGTCTCCCTGTTCAGTGCGGCCGCTGAGCCGGGCGCGTCGATCGACGCGATCAACCAGGCGGCACTCGATGGCGACACCGCAACGTTCGAGAAGTACTTCGACTCGGAGTCGGTGTCCCGCTCGGCGTACTCCGACTTCATCGACTACGTGAAGAGCACGCCGGACTATGAGTCCCTCGTCACCGAGCTCGGCGAGGAAGAGGCCGACCGCATGCTGCGTGAGGACATCCTCCCCGAGGACGCGTTCGTGGACGAGATGATTGGCGAGTTCAGCGTGGATGCGCTCGAAGAGGGCCAGGTTCCCTTCCCGAACTACACCACCACCTCTACGTCGATCGAGAACAGCACCGCCGAGATCACGATCGTCACGATCGAGGACGGCGAGGAGGTCACCTACGTCCTCGGCATGGTCAAGGAGACCGTCGGCGACGAGGATATCTGGCGCGTGACCGAGATCAAGAACATCGCCGATATGCTTGAAGAGGATCTGTAGCCGCAGGGCTGCTGCACCTCTGAAGCGTTGTGCACGAAGTGCGGTCGCCCCCGGGCGGCCGCACTTGCGCGTTTCGGGCATGTGCCCGCTGGTGGGTATATCCACCTATGCCTGGATGCGCGGACACGCGAAACGCCGCCGCCTTCCAGCGATGCCACCAGCCCCGACACAGGGAGGTTGCCGTGGATGGACTCACCCTCGACGATGCACTCGAGCTTGCCCGGACGCGCGGAGGACACCGGATCTCGCTCGTCATGCCCACGCACCGGTTCAGTCCCGGAAGCCAGGAGGAGGACACCACACGCCTCAGGAACCTGCTGCGGAGCGCCGCTGACGCACTCGCAGCACGCGGCGTGAAGCCCGCCGAGATCGTCGGGTTGCTCGCACCCGCTCAGGCGCTGTCCGAGGACCGCCCGTTCTGGCTGCGGTCGACCGAGGGCCTGGTCCTCCTGATCGGGCCTGAGGGGATGCGTACCTTCAGGCTGGAACGCGCCGCACAGGAGTCCGTCGTGGTGAACGACCGGTATCATCTGCGCCCCGTCCTGGATCTCATCGGCACTCATCGGACCTACTGGCTGCTCTCGATCAGCCAGAAGCACGTCCGGCTCTTCGAGGGCTCGCGCGCGGCCCTCACGGAAGTGCCAGCCGAGCACGTTCCCGAGAGCCTGTCTGACGCGATGCAGTGGGACGACTTTGAGAAGGCCTCGCTGCAGTTCCACTCCGGCAGCGGCAGCCGCGGCCCGGCGATCTTCCACGGAACAGGCGAGACGCCGGTCAAAGACCAGCTGGTCCGGTTCTTCCGCGCGATCGACGGCGGTCTGCACGACCATCTGCGCGACAGCGACGCTCCACTCATCCTTGCAGGGGTGGACTACCTGCTGCCGCTCTACCGCGACACCAACACGTACCGACACCTCGCCGTCGAAGCGATCACCGGCAACACCGACTCCCTGACCACGTCCGCGCTGCACGCCCGGGCGACCGAGGTGGCCGACCACCTCGCCGAAGAGGAGTACGCACGCCTCGTTGCCCGGATCGAGGAGGCGTGGGGGTCTTCCAAGATCACGCCGGACCCGGAGACGATCGTGCCTGCGGCGCACCACGGGCGTGTGGAGACGCTGCTGCTCGCTGATGAGGCCGAGCGTCATGGCACCTACGACGCCGACTCGGGCCGCGTGACCGTGAAGGACGGCGCCGATGGAGAGGATCTTCTCGACCTTGCCGCGCTCCACACGCTGGAGAACGGTGGGAGGGTCGTCAGTCTCCCCGGCGAGCAGATGCCGCATGGAGCTGACGTGGTCGCCGTGCTGCGCTACTGATCTGACATTTCGGCGTTGACGCTCGGTGCGCGGTCGCCCTAGCATCGTCGGTGATGACTCATGTGACACGAGGGGGCACTGATGGCCGAGTTCAAGTTCTCCGACAACTACACCGACCTGAGCGCAGAGGACGGTGCGCGCGCCGGTTTCCAGTTCGAGTTCAACTGCGAGCGGTGCGGAGACGCGTGGCGCAGCGAGTTCGTCCCGTTCAAGGCCGGTCAGGCTGCCGAGTGGGTCGGCAAGGCCGCGGGCATCTTCGGCGGGGTCCTCGGCAACGTGAGCGACGTGGCCGACGGCGTGTCCGACAAGGCGTTCGGGCTCGAGCACGACAAGCAGTTCCAGCTCGCCATCGAGGCGGCGCAGGTCCACTTCCATCGGTGCCCCAAGTGCACCAACTACTTCTGCGACGCCTGCTGGAACGAGGAGGCCGGGCTTTGCCTTAACGACGCGCCCTCGGCGGAAGTCGAGATCGAGAGCGCGTTCGCGGCGGGCAGGGTTCAGGCTGCGGGTGAGAAGGCAGCGCTCGCCGGCATCCACGAGGGCAAGCACATGGACGTCAAGGAGCGTGCGCAGCTCGTGTGCCCCGCGTGTGGCGCCGAGACAAAGGGCGCCAAGTTCTGCCCCGAGTGCGGTCAGAAGCTGGCGCAGAAGGCGTATTGCCCCGAGTGTGGCGCGGCAGTGCCGGAGAGCGCGAAGTTCTGCCCGGAGTGTGGCGCGAAGAAGGGGTGAGGCGGGCGTGACGCGTCAGACCCCCGCCCCGGCTTCTACGTGGCGGGGGTCTGACGCCCCGCTGCAGCTGCAGACTCTCCGAACGTGAAGACCGTGCTCTCGGCGAACACGAACTCTCCCTTTTCGAACACCGCGACACAGGCATCGACGACCTTCGGGTCGAACGCCGTCCCGCTACCGGCACGAATCAAGTCGAGTGCGTATTCCACGCCGTGCGCTGCCCGGTACGGCCGGTGCGAAGAGACCGCCTCCACCACGTCCGCGACTGCGATCACCATGGCTTCCGGTCTGATCTGGTCACCGCTCAGGCCCTGCGGGTACCCGCTCCCGTCCAGCCGCTCGTGGTGCTGTGCAACCACGTCGGCCACTGGCCATGGGAACGTGATGTGCTGCAGAATCGCCGCGCCGGCCTCCGGGTGACTCTTCACGAGTTCGAACTCGGCGTACGTCAATGATGCGGGCTTCGAAAGGATCTCGGCCGGCACAACGAGCTTTCCGATGTCATGCAGGGAGGCTGCGACGCTCACAAATCGTCGGCGCTCGGCCGTCCAGCCGAGTTCGACCGCTATGGCCAGGGCCAGTCCGGCGACACGCCCTTGGTGCCCCGCGGTGTACATGTCGCGTATCTCGGAGATCCTCGCCAGCGCGCGCAGGGTCCCTGCGAGGCTCTGGCGCGCAAGATCATCGGCCATAGCATGGTGTTGGAGCTCCTCCGCAAGTTGCGCTCTAACCTCGTAGAGCGCAGCGGTGCCGTCCAGCACCTGTTGCTCCATCCTGCGCCTGAGCTCGTGGTTCTCTTGACCTGCGTTGTGTTCGGCAGTCACGTCGTTGAACACCACGAGGGTCATGCTCTCCTCGTCGGCTCCCTCTCTTGAGACGACAGGGATCGCGCTCACACACAGCCAGCGGTTCGCGCCCGTGAGCGGATTGAGGAAGCCCATCAACACGTCGATCACCGGCTCGCCGGTAACGCGCGCGACGCTCAGGGGGTTGGTGCCCGCGGGAAAGACGGTTCCGTCGCCACGTATGACATGCCAGTGCGGGTCGTCGAATGCGTTCCTCTTGAGGTCCTCGATCGAGAGGCCGAGGATGCTCTCCGCGGCTGGATTCATCGAGGTGATCGTGCCGTCGATCAGCATGGCGCCTTGACTCGAGTGCTCAAACACCGCGCGATACCGGAACGCGGCGCTCTCGGTCTCCGGAGCCTCCGGCGGGCCAGTGGTCACGCGGGACACGGTCGTCGTGGCATGCACCGCGCCCTCGGGCCCCACCAGCGGTGAGATCGCGTACGTCACCACGCCCTCGCCCGTATCCGTCAAATACGGGAACTCCCCTCGCACCGGTTTCCCCGATAGGATCACCTCGTCGCGCTGGGCAAGCAGCGCCGCGGCTACTTCGCCGCCGGCGCCGAGCTCCTGCCACGTCCTGCCGACCACATCGCCGAGTTGCTCGCCAAACGATTCGAGAACCGCCTTGTTGGCGTAGAGGTACCTCTGGCGGACGTCCTGGACGCTTACCTGCTCGCTCATGCCCGCGAACGCCGCATCCAACTCCGGGGCGTTGTCGCGCAGACGAACGGCTAGCGCGATGGGTGGTATGGGGATCTGCGTGTTCTCATGAGAACTGGGTGACGTACTCTGCGCGCTCTCGCGGGGTTCTCCTGGGACCAATGCGACCACCTCCGAGGTAGAACGTACCCCGTTTATCGGCTTTGGCGCATAGAGTCGCAATCTCGGCGCCGGAAGGTGCCTTCGCTGGGAGTCATCCCGCACGCGAAGCGCGGAGGGAGCGACCCTGGAAAAGGATTCGAGCGGGGCGCTTAGCCCCGCTCGAATGGTGTCGTATGGTGGGCCCAGGAGGACTTGAACCTCCGACCTCACGGTTATCAGCCGTGCGCTCTAGCCAGCTGAGCTATGGGCCCGCGCTGCGAACAGCCTCGATACCATAGCCTACGCCTCGAATCAGCGTCAAGAATCGCGGGGTCCCGTCACCGAGACGAGGACTGTGCGCCGCCGGGGGCCGTCGAATTCGCACAGGAACACGCCTTGCCAGGTACCGAGCGCCATCTTTCCGCCGTCGATCGGCACCGTTACGCTGGAGCCCATCAGCGATGCCTTGATGTGCGCATCGGCGTTGCCCTCGGCGTGACGCCACCCCCCGGTGCGCGGCACCAGGCGCCCGAGCCCGCTGAGGATATCGGCGCGTACGTCCGGGTCAGCCGCCTCATTGATGGTGAGACCGGCGGTCGTGTGCGGGCAGTACACACACACGTGCCCCAAACTCATACCCGCCCCGCGCACGGCGGCAGCCACCTCGGCGGTGATGTCCACCATCTCCTCGCGGCGTTGTGTGCGGATCTCGAGCTCCATGCGGCCTCCTGTCCCTGCCAGCGTACACGCCGCGTATCCGGTCCACCATACGGGCATGATAGGGTTGTGGGCACGACCGACGAAGGAGACCTGCATGCTTCTGGTCCAAGTCGCAGGACTAAGCCTCGATGCCAGCACCGAGCAGCCGGTGCTGCTGCTGGCGCCCGCTGACAACTCCGCCGACGAGGGCGAGATCCGGCGTGCGCTCCCGATTTGGATCGGTCACGCCGAGGCCACCGCTATTCTGCTCGCAATCCAGGGGATCGAGCCACCGCGCCCCATGACGCACGACCTGCTCAAGACCGCTATCGAGGCGGCAGGGTTCCTGGTAAGCCGCGTCGAGATCACGCGGCTCGAGGCAGGTACCTTCTATGCGGCACTCGTGATGCGCGGCGAAGACCGCGAGATCGCCATCGACGCGCGCCCTTCGGACTCGATCGCGCTCGCTCTGCGGTTCGGTTGCCCGGTCTACATCGCCGAGGAGATCTTCGAAGAGGCTGCGGTTGCGGTGACCGAGGTCGATGAGGAGGAAGAGGTCGAGCGCTTCCGCGACTTCCTCGACCACGTCGACCCCAGCGACTTCATGTCCTGATCGCGCGCGGCGGCCCCGCTCCGAAAGCCTACTCGTAGCGAAGCGCCTCGATGGGATCGAGCTGGCTCGCCTTCCACGCCGGGTAGACGCCGAAGAACACGCCCACCCCCACCGCGAAGAAGAACGACATCGCAACCGCCCACGGCGTCACGTTCGTCGGCACCGGGCTCGTGATCTCGATGAGTGCCGCGCCACCCCATCCGATCGCGATCCCGAGGACGCCGCCGAGGATCGAGAGCGCCACGGCCTCGATCACGAACTGCGACAGGATGTCGTAGGTGCGCGCTCCCACCGCCTTGCGGATGCCGATCTCACGGGTGCGCTCGCTCACGCTTACCAACATGATGTTCATTATGCCGATCCCGCCCACGAGTAGCGAGATGCCCGCGATACCCGCGAGCATGTACGTGAGCATTCCAAGCAGGTCTGAGAGGATGCCGAGCGTCTGCTCCTGGGAGAAGACGGTGAACTCGTCGCCGAACGTGGGCTTGAGCGCCCGCTGGATCTCGCGCCTGACCGAGTCGACTTCCTCAGGGTTGGCCGCCTTCACGACGATAGTGGAGATGTCGTTGACGCCGAAGAGCTTCTGCGCGGTCGTGATCGGGATGTAGACCTGCAGGTCCTGATCGCCCGCGAGACCGCCGCCCATGGACTCATAGTGTCCGATGACGGTGAAGCGCTGGCCGTTCAGGGTCACCTGCTTGCCGAGCGGATCCTGGTTCGGGAAGAGCTCGGTCGCGGCCCGGTAACCGAGCGCGATGACGCGCGACGCCGCCTGGACCTCGCTTCGGCGATAGTGACGGCCCCCCGCCAGCTCCGAGGTGAAGACCTCGCTCCCGTACTCGTTGCCCCCCGCAACCACCACCCGCAGTGACCGGTTGCCGGCCTTGATCGTGGCGCTCGCCTGCATGATCGGCACCACGGCGCTCGCGCCTTCAACGCGGCGCTGCAGCGTCTCCGCGTCGTCGAGCGTGAAATACCGCGACGGCGGACCGCCGCTATCCATGCCCATGCTGTACTGACCGGGAATGACGAACAGCAGGTTCGAGCCGAGGCCCTCGAGCGAGCCCGTGACCTCGTCTTGGACGCCCGTTCCGATGCCCACGAGCAGGATGACCGCCGCCACGCCGATGATCACGCCAAGCATGGTGAGCAGGCTCCGCGCCTTGTTGGCGGCGAGCGCGCGAATGGCGATGCGGAAGCTTTCGACGAAGTTCATTCGTCCGCCTCCCCCGCCTCGTCATCGGCATCCATCGCGGCGACCTCGTCGGCAGCCATGACCCGCGACTCTACGGCGACATCCGAGCGCACCCGCCCGTCGAACACGCTGATCACGCGCTCGGCATGACGCGACACGCGGTCGTCGTGCGTCACGAGCACGACGGTGATCCCCTGTTCGTGCAACTCCTGGAGCGTCGCCATGACCTCCACGCCGGAGCGCGAGTCGAGGTTGCCGGTGGGCTCGTCGGCAAGCACGATGCTCGGACTGTTCACGAGCGCCCGCGCAATCGCTACACGCTGCTGCTGGCCGCCCGAGAGCTGGCTCGAGAAGTGCCCCAGCCGATCGCCGAGGCCCACCCGCTCGAGAGCCTCCTTCGCGCGGCGCGAGCGCTCGGTACCCGCCACACCGGCGTAGACGAGCGGCAGTTCGACGTTCGCGAGCGCGCTCGTGCGCGGGAGCAGGTTGAAGGACTGGAACACGAACCCGATGTGCCTGTTCCGGAGTGCTGACAGCTGGTTTGGCGACATCTCGGACACATCCTCGCCATCGAGGATCACCTGCCCGGTGCTGGGCCGGTCGAGCAGTCCGACGATATGCATCAGCGTGGACTTGCCCGAACCCGAGGGCCCCATGATGGAGACCATCTCGCCCCGGTGGATGCGCACGTCGACACCGCGCAGCGCGTTGACCTCGATGCTCTCGAGCACGTAGGTCTTCGTCACATCACGCGTTTCGAGAACGACGTGGGGCTCGGCAGGTCGTCCGGTCATCGGCTACTCAACCCGGACCCGGTCGCCGTCGCTCAGATCGCCGACGCCACTCACGATGACCTCGTCGCCCTCGGCAAGACCGCCGAGGATCTCCACGCGGGTCTCCGTCAGACGGCCGACCTCGATCTCGGTTCGCTGTGCCCGCCCGTCCACGATGCGGTACACGAAGCTCGCACCGTCCGCTTCGAGTAGCGCCTCGACCGGCATGGTGACCGCGTTGCCGATAGTCTCGACCTCGATCTCCACCGAGCCGTTCATGCCGAGGAGCACGGCCGCGTCGCCGGGCTCGAACAGCAGGCGCACAGGAAACGCCGTACCGCCGGTGGGCGTCGTCACCGCCTCGCGACCGATGCGATCGACTGCGGCGGTGAACTCGCGGTCCATGATGCCGTCGAGCGAGATGACCGCCTTCATGCCGGACTCGACCCGCACCACATCGGTCTCGTCGACTTGTGCCGCGAAGGCCAGCGCGTCGAACGATACGATCTCAAAGGGCGCCGAGGCGGGCGTGACCGAGGAGCCCACCGAGAGGGTGCTGCCCGGACTCGTGGCGCTCGTCAAACCGGCGCCGCTGAGCAGCGATGCCGAAGCGCCCGATCCCGAGAACAGCACCACGCCGCCGACCGGCGCGACGATCTCCGCCCGATCGAGCGTGTCGTTGGCGTACGAGAGCGCCGCTTCGGCGGCAGCGACCGCTGCGTTGGCCGCAGCGAGCGAGGTGCTCACGTTCGAGGCCTTCGCGAGCGCATCGCGCTGCGACACCGCCGCGAGGTAGCCCGCGTACGCCTGGTCGCGCGCGATCTTCGCCTGCGCGATGGTGGCGCTGTTGTTCGATGCGGCGAGCAGCGCGGCGAGGCCGGTCTGCGCGTCGAAGAGGCTCGCCGCAGCCTGGTCACGCACGATCGCGAGCGCCGCGAGGGTGGATTCGAGCGTTGCGTCCCGCGGCAGCGGTGCCGGCAGGTACACGCCGTTGTAGAAGCTGTCGTACGCCGTCTGTGCGGTATCTGCCGCCGTCTGTGCAAGGGCCACGGCTGCCTGTGCCTGGGCGATGTCGCTTGCGGTCGGCGCGCCCACACCCGCCAGTGCGGCCTCGTACGCGGCATTGGCGAGCGAGTAGGCCGACCATGCCGCGTCCACGCCGGCCTGCGCCGCCTTGAGGGCGGAGGAGCCCGGAGCCGACGCGGTGACGGCATTGCGCTGCGCAAGCGCGGCTTGATACGCGGCCTGCGCCTGCGCGATCTGTATCTCGATGGGCGCCGTGTCCATCACGGCAAGCACCTGCCCGGCGATGACCTCGTCGCCCTCGGCCACCTCGATGCTTGCGAGTGTTCCCGTCGTCGGCGGATAGACAGCCGCCCGGGCCTCGGCCTCAACCGCGCCGGACGCGGAGACGAGCACCGCAAGGTCCTCGGAGATGACCTCGCCGACCTCGACCTCCGCAACATCGGAGTTCGCGACCGCGAGAGCGACTGCGGTCCCGCTCAGCGCAAGCACGACGACGAGCGCGATGATGGTCTTGATCCTCTTGGACACGCATGCCTCCCGGGACTCAGTGCGTTCAGGTGTTCACGCCGAGCACTGCTGGCAGCTCGGCGATGTCGTCGATGATGGCGTCGGGGTCAGCGGCCTCAAGTCGCTCGCGGCTCGCCACACCCCAGGTAGCAGCGATTGTGCCGACTCCGGCCCCGTTGCCCGATTCGATGTCCGCAGGGCTGTCGCCCACGTAGACCGCGCGCGCCGGATCCACGCGGAGCAGCCGGACGCCCTCGAGCACCGGCAGCGGGTCGGGCTTGTGAACGGGCGTGTCGTCGGCGGTGACCACGGCCGAGAAGTACGCGCCCAGTCCGAAGAGATCGATCGCGCGCTGAGCCATCAGCCGGCTCTTCGAGGTGACGATCGCCATCGGCAGGCCCGCCCCGGCCAGCGCGTCAAGCGTGGAGCGAGTGTTCGGGTACAGGCGGGCCATCTCGTCGTGCGTGCGGTGATTGAACTCGCGGTATGCCGCAAGCAGCCGCTCGGCGACGACCTCGTCGTCGGTGAAGTAGCGCATCTGGGCCGCGAGCGGAACGCCCACGTGGTGCATCAGCACGTCGTCCGGCAGCTGCTCGCCAAGGACCGCTTTCGTGGCGTGGCGGAACGAGGCGAGGATGTGCGGGATCGTATCGACCACCGTGCCGTCGAGATCGAAGAGAACTGCGGCGGGACCGGTAAGGCGCGTCGCGCTGGATGTGTGTTCATTCACAGGCGCAATCCTACCATTCTGGCCAGTTCCCGCCGGGACGTTTCTCGTGGATGCCACATCCGCGCGTGAGAACCTCACCGTGCCTCAGCGGACACGGCTGCAGCGTCTGTCTCCTCGGAGGCCTTGATCTTCCGCAGGAGCAGGAACGTCGCAATCGCGCCACTCGCGTACAGTGCCGCGGTGTAGAAGTACGGCGTCGTGTACGACGCAGCCATGAGACGGCCGCCGAGCGCACTGCCGCCGAGCCAGGCGATGCTCCAGCCGAATCGCACCCATCCGGCCACGAGCGGCTTGTCCTGAGCCGGCAGCCCCTCCATGGAGAGTTGGTTGTAGATCGGCCACGACATGTTCATGAGCATGCCTCGCAGCCAGAACAGGACGGCGGCGACCGGCAGGCTCGCCGCGAACGGGATCGAGATCAGGAACGGCAGCGACACCAGCTCGGTGATGACCACGGTGCCTGCCAGACCGAACCGTCGCGCCAGCCTCGGGGTCGCGAGCGCCGCCGTCGCCATCGCGAGCGCGCTCACGGCCTGGATGATCCCCACCTCGGTCACGGTCGCGCCGAGCCGATGCTTGAGGAATAGCGCCACGAACGGCATCACTAGGCCGGCGCCGAAGGAGATGAGCATCTCGGGCACAAGCAGACGGCCGACCCGACCCCAGGAGCTGAAACCCTTGAGCGAGGCAAGCCACTCCGACAACAGCCGTCCGCCGCGCTGGTGGCGGTCCTCGATGCCCGAGGCGAATACCGTGCTTGCCGCCATCAGGACCGCTGCCAGAACGATCGTGAGGCGATACGCCTCGGCCTCACCCGTGAGCGGACGCAGGAGTGCCGGCGTCACGCCGCCTATGAGCGACCCCACGACAATCGCTGCTGTGCGCGTCACGAAGTCGGCGGTGAACAGCTGTGTGCGCCCCGAGCGTCCCGCGTTTTCGGAGAGGAACGCCGTCGAAAGCGTTTGCATGGCGCCATCCCCGAGACCGTACAGCAGCCCAAGCGCCACGACGAGCGTCGCCGAAGGGACGTACGCCTGGCCGAGCCGTGCGAGACCGAGCGCAAATCCGGCGGCGATCATGAGACGCCGGTAGCCGAGAGAGGAGACGAGCGGCGGCAGCATCAGGCATACGATCGCTGCGGCGAGCGCGAGCGCCCCTTCGACGTCGCCGACGACCGACTCGGCGAAGCCCCGGTTCTTGAGCTCGATGGCGAACACCGTGCCGATGACGCCATAGCCGGCGTTCTGGAGGGAGACCGTCACGAGGTAGCGACGGGCGTTCATGGTGAAGTCGCGGGCGATGCCGCGGTACCTGGCCGGAAGCAGCCGGCCGATGATGCTCCACGCTCGCGACATGCGCTCCAACCCTGTATGACACGAAGAACGGCGCTCTTCGTCGGGAGCGCCGGGCGGCTCACGTCATACTAGCGCGCAACCCTACTGCATGCACTCATGGTGAGCGACCAGCGCCGACTGAATATCAACGCCCCCTCGATATGCGTAGCCGAGGGGGCGTTGGTGAGTCAGGACCTGACGCTACTCTTCCTCGTCGAACTCCTCGCTTACGAGATCCTCGGCCTCGGCCTCGAGGTCGGTCATGCCTGGCACGCGGTCTTCGGGCTCCTCGATGAGCGCCTGCTGGCCGTCCACCGTCACGGGTTTCTTCTTCTTCTTGCCGCTCACTCGGGCGATCGCCGAGACGCGGTCGCTCTCGCCCACGTTCATCACCTTGACGCCCTGCGTGGAGCGTCCGAGCTGGCTGATGTCCTCGGCCTTCACCCGGATGATGACGCCCTCATCGGAGATGAGCATGAGCTCATGTCCGGGCATGACGATCTTCATGCCGGCCAGGCGACCCTTCTTCGGCGTGACCTGGATGGTCTTCACGCCCATGCCGCCGCGGTTCTGGATCGGATACTGGTCGACCGGTGTGCGCTTCCCGTACCCGCGCTCGGTCACCACGAAGAGCTCGGAGCCGGGGTACGCGATCTCCATGCCGAGGACGCGGTCGTCGTCCTTCACGTTCATGCCTCGGACGCCGGTGGTGTCGCGGCCCATCGGACGGGCGTCGGCTTCGTCCCACTTGATGGCCTTGCCATCGGCCGAGACCATCATCACGCGCTCGCCCTGCTTCACGCGACGCACCGCTATGAGCTCGTCGTTTTCACGCAGGTTGATCGCGATGATGCCGTCGCGGCGGGAACGATCGTAGGCCTGTATGGCGGTCTTCTTCACCATGCCGTGCGAGGTGGCGAAGAGCAGGTACTCATCCGCGCCGAACTCGCGAGTGGTGATCGCGGCGGCGATGCGCTCGTCCTGCCCGAACGGCAAGAGGTTCACGACCGCCGTGCCCCGGGCGTGGCGCGAGCCGACCGGCAGCTCGTGGACCTTGAGACGGTAGACCTTGCCCTTGGTCGAGAAGAACAGGACGTAGTCGTGCGTGGAGCTGATGAACAGCTGCTCCACGAAGTCGCTCTCTTTGAGATTGACTCCGGAGATCCCCTTGCCGCCACGCTTCTGCTGGCGGTAGGTGGCCACCGGCAACCGCTTCACATACCCGGCCTTCGTGATGGTGACGACCATGTCCTCTTCGGCGATCAGGTCCTCGACGTCGAGGTCGCGCGCCACCCCCGAGATCTCGGTCCGGCGCTTGGTGCCGAACTTCTCCTTGATCTCGGCCATCTCGTCTTTGATGATCTGCAGGACGAACGTCATGTCGCCGAGTACCTGTTGGTACCAGGCGATCTTCTCGCGCAGCTCCGTGAGCTCTTCTTCGATCTTGCTGCGCTCGAGTCCGGTCAGGCGGCGTAGGCGCATCTCGAGGATGGCGTCGGTCTGCGCCTCGGACAGCGCGAACCGGCCCATCAGTCCGGCCTTGGCCTCCTGGTCATCCGCGCTTGCACGGATGATCTTGATGACCTCGTCGATGTTGTCGAGGGCGATGACGTAACCCTCGAGGATGTGAGCGCGCTCCTCGGCCTTGCGCAAGTCGTAGCGCGTGCGCCTGACGATGACGTCCTTCTGGTGCTCCACGTAGTAGACGAGCATCTGCTTGAGAGAGAGCTCTCGGGGCGTGCCGTCCACCAGCGCCAGCTGGATGATGCCCATGCCGGTCTCGAGCGGCGTATGCTTGTAGAGCTTGTTGAGGACGACCTGCGGGATCGCGATCTGCTTGAGCTCGATCACGATCCGCATGCCCTTGCGGTCCGATTCGTCGCGCAGGTCGGAGATCTCAGGCAGCTTCTTCTCGCGAACGAGTTCGGCGATCTTCGTGACGAGCTTGCTCTTGTTCACCGCATACGGGATCTCCGTGATGATGATCCGCATCCGGCCGGTCGAGGTCTGCTCGGCGTATGCCTTGCCGCGAACCTTGATCGAACCGCGACCGGTCTCGTATGCCGAAAGGATCCCCTCGCGGCCCATGATGGCGCCGCCGGTCGGAAAGTCCGGCCCGGGAAGGTGCTCCATCAGACCCTCGGTGGTGATATCCGGGTCGTCGATGAGCGCGGTAGCCGCGTCGATGACTTCGCTCAGGTTGTGCGGGGGGATGTTCGTGGCCATGCCCACCGCGATACCCGCTGAACCATTCACCAGGAGGTTCGGATAGCGGGCCGGCAACACAAGCGGCTCGGTCAACGACTCGTCGTAGTTAGGGCCGAAGTTGACCGTCTCCTTCTCGAGGTCCCGAAGGAGTTCCATCGCCGGCCGTGCGAGGCGCGACTCGGTGTAGCGCATGGCCGCCGCAGAGTCGCCGTCAACCGAACCGAAGTTGCCGTGTCCGTCGACGAGCGGCACGCGCATCGCAAAGTCCTGGGCCATGCGCACCATCGTGTCGTACACAGCTGAATCGCCGTGGGGGTGATACTTGCCCAGCACTTCACCGACGGTCCACGCCGACTTCTTGTACGACCGGTTCGGCAACAGGCCTGACTCGTGCATCGCGTAGAGGATGCGGCGGTGCACCGGCTTGAGCCCGTCCCGGACGTCCGGCAGCGCGCGGGCGACGATGACGCTCATCGAGTACTCGAGGAACGAGCGCCTCAGCTCGTCCTCGATATCGACCGGCACCACGTTGGACACGAACTCCTGATCAGTCACTGAGCGTATCTCCTCATCACGTGTGGTACTTGCGGTACAGGAAGTACGCGCCCCCGATGAACGCGCATCCGGTCAGGAACACCACGAACGAGATCGT
The DNA here is from genome assembly GCA_030652115.1 of Coriobacteriia bacterium. Taxonomy (NCBI): domain Bacteria; kingdom Bacillati; phylum Actinomycetota; class Coriobacteriia; species Coriobacteriia bacterium. The sequence continues at coordinate 191,077 of JAUSBK010000001.1, read as the reverse complement.
CACGGCAAGAAGCATGTTCTCCGGCGCCGCGGCCCGGATATCGCCGAGAAGCACGAGCGACCTGATGAGGATGTAGACCCCCACCGCAGCCATGAAGCCCATGACGCTGTTGACGACCACCATATTGACCGGGTGAGTAGGCTTCTCTTCGCCTCGGAGCTGGATGAGCATCGACTCGACCTTCGCCTCCGGAAGCACCGCCGGGGGGCCTTCGTCGACAGGAGGCTGTGGAAAGCCCGGCACTTCGGCCGCCTCGGCCTCCGCCGGCGTGGCATCCACTGGCTTCGCGGGTACATCCGCCGGTTCTTCCCGGACCGCCCGCAATGCCGCGTTCAGCTCGTCTTTGGCCCGCGCCTCTTCCTGCTCCTTGCGAAAGCGGTCGAACGCTTCCTGCTCCCAGGGTGGGGGCTCGAAGCGCGGTATCGGCTGATCGGCGGCCATCGGGCTCCTCCGGACAACTCACTCGCTACACATCCAGGAAGCGCACGTTCTTCGCGTGCCGCTGGATGAACAACTTCCGTGGCTCGACCTGGTCGCCCATGAGGTCCATGAACGCTTCCTCGGCTGCCATCGCATCATCGAGCGTCACCTGCAGGAGCGTGCGCTTGGCGGGGTCCATCGTGGTCTCCCAGAGCTGATCCGGGTTCATCTCACCTAGGCCCTTGTACCGCTGGAGCCCGTACTTGGCGCTCTCGGCCAGTCCGCCGAGGATGCGCTGCAACTCCCTGTCGTTGTACGCGTACTCGTGCTTCTTGCCGTAGCTCACCTTGTAGAGCGGCGGCTGCGCGATGTAGATGTAGCCGGCGTCGATCATCTCCCGCATGAAGCGGTAGAAGAACGTCAGGATGAGACAGCGGATGTGTGCGCCGTCCACATCGGCGTCGGTCATGATGATGACCTTGTGGTAGCGGGCCTGAGCGAGGTCGAACTCCTCGGCGATGCCCGTGCCGAGAGCGGTGATCATCGCCTGGATCTCCAGCGATGACAACGCCCGCGTCATACCGGCCTTCTCGACGTTCAGGATCTTCCCGCGAAGAGGCAGGATCGCCTGGAAGCTTCGATCGCGCGCCTGCTTCGCCGACCCACCGGCCGAGTCGCCCTCGACGAGGTAGATCTCCGTCAGCGCCGCTTCCCTGATGGAGCAGTCGGCAAGCTTGCCCGGGAGAGTCGAGCTCTCGAGGAGTCCTTTACGTCGTGTCAGTTCACGCGCTTTGCGCGCAGCCATCCGGGCCTTGGCAGCCTGTGAGGACTTCGTCACGATCGCGCGCGCCGGCTTGGGGTGCTCCTCGAGGAACTCCGCGAGTCCGGTCGTCACGATCGACTGCACGAACGAGCGCATCTCTGTGTTGCCGAGTTTGGTCTTGGTCTGACCCTCAAACTGCGGATCGGTCAGCTTCACCGAGATGACGGCGATCAGGCCCTCGCGGATGTCCTCCCCGGAGAGGTTCTCGTCCTTCTCCTTGAGGATCCCCTGGCGTCGCGCGTAGTCGTTGATCGTACGGGTGAGGGCGTTCTTGAAACCATCGAGGTGTGTGCCGCCCTCATGCGTGTTGATGTTGTTCGCGAAGGCGAGCACCGTGTCCGAGTAGCCGGTGTTCCACCCCAGCGCCACCTCTGCCATGCCCTCGGGACCCTCGGCCTCGAAGTAGATCGGCTTGGCGTGGATGGTCTCGCGCTTCTCGTTCAAGTACTTCACGAAGTCGACGATGCCGCCGGCGTAGCGGAACTCCTCCGCGCGGGGTTCCAGCTCGCGCTCGTCGGTGAGGGTGATCTTGAGGTTCTTGTTGAGGAACGCTGTCTCTCGCATGTGCGCCGCGAGCGTGTCCCACGAGTACTCGGTGGTCTCGAAGATGTCGGGGTCTGCCCAGAAGGTGATCTTTGTGCCAGTGGCCTTGGACTTGCCGGTCGCTTTTAGTGAGCCGAGTGCTTTGCCGCGCTCGAAGGCCATTGTCCAGACTTGACCATCACGCTTGACCTCGATGTCGAGCCGGCTCGAGAGCGCGTTGACCACGCTCACACCCACGCCATGGAGACCACCGGAGACCTTGTAGCCACTGCCGCCGAACTTGCCTCCCGCGTGCAGGATCGTCAGGGCGACCTCAACGCCGGACTTCCGATACTTCGGGACGTTGTCCACTGGAATGCCGCGGCCATTGTCAGTGACCGACAGGGAGTTGTCGGGGTGGATGACGATCTCGATGGCCCCACAGTAGCCCGCGAGCGCCTCGTCGACCGAGTTGTCGACGACCTCGTACACGAGGTGATGCAGGCCCTTCGGCCCTGTTGAGCCGATGTACATGCCCGGGCGTTTGCGTACCGCCTCGAGCCCTTCGAGGACTTGGATATCTTTGCCGGAATACGAACTTTCGGGCACGACTACTCCTTCGTGACGAGACACGTGCAGGGTTCTGGAGCGAGAACGTGAACGACCACGATATATAGTCGTTCTCCCTGCTCAAGTATACCACAAGTGGTGTTTTTGACCCGGTTTCTCCAACCCCTCAAGAGGCCTCTTCAGGGCCCGTACGGCCCGTGCGAAGGCGAGCGCCCTTCTTCTGCTCAAGATCCTTGATCATCACTTTCAGCGCTACCTCCCGAAGCTCGGTATCGCGCACCGCCGTAGCGACGTGTTTCGCCTGCTCGAGTTCAACCCCATCAAGCGGGGCGGGGTCGGGGACCTCGGGTGTGTAGTACTCCTCCGCCGCCTGCTCCACGCCTTCCCGGGTGGTCGCTTCGGCCACCGCCCGGGAGACAGTGAATCGCAAGGTCTTCACCGCGTTGTCACCCAGATGTGTGTTCAGTCTCTGCCGAAGGTCCTCGGACATGAGCGATAGCTGATTTGCCCAGGCAGCGCCATCAACGAACACCACGAGCTCCTGCTTGTCGCGGAGTGCGAATCCTCGCGTGTGACGCGCGATCTCGTCGCCGGCTACCTTCGGCCACGCCTCGACCGCAAGCGATCCGTATCGCCGACCCGCGGTGTCGGTCTTTTGAATCACGCCGGATACAAGCGTCCGTAGTGGAAGGGTCTTCTTCATGCGCGCCACCGTTAGACCGCCCCCCTCAGGTCTACGACCCTCGCTTCGCGCAGAAGCGCCGGGTCGAAGTAGCCGGTCGTCGTGGTGGTCACGAATGTCTGCACGTCGCGCTGCACAAGGTCCGTGAGTGCGCCCCTGCGCGCCTCATCCAACTCGGACATCACATCATCAAGCAGGAGGACCGGGGTCTTTCTCAAAATCGCCTGTACCACCACGACTTCGGCCCACTTCCACGCCAGTGCGATCGTCCGCTGCTGACCTTGGCTGGCAAAGGAGCGTGCGTCTTTACCCCCCACCAGGAAGGTGATGTCGTCCCGATGCGGCCCCACAAGCGACACACCGCGCGCGCGTTCGTCGGCGTTCCGCCGTTCGAGCTCGGCTGACAGCGCTGCTTCTGCGGCGGCCACCTCCACCTCAGCTGTGAGGTCCGCCTCGGAAATCCCACACCGGTCGCACATCCGGACTTCGAGCGCCTCACCCGAGGCCAGATGTGTGTAGATGGGCGCGGCCGCATCGAGGACCTGGCGGGCGAGACGGCGGCGGTGTGTGTGCAGCCTCGCACCAAGCCGAACCAGTTGATTACTCCATGGGTCGACATCGGCCTGCGGTGCGCCTTCCCGCAGGAGCGTGTTGCGCTGGCGCACGACGCGCCCGTAGTCCCGCCGCAAGGCGCCATAGGGCGGAGACAGTTGCTCACCGAGTGTATCCAATGCTGAGCGGCGTTGTTCCGCGGGCCCTTTGACGAGCGAGAGATCATCGGGTGTGAAGGCGACGATCGGGACATACCGGCACGCGTCCACAGTGCGCCGCTTCCGGACCCCACCGACGATCCAGGTCTTCGCACCCGTGGGGTCGATCCTTACCTGTACGTCGGCGTGAGAGCCATCTCCATCAGCGGTCATCCCAACCATCGCCCCGGCTGCCCCCCATCTCACGACATCCTCCCAGCGGGGGTTCCTGAAAGACGCGCCCGTTGCAACGAGTTGGATAGCCTCGATGATGTTCGTCTTACCGATCGCGTTGGGGCCCGCGAACACCGTCAGTGCCGAGTCGGGCTTCATCTGCCAATGGGTGTAGTTGCGGAAGTCCCTGAGTTCGAGCTGGGTGATACGCACGCCGGCCGCCGCCTCCTACCCGAGGCGAACAGGCATGAGCAGGTAGGTGAAGCCGTCACCCTCCGTCGGACGCAGAACACCGGGCTTGAGCGGACTAGTCACCTCAAGTGCGATCGTGTCGTCTTCGGCCACCGAGATGCCGTCTAGGAGATACGCATGATTGAAGGCGATTTCGACATCCTCCCCCTCCGGAGTCACCTGGATGTCCTCACTGGCGTCGCCGATGTCCTGGGTTGCCGCAGAGAGGGTCAGTGTGTGGTCAGCAGCCGAGACTTTCACCCGGAGCGGTGTGTTGTGCTGGGCCATCAGCGACACGCGCTTCACAGCTTCGAGGAACTCGATTCGGTCAACGACAGCTCTGGTGGTGTGTTCCTTCGGCAGGAGCTGGCGGTAGTTCGGGAACGCGCCTTCAATGCGGCGGGAAACGAACGTTGTCTCCCCGAACGTGAAGATGACCTGATTCTCGGCCACACCAAGGGAGACCGACTCACTCGAGCCGATCAACTTCGCCACATCTTCCATCGCCTTTCCAGGCACGACCAACTCGATTTCGGTGAGAGCTCCACTGAGTGGCACCTCTCGTACGCAGAGGCGGTATGAGTCGGTGGCTACCATGCGCAGCAACCCTGCTTCGACGGCAACCAGGATGCCGGTCAGGATCGGCCGGGTCTCATCTCGGCTCACAGAACGTGAAACCTGGTGTACGACATGCGAGAAGGTGTCAGTTGGGAGTGACACCGTCTTCTCGGCGTCGACTTCGGGGAACCTCGGGTAGTCCTCCGCCGAAAGCGTTTTGAGCGAGAAGGATGACTGACCACACGTCACCGACGCGACACCTGTTGTCGTGGTGTCGATCGTCACGGCTGCCTCAGGAAGGCTCCGTGTGACATCGGTCAGAAGCTTGCCGGGAAGAACGCTTTCTCCAGCCTGTTCGATTCGCGCCTTACACGACGTTCTGATCGAGACCTCAAGGTCGGTCGCCTGGAAGATCACAGAATCTCCGCGGGTGGCGATGTGGATTCCGGAGAGGATCGGGAGTGTGGTCCGTGATGACAGCCCCCGGGATACCACCGATAGAGCCTCGAGCAGTTCGCCGCGCGCGATCGAGATCTTCATCTTCCGCCCTTTCTCTATGTCTCTTAGAGATATATCAATCAGTAGTCGTAGTAATAGGTGCTGTTAGTAGTGTGGAGTAGGCCTGTTCTACCAGGTGACTACCGGTGTTCTGCCTGTGGGGTACCTGTGTGAGAACTGTACCAGTCTCTCCACATATCCACAGTGTCACCACTCTCTCCACAAGCTGGGATCATTCACCACCAGTTACTCCCCGGAGTTTCCACACCCTAGTTCTTCTGACGGATGAGGTTGGTTAGGGTCTGAATCTGGTTGTAGACGTCACGCTGTTCGGTCATCAAACGCTGGATCTTCGTATTGGCGTAGATGACCGTCGTGTGATCCCTTCCGCCGAACTCACTGCCGATTTTTGGGAGAGAGTGATCGGTAAGCTCGCGCGTGAGATACATCGCGATCTGACGCGGATATGCGATGGACTGAGAACGCTTGCTGCCGACAAGGTCGTTCTTACTGATCCCGTAGAACCTACTAACCTCGTCTTTGATGACTGAGATCGAGATCGGCTTCACAGAGCGCTCAGGAATGATGTCTTTGAGCACGCTCTGCGCAAGATCAAGATTGATCGGGTGGCGAGTCACCGAGCTGAAGGCCACCACCCGCAACAGCGCCCCCCACAACTCCCGGATGTTGCTGGAGAAGCGGTCTGCGATGAGCGCGAGCACATCATCGGGAACCGCGTGGCCTTCGGCTTGGGCCTTGCGCCGGAGGATCGCGATCCTAGTCTCGAGATCAGGCGGCTGGATGTCGGCTATCAAGCCGCCACCAAACCGGGTCCGAAGACGCTCCTCGATATTGCCGATCTCTCCGGGAGGCCGATCCGAGGTCATCACAATCTGCTTGCCGGCCTCGCGTAGCGTGTTGAATGTGTGGAAGAACTCAGTCTGCGTGCTGTCCTTTCCGGCGATGAACTGAATGTCATCGACGAGTAGGACGTCGTTCTCACGGTAGGCGCGTCGGAAGCCAGGGATCCTACTCTTGTCCCCGATCGACTTGATGAAGTCGTTTGTGAACTGCTCGCTCGTGACGTACTTCACCTTCATATACGGGTAGCTCATACGAACGTAGGAGCCGATCGCTTTCAATAGGTGCGTCTTGCCGAGACCGGCCCCACCGTAGATGAAGAGAGGGTTGTATGCCGTGCCGGGAGTTTCGGCCACAGCGAGCGCAACATGGTAGGAAAACTGGTTTGAGGGACCGACAACAAACGAGTCGAACGTGCTCTTCGCATCGAGGTCCGACTCCTCCGCGCGCTCCCGGGGGACCACGATCGATTCCGGCTCTGCGGCAAGTTCGTATGTCTCTGGTTCGATCAGCGCAGCAGCAGCAGCCTCCCCCGACACACTGAAGCGAACCGTGATCGGTGCCCCCGTCACTTGGGTCAGGGCGGCGGCGAGCAGGCTTGAGTACCGTGTCTCGAGCCAGTCACGAGCGAAGTTGTTCTGCACGGACACGACCATCTCTTGGTCGATGATGCCGAGCGGCGCGGTTTGCTCAAACCATGTCTTGAAGGCCGTTGTATTCAGTTCTCCCCGCACCACATCGAGGGTGTCCTGCCAGACCTGCTGAACGTCAAGCATCAGCGAATCGCCACCTTATCTCCGGAAGAGCGCATCGAGGCACTGGACACCCTGGTCGGTCAGAACACGCTTGCCGGCGTTGTCGGCTGTGATGAGGCCGTGGCTGGTCAGGTGCTCGAGATCGCGAAAAGCAGTGGACAACCCCACCCCGAGCTCACGGGCGACGACCGTCGGGCCGAGTGAGCCCAACTCCATCGCGAGGGAGAGCACCTGCTTCTGGCGAAGGCTCAACTCCGGCGGCTCGTATGGTTCGGTCTGTCGGTCGAACTCCGGCTCGATCTCGGCAGGTTGAACGGGCGAGGTCATACGCAGGGTCACAACAGTCCCTGCACCGAGGTTGTCGTCGATCTCTATCGTTCCACCCGAGAATGTTAGGCACTCTCTTGCCACAGGGAGGCCCGAGCCCACACCTTTGATCACATGTTTCATATCCGAAGAGGCAGTCGTGAAGCCCGGGAGGAAGACACGTGTCTTGTCGGGGATGCCCGGCCCCTGGTCTGCGAACCGGAGCGTCTGTCCCCGATCAAGGACGCTCACCACAACCTCGTCGAACCCAGCATGGATGAAGTTCTCGACGATCTCGCGGATGACCGTGTAGGGGATCTGCCCGCCCGCCTCGTGTGACACCTGGTACGCGCGAGTGGTGAGGTTCTCGATGAGATCCCGTGCCGAGTCACCACTCACCCCCTCCACACGGGGCGGAGCTGTGAGCGCGTCGTAAACCGCGACAAGCGCGGTTGTCCCAAACGACACTGGATTCGCGGTCGAAAGCGGCCGCTCATCAGGTGGGATGATCCGGGCGGCCGGGTCCCGCTGGTCATAGAAAGACTTCACACTCACCCCTTGACGATGCGTTCATCCACACAACAATCCACATACAACATGTTGGAGAAACGCCTGGTAGAAGCCGTGTCCAGAAGCCTCCTGCACCACTTGAGCCGTTGCGCCTGACACGCTATGAACAGGCGTTTCTCACGTTTTCCACAATACTTTCCACACTTGTGGATAAGCTTTCCGCACGAACCATCGAACACCGGTCGAACACGCAGGTGAAGGCGTTCCGAGACCATGGAATGGCTTTCCGGGACACCTGGACCGGTGGAGAACCGGATCCGTGCTGTGGAAATCTTCGCTAGACTGTCAATGGTGATTCGGGGTCAATCCTGATGCTGTGGATAACCAACGGCGACGGACTCCCTGTACTCCTACGGAGCATCACAGGTGTAAGCTTCTGACCTGCGGTTTCCGCCACTAACGAGCGCCAATCGCCTCCCTTTCGAGTGGCGCTGATTGTAGCAGAGGGGATGCTGCGCCAACAACGCGCCGAATATGGTTATCCACAGGCCCGACACGCTTGAGTCCTGCGTTTTCCACACTATCCACAGATTTCATACTATTTTCCTGAGCGAGTATGAGCGTGAGGCCCGGCACTTTTCCATTCGAATCCACCCCTCGCAAGCAGCAATGCGTTGACACCGGAATCCTGACGCCGCTATAATCGCCAGGCTTGTGCCCGGCCCTGCGCCGGGGCACTGACTTGGAGGGACTGCGATGAAGCGCACCTATCAGCCGAACAACCGCAAGCGTGCGAAGACGCACGGTTTCCGCAAGCGCATGTCGACGAAGGCAGGCCGGGCCGTTCTCGCGGCGCGTCGCCGCAAGGGCCGTAAGGTCCTGTGCCCGAGCGCCGCGTAGGGGAACAGCAAGCGTAGGCCGCCAGGGCCACCATGCGGACGATCACCGCACACGATGAGATCGACCGGCTCTTCGCCGGCGGGCGCCGGGTATCCTACCCGGCGCTTCTTGTATTGGCCGCACCGACCCCCGAGGGAGCAGACCGTGGTGGCCGGGTGTTGTTCGTCGCCGGCAAGCGGCTAGGTCCCGCCGTGCACCGGAATCGCTGCAAGCGGGTCATGCGCGAGACAGTGCGCCGGGCTGGCGTGGATCTGGCCGGGTGGGACGTCGTGCTCGTGGCGCGCAAGGGCACGGCCGCCGCCGAACCAGCCGTGCTGGACCGCTCCTACGAAGAAGCGCTCGTTGTACTTGGAATCCAAAGATGAGGAATCCCGCGGTCATAGCGGTGAGCTTCGCTATCCGAGTCTATCAGCGCCTCATCTCGCCACTGCTGCCTCCATCATGCCGATTCATGCCCACCTGCTCCAACTACGCACTCACCGCCATAGGGCGGTACGGTGTCTTCAGAGGCGGATGGCTCGCGCTCAAGCGAATCGGCAGGTGCCATCCCTGGAACCCGGGAGGGTACGATCCGGTCCCGTGAGGAGACTGGGGACTCGCGCACGCGCGCGTAGTATAGTGTGTAGACTGCAAATCACCCCCCGACCCGGATCGGGAGTGGACGAAGGACCACGCCCCCGCCAGTGACCCTCATTGAGGAGGTCGACGCTCTGTGTTCGATGCGATAGGCAAAGTGCTCTTCGACGTGCTCCAGCAGATCTACACCGTGGTCGGCGACTACGGCTTCGCGATCATCGCGTTGACTCTTCTCATCAGGATCCTCCTGCTTCCTCTCACGGTGAAGCAGACCAAGTCCATGTACGAGCTCCAGCGCATCCAGCCCAAGATCAAGGAGCTGCAGGAGAAGTACAAGGACAACAAAGAGAAGGCCGCCGAGGAGACGATGAAGTTCTACAAGGAGAATCACGTGAGCCCGTTCGGTGGCTGTCTCCCGATGCTTCTGCAGATGCCGATCTTCCTCGCGCTGTATCGGATGCTGAGCTCGTACGGAGACACTACGGGGCTGTTCCCAAAGTACATTGCAGGCCTGCCGGATGCGGCTGCAGAAGCGGCTTCCAGATTCTGGATAGTGCTGCCAGATATTACCATGTCTGCCAGCCAGATGTATAAGGTCGGCGGCATCGGTCCGGCCATCCCCTACATCGTTTTCGTGATCCTGTTTGGTCTCGCGACCGTAGTTCCCCAACTCATGCAGCCCGGCGCCCAGGCTCAGCAGAAGCAGATGGCGTATCTAATGGGCGGCATGATGCTGTTCTTCGGCTGGCAGGTCTCAGGCGGCGTCCTGCTCTACTGGGTGACTCAGGGACTCCTGGGTCTGATCCAGCAGCAGATACAGACACGGGTCTATAAGGCCCGAGAGGAGCACGCATGATCAACGAGACAGTCATGGAGGGACCCACCGTCGAGGAAGCGCTCGACGCTGCGCTTGAGGAGATGGGGGTCCAGCAGGATGCCGTCGAGTTCGAGGTGCTGGACGAACCCAGCAAAGGTCTCTTTGGCTCGTCAGGCAAACCGGCGCGGGTGCGGGTCTGGCTGAAGCCGGGGGTTCAGCTGCAATCCCCCGACGAAGACGAGGAGGAAGTCGAAGACGGCGATGTCGTGCCGCCAACGTCCGAGCCGCAGACCCAGGCGACGGGCCCAACTCCCCTCCCGGAGCTCACCGATGAGCAGCTTGACGCGATCGCCGACGCCGGCGCGGCCACGATTCAGGAGATCATGGCCCGTCTTGGGATTGAGGCGTCGGTAGAGGAGTACGAGGGTGACGAGGGCGAGATCATCCTCGACATCGTCGGAGACGATCTCGGGATACTGATTGGACGTCACGGCCGGACCCTGGACGCCCTGCAGATCCTGGTCTCCGCGATAACGAACAGGCGGCTGGATCAGCGGTATCCGGTTGTCGTCGACGTATCAGGCTATCGCCACCGGCGCAGAGTCAAGCTTGAGGATATCGCGCGCAGAGCTGCCGACCGCGCGGCGAGGCAGCATCGTCTCGTTCAGCTTCGGCCGATGACGAGCTTCGAGCGTCGAGTGGTACACGTTGTCCTCCGCGATGACCGTCGGGTACGCACCGAGAGCGAGGGCGACGAGCCCAGACGAATGGTCGTCATCCACCCAAGGTAGTGTCAAAGCGGATCGAGAGAACAGAGGGGAGCGCGGATCTACCGCGCTCCCCTCTGTTCTCTCGTGGGCGAACCTGCGCGGCGTGGGAAGAGCCACGGCCTGCGCGCATGGACCAGAGCCAGATTCGATCCGAAGGGACCATCGCACTGCAGCTCGCGTCACGTCGTACCCCGGCCAGGCAATGCTGACGGTTAGTCCCGAACTGCGCGTGACGTTCCTGTGCTACGCTTGGTTCAGGCGCGGCATAGTGCGACGAGGTAGACCTCGAGTGACTGTCCAGAGTTCTTGGTTCGAGGATTCGGGGCAGCGGACGCAAGTTCGGTGCTTCTGCGACAAAGTGGCGCCGGGCAGGAAGCTGACTCGGGCTGTCGACGAAGGGCTGGGATGTTTCACGTGAAACATGAGGACCCCGCTGCTGGGATCGAAGTGCCGCGGGTGATGGCGGTCCTGCAGTCGTGTGGCGTTGAGCTGACAACCGAGCAAGCTACCCTTCTAGCCAGGCACGCAGAGCTCGTGCTCGAAGCGAATCAGCACATCAATCTGACGCGGATTACCGCCCCCGAAGACGTCATGCGCCTGCACCTCGCTGACTCGCTGATGTTTGTGAACTTGGTAGAACCGCTGCGGGGACCAATCCTTGACGTGGGTTCCGGCGCCGGCTACCCGGGCATCCCACTCGCAATCATGGGTTACGACGTGCAACTCTGCGAGTCCGTCAAGAAGAAGGCAGCGTTCCTCGCTGGGAGCGTGCAGTCGCTGAATCTGCCGGTTCAAGTTCATGCCGTGCGCGCTGAGGAACTTGCCGCGACGGCGCCCGGGCAGTACAACACCGTGGTGTTTCGAGCGGTCAGTTCGCTCGCTTCTCTCGTTGAGCTGGCATCCCCGCTGCTTCGTGACGGCGCACGAGCGATCGCGCTGAAAGCTGCAGTGACCGAAGACGAGCGGCGGGCTGGCGCCCGCGCCGGGTCGCTCTGCGGAATGAAGCCCGTCGATGAGCGGCGGTATACACTACCGTCCGGTGAGAATCGAACGGTGCTTGTGTATGAGCGTACGGGTTCCGCGAGCACGAGGCTCCCCAGGCGGCCAGGGTTGGCTCAGAATCATCCGCTCGGCTGACGAACGGCGTACCGCTTGACGCTAGCATGCCGTATACTGTGCGTGGTCGTCGTCTGTGAGGAGGGCTTGTGCTTGACGTACCGGCTCAACCCGTCGGAAACGAGGGGAACACGGCTTGTGTACTGGCCGTGGTGAACCAGAAGGGCGGCGTCGGCAAGAGCACCACTTCGGTGAATCTGGCCGCCACAGTTGCTGACCTGGGGAAGCGCGTCCTGCTCGTTGACCTCGATCCGCAGGGGAATGCAACCTCCGGGTACGGACTCGACAAGAACCAGCGTGAACAGTGCGTGTACGACGCGCTTCTGGGAGACGTGCCGATCGAGCAACTCATTGAGCCTGTGGGGGTTCAGGGCGTTTTCGTGGTCCCCTCAACCATTCAGCTCGCGGGAGCCGAAATCGAACTCGTCTCCGCGTTCAGCAGAGAGACGAAGTTGAAGCAGGTTCTCAGCCCGGTTCTCGGCGATTTCGACCTCGTGATCATCGACTGTCCCCCGTCGCTCGGCCTGCTGACAATAAACGCGCTCACGGCGGCAACGGGAGTGCTCATACCGGTCCAGTGCGAGTACTACGCACTTGAGGGGCTCACGAAGCTCCTCGAGAGCGTTCGTCTCGTGAAGACCCATCTGAATCCGGGCCTTGAGGTCTTCGGAGTGGTGATGACGATGTTCGATGCTCGAACGAAACTGTCACAGCAGGTCGTCAATGAAGTCCGCGACTTCTTCGGCGAGCAAGTGTTCGCGACACTCATCCCCCGCAGCGTTCGGCTCTCGGAGGCGCCAAGCTTCGGGCAGCCGGTGACGCTCTACGATCCCAACGGGCGGGGAGCCGAGGCATACAGGAATCTGGCGGAGGAAGTGATCGCTCGTGTCTAAACGCGGTCTGGGTAAGGGACTATCGGCGCTGATCCCGGGAGCTGGCCAAGAGGTCGGCGGCGAGGTCCTCGAGCTCGATGTGCGGGAGATCTCACCCAATCCACTGCAGCCACGAACCGACATCGGGGAAGACCAGATAGCGGAGTTGGCTGACTCGATCAAGAAGGTTGGCGTGCTTCAACCGATTATCGTTCGGCCGGACGGAACGAGCTATCAGATCATAGCCGGTGAGCGGCGGTGGCGTGCCGCTCAAGCGGCGGGCCTCCAACGCGTTCCGGTGAGAGTTATGGTGACCACGGAGACAGAGGCGCTCGCCCTCGCGCTTATCGAGAACCTGCAACGCGAGGACCTGAACCCGATCGAAGAAGCTCGCGGGTACCGCCGTCTGATCACTGAGTACGAGATGACGCAGTCCGAGCTTGCAGACCGGGTCTCTAAGTCACGCTCTGCAGTGACGAACACTCTCAGGCTCCTCGACCTGCCCGAGGACATCCAAGAGCTCCTCTACGACGGGAAGCTCTCCGCCGGCCACGCACGGGCCATACTGTCTGTCAGCGACGACGACCGTCGCCATACGCTCGCGCGCAAGTGCGTGGACGAGGGGCTGTCGGTGCGGGAGGCCGAGAGTCTGGCGAAGTTGCTGGCCGCTGGCGCGTCAATCCAGCACCATCGCCCGATCGCCCCGAAGTCCTACAAGGTAGTGGCGCGGAAGCTCAGACGACTACTTATGACAAATGTAAGAGTTCGACAGACGGCGAACAAAGGCAAGATAGAAATCGATTTCCAGGATGAAGCGGAACTCGAGCGCATCATGCGCGTACTGACAGAGGGCGCTGAGTCCGCTCCGGAGAGTGGGGGAGACGCGTGACCAACAAACGGCTTGATTATTTCCTGATCGGCGTCTTCGTTGGAGGTCTCCTTGGCGTGGTCGTCGGACTACTCTTCGCGCCAGAGAGCGGCGTGCGGACGCGCCAGAGGATCGCAGGGGAGGCGACGAAGGTGGCGGACGCTGCCCGTCACGCAGCGGAGCGTGCTGAGTCGGTCGCCGAGACCTTCGGCGTGAAGATGGACCACTACCTCGGCCGAGACGAAGAAGTGGCGTGGCGCAAGGTGCAAGAGATCAGGGAGGGCGTGCAGCGGTATTCGCGTACCGTCATGTCTTCGTGATGTCAGGGGCTCGCGGTAGGCTCCTCAGCGAGGAGGAGCAGTGCCGCTTGAGCTGATCACAGGGCCGGCGAACGCCGGCGTCACAGAACTCGTCCGAGCGAAGCTGGTCGACCGCGCTCGTTCGGGCGACCGGACGCTACTCCTGGTACCGTCTGGTCCCGATGTTTCACGTGTCACGCGCGAGCTGGCAGCCGAGATCGCCCTCGGGATCGGCGTCCGTGCATTCGACAACCACCTGGATGCCCTGTGGGCGGCAGTCGGTGATGGCCGGGCGATCGTGACGAGTGTACAACGGCTCATAGTGCTGGAAGAATCTGTCAATCTGTGCGCGCCTGCGTGGCTTGCCGACTCAGGACGGACGACCAGCGCGGTTCGGATGCTGGCCCGAATCGTGCAGCGTGCCGCAGAGTCGCCGAATGGGATCTCATCAGAGGGTGTCGAGGGTGTCGCCGCAGACCTGCTTCATTGCGTGTCCGTGTACGAGTCGACGCTGCGGCGGGCAGGGTTCATCGAGCGAGGCGAGGCACATCGGCTCGCCGGCAAGCGCCTCGGCGAGATGGATCCGCCTGCCCTGATCGCCATCAACGGCTTCAGCGGACTCACCCGGGCACAGGAGCAGTACGTTGTGAATGCAGCTGCTCGGACCGATGTGCTCGTGGGCCTGACGTACGACCCTGGAGTTCCGGCCACGGCGTCCGCGGGCTCTCTGGCCGACCGACTCACCCAAGTAGGGATCGCGTGCGTTCTGCCTCCGCGTGGCGACGACGGGGCACCGGATGAACTAACGCGCATCGAGCGTGCGTTCGGCCTGCCCGGAACGCCGGACGTCCGGGCCGACGGTGCTGTTGTGCTGTCGGAGGCCTGGGGAGAGGCAGCCGAGGCGGGGCGGATCACCCGCGAGGTGCAGGATGCCCTCCGTGGGGGCGTGTCACCAGGGCGCGTAGCGATCGTCTTCCGCGACCCGGCCGCTCACGCGCGGGCGCTGCGAGCGATGCTTGATGAGGCCGGAATATCCGCCGAGTACGACATGAGCGTACCGCTGGCGTCTACGGGCCTCGGCCGTACACTGCTCATGTTGTTGGAGCTCGGGGGGCCGTGCGCCTCGTACGAGCAGCTCCTCGACGTGCTGCGATCGCCCTTTGGCCCGGCGAGTGATGCCGCACTCGACGAGCTCGACGCCCATGCCCGGCGGACGCGCTCCCGAGACCCGCAATCGGCGGAGGCACGGCTGCGCCGCCACAGCCCCGGGGATGCGACGTTCATCTCCGAGGCCCGCCGCGCGCACCGGGACGCCGGCATGGGCAGCTCGGAGCGCCGGTGGTATCGGCTGGTCGCGGGAATGATGCGGCGGGCACACGGCTCCGAGGCGTCGACGGACCCCGACCTGGTGATGGATGCAGCTGCAGCCCGGGTCTTCATCGACGCAGTCCGCAGCGTGAATGCACTCGGCCCGTCAGGCGGAGCCGCCCGCGCTCTGGCAGCCGCGCTTCGTGAAGCCCAGGTGGCCCTGGCGACGGCGGATCGGCCGGACCATGTTCAGATCGTGAGTGCAGAGCGTGTCCGTGGGCGGCGTTACGACTGCGTGATCATCGGCGGCCTGACGGCCGGCGAGTTCCCCCGCCTCACCCATGAGGACGCGCTGTCGGCGCCGGGGATCGCGCGGGCATTCGAGCGGGCGGGGATAGACATGTCGCCCCGGAGCGACCTCGAGGCCGAGCGTCTTCTGTTCTACCTCG
Organism: Coriobacteriia bacterium; assembly: GCA_030652115.1. Taxonomy (NCBI): domain Bacteria; kingdom Bacillati; phylum Actinomycetota; class Coriobacteriia; species Coriobacteriia bacterium. The sequence continues at coordinate 175,443 of JAUSBK010000001.1, read as the reverse complement.
CTGCGACACGAGCCTCGGAACGGCTCGTCTTGAGCTGGCAGTCTCACAGCGCCGATGGACAGCCCCTGCGCCGCTCGGTCTTCGTTGACGAACTGCTGGACCTCTACATGGACCCGGTATCCGGTGAGTGGTATGCGGACGCTCCGCCGCTCCGCACGCTGGGACTCGACGGCTCATCCCTGCATCCCGCAGGGCCGGAGACCTGGCGTCGGACACTGCGAGCACGCGCCTCCCAGGGTGCGGGGACTGGCGGGGACGAGGCGACCATCGCCGAGGCACGGCGACGTGCGGTGCGCGGCAAAGACCCGACTTCGGATGCGGTCCGCCGCGCCACGGCCGAACGTCAGGTCTTCTCGCCGAGTGAGATCGAAGCCTACCTGCAGTGCCCGTTCCGCTGGTACGTGGGGCGTATCGTGGCGCCGCATGAGCTGGACGAGCGCTTCGATGCGTCGGCGGCGGGGCTGCTCGCCCATGACGTCCTGAAGCGCTTCTACGACGCCTTCACCGAGCGGAGCGGACTCGGACGGGTGACGCCGGACTCGCTCGCGCTCGCCCGGACGGTTCACGAAGAGGTCGCCAACGCAGTGCTCGAGCAAGCGGTTGCGGTCGGCGCTTCGGAGACGGCGGCGGCGCGGGCGGCGGCGCTCGGGACGCTCCGCGTGGTCGAGGCCGATGCAACGCTTCTCCCGGGATTCGAGCCCACCTGTCGCGAGTGGACTTTCGGGTTCGGCGATGGGGATGAACCGGAGCCTTTCGTGGGCTTCTCGCTCAAGGGCCGCATCGACCGCATCGACGCATCGGCGCACGCGCTCGTGGTCAGCGACTACAAGCTCGGCAGGGTGGAGGCCGAGCGCGGGGTCGCGAAGTTCGAGTCCGAGGGACTTGTGCAGCTTCCGCTCTATGCGGCCGTCGCGTCGCGCCGACTCGGACGTGCGGTTGCGGGTGGCCTGTACCGCTCGGTGCGTGGCGGGAAGCCTCGTGGCTTCATCGACGAGGCGCTGTGCGACGGCGGGTTTGTGCGGACGGACGCAATCCCCGGGGCGAGGACCGAGGAGGTCCTCCAATCGGCGATCCACCGCGCGGCGGAAGCCGTCGCGAGGATGCGCGAAGGTGACATCCACGCCGAGCCACGGAGCGGCTTCTGTCCTGCCTACTGCCCGGCGCGGTCGTTCTGCCCCGGTTGGAAGGAGCGCCGTGGCGGACCTCGATCGTGAACAGACGGCGGCTGTGACCGCCGGGCCGGTAGACCTCTTCATAGAGGCGGGAGCCGGATCGGGCAAGACACGCGTGCTCACCGCTCGCTTCGTGAGCGCGGTGCTGGGGGAGCCACCCTACGTTGCGTGCGACCCGCGCGCGTTGCCGACCGTGACCTTCACCGACAAGGCGGCCGGCGAACTGGCCGAGCGGATACGGCGGGCGCTCAGGGCGGGAGGGGACGCCTCGGCGGCCCGGGTACTCGGCGAGGCATGGATCTCGACGATTCACGGCATGTGCTCACGCATCCTCAGGCAGCACGCGTTCGCTGCGGGAATCGACCCGCAGTTCACGGTCCTCGACCAGGTCGAGGCGTCCGTGCTCGAGGACGTGGCGCTTGAGGCAGCAATCGAGGAGCTGCTGGAGACGAAGGACAGTGCGGCCGCTCTGCTGGACATCTACGGTTACGGCACGGTCGTCACGGCGGCCCGCTTGGTCCGGGCGAGTATCCGGGCGCTCGGCATGACGATCGCCGACGTCGTCACCATCGCTCCCGAAGACGCTGTCACCCGCCTCGCAGAGTGCGCGGTCGCCCTTGAGGACCTCGCGGCGGGAATCCTGGAGTTGCGGCAGACGCCGTCGGTGACCGTGAACGCCTCCGTCGCTTCGGCGGCAGCAAAGATGATCGCCGATGCGTTGGCCGCCCGGACGGTTGACGGGTGCGCGCTCACGATTCACCTGAGCACGGGCGGGCTGCGCCGTGTCCCAACCGTCGACGGCCATGACGAGCTGTTGGAGGCTGTTCGCGAGTGCATCGGCGAGGGCCGCGCCGCAGCTGCCCAGATCGCCGTCGGAGCGCACGAGACCGCCTTCATCGAGCTGCTCAGACTGCTGGAGGTGCACTACTCGCGGCTGAAGCGGGACCGCGGGTCGCTCGACTTCACGGATCTTGAAGTGGAGGCCGCGCGGCTGCTCGAAACGCGGCCAGAGATCGCCGAGGAGTACCGCTCACGCTTCGCAATGGTCATGGTGGACGAATATCAAGACACCAACCGGCTGCAGGCCCGTTTCATCGGGCAGCTGACCAAGAACAACCTGTGTACCGTCGGGGACGAGAACCAGTCGATCTACCGCTTCCGGCACGCCGACGTCGGCGTCTTCCGGGAGCGCTCGTCGCGGGCGGCAGCCAGCCAGCGCCTCGACACGAACTACCGGACCGCCGCATCGCTTCTCGAGGTCACCAATCGGCTGTTCAGCCAACCGGCGCTGCTTGGATCCGCGTTCATGTCACTGCGTCCCTCGCCCGACAGGTCAGATGTCGCCGCCGAGTACGCGGGTAGCCCCCGGTTCGAGGCGCGCCTCATCGACTGGTCCGAGCCGAAGGGTCGCGACCCGCACGAGGTCGAGGCGGAGTGTGTGGCCGAGCGCGTGTCCGAGCTCATCGATGCGGGCGTGGAACCCGGCGCGATCGCCGTCTTGATGCGCGCGCTTGCGCGCGGACGCGGCACGAAGGTCGAGCGGGCCCTGATCGCCCGGGGCATTCCGGCACACCTGGCCAGCGGAGGGGCGTTCTTTCAGTGTCCGGAGGTCGCGGAAGCCCGGGCCTTGCTCGAGGTGATCGACAACGTCTGGGATGACGCAGCCATGACGGTCGTACTCGCGGGACGTCTGTGCGGACTCTCGGCAGATGCGCTTGTGCGCGTGAGGGCCCATGTCGACGAGATCGCCGTGGGGACTGGCCGCCGGCAGTCCGAGGCGCACTTGTGGGAGGCGCTCGCAAGTCCCGGACTCGAGCTGGCAGATCCCGACGCAGGAGCAGTCAACCGGCTGTTGGGAGCGGTCGGCGCGGCGCGGGACCTCCGGGGCATGCGGCCGCTCGCAGACACGGTGACCCAACCGCTGCTGGATCTTGAGGCTGATCTCGTGCTCTTCGCATCGGGACGCGGTGGTGCGCGAGCATGGTCCAACATCCTGAAACTCGCGCGTCTGGCCAGCGAGTACGAGACGGCATCGACGGGCGACCTCGGCGGATTCCTCACGTACCTGCAACTGCGGGAGTCCCACGCGCCGGGCGAGCAGGAAGCGATTCTCGACGGTGAGTCGGACGCGGTCCGCGTGATGAGTATCCATGCGGCGAAAGGCCTTGAGTTCCCGGTCGTGGTGCTCGCCGGGCTTGGCAGTGGTGGCGAGGTTCCCGGAATCGCGATCGAGCGCATAGGCGAGCGTCCGCTCCTCGGCATGGAACTGCGAACACCCGATGCCACGTTGCCCACCATCGGCTCGCAGACGGTACGAGCAGCTGCTTCCGAGGCAGCGGACGAGGAGTCCGTTCGGCTCCTCTACGTGGGATGCACGCGTGCGGAGGAGTCGCTGACCATCGTCACGAGAACCGACCCTACCAAGGATGCCGAGAGCTCCCTTGGTGGACGGGTGCGGCAGGCGCTCGGTCTTGGTGTCGCCGATAGCATTCCGGACGGCACGACCACGGTGTACGGGGGCGGGGCGAACGTGACGCTCCTGCAGCCACCGGAGCAGAGGAGCGATGCCGCGAGCGCCGCAGCATGCGCGCTCACGGGGCCGGACGATTCCCCGGTCGAACGAACGCCGGTGCCCGAAACCGCGGCGCAGACCGCGCTTCCGGCAGCCGAGGCGCCGCAACAGGTCTCGTACTCCGGGCTTGCGACCTACCAGCGCTGCCCGTACCGCTTCTTCCTTACGAGCGTGGTGCACCTGCCGGCCCCGCCTGCGATGCAGGGCGGTGATGCGCTCGCTTTCGGTAGCGCCGTGCATGCGGTGCTCGAGGGCCTCCGCTCGCCCGATGCGCAAACCGGGGAGCCGGTGGCCGCTGCGGCCCGGGCTGCCAGCCTCGAGCGCGCCTCGGTTCGCCGGCTGCACGAGGCTGTTGCTGCGTACCTGGCCTCTCCGGTCGCAGCCGACGTGTTCGCCGCCGACCGCGTGATACGCGAGGCGCCCATCGCCGTGCCGCTCGGCGCAACCGTCCTTGCGGGCGCGATCGACGCGATCGCGTGGAACGACGACCGTGCTCTGATAGTCGATTACAAGACGGGCACTGCGCCGCTGTCGGGTGCCGAGGCGGCGGAGCGCTATCGGCTGCAAGGAGAGTGCTACGCGCTTGCCGCGTTCGCCGTGGGAGCCGCGTCGGTGCGCGTTGTGTTCGCGGAGTTGGAGCGCGGGCGGGAGACCGCCTACGAGTATGGACAGTCCGATCGTGAGCGGATCGAGGCGGACGTGCGGGCGATCGTTCGACGCATGGCCGACGAAGGGTATCTGCCGCGGGAGACCTACGAACGCGAGCTGTGCGAGACCTGTCCCGGTCTGGGCGGGATGTGCCCGGTCACGCGTCCTTCGGACGGTGGCGCTGGGTGAGCTGACCGCAGGCCGCCTCGATGTCGGTGCCGCGCTCGACGCGGACCGAGGTTTCGACGCCTGCGGCTGTGAGGATCGCCGCAACCTCGGCCACATGCGAATCGGCGGGCCGTCCGGCGCTCGTGCCGGCAACCGGGTTCACCGGGATGAGGTTCACGTGGCACATCCAGCCGCGCGCGAACGCCAGGAGCGCCGAGACCTCGGCGGGTGTGTCGTTCTCTCCGGCGATCAACGCGAACTCGAGCGTCGGTCGGCGGCCGGTGCGCTGCGTGTAGTCGATGAGCGTCGCCTGCAGCAGGCCGAGCGGCCAGCGCCGCACGCCGGGCATGATGCGGTCGCGGGTCGACTGGACCGCCGAGTGGAGCGACACAGCGAGGGTGAACTGCTCGGGCTCGCGGGCAAGCGCCTCGATACCCGGGATGACGCCGCAGGTCGAGACCGTGAGGTGGCGCGCGCCGATGCCGAGCCCCTCCTTCGCGTTCATGAGCCGGAGGCCGCCGAGCGTGGCCGCGTAGTTGTTGAACGGCTCGCCCTGACCCATGGCGACAGCATTCGAGGCGCGCATACCGAAGTCGGCCGCCACGAGCGCGACTTGCCAGGCCATCTCACCCGGCAGCAGGTCACGGACGAAGCCACCCCGGCCGGTAGCGCAGAAGGAGCACCCGATCGCACATCCGGCCTGGGTACTGAAGCACACCGTGAGCCGGTCGCCCGCAGGGATTCCCACGCTCTCGACCAGTACGCTGTCGGCCAGCTGCCAGAGATATTTGCGCGTGCCGTCGGCCGAGTGCTGCACTTCTGTGGGTGTTGGGTGCTGCAGTGTGTAGCGCGACGCAAGCTCCGCACGTAGGCCGGCGGGCAGATCCGTCATCGCATCGAACGACTGAGCGAGCCGGGCGTACAGCCAGGCGACCATCTGGGCGCGGCGGAACGCGGGTTGACCGAGTTCCGTGAGCGCGCCGGACAGTCCGACGGCGTCGAGCGAAGCGACGTCGGTGGACGCGGGTTGCGCCACGCTAACCCTGAGCCTTCTTGAAGCCGTCCCGATGCTGTCGCTCGTAGCCGCCCACAGCACGGAAGTACTGCGCGATCTCGGCGTGGCCCTCTTCCTCGGCGATCCGGGCGAACTCGGGATACATCTCGGTCGTCTCGTACTCCTCGCCCTCGTAGGCGGCGGCGAGATTCTTGGCGGTCGTGCCGAAGGCACCCATGTACGCGAGGTGGCCGAGGGCGTGCGCGGTCTCCTCGGTTGCCGCGTGGTCGAAGGCGGCCTTGGCTGCGTCGTTGCCTTCGAGCTCCGCGATACGAGCGAACAGCGTGTAGCGGCGGTTGGCCTGCGACTCGCCGGCGAAGGCTGCCTTGAGGTTCTCAAGCGTTCTGGTGCCGGTGAGATCGCCCGGACCCTCAGAGGGCAGGAAGAACGACTGCGGCGCGCCGCAGACCGGGCAACGCTCGGGTGCGGGACCCACATGCAGGTAGCCACAGCCCTTGCAGCGATACATCTCGACCATCGGGACTCCTCTCACGGGATCTGACCGGCCGGAGCCGGTGTTGACCATTCTACCGCGGCGTCCCTGCGACCGCGTTCCATCGCACCACTCGTCCGTCAGCGTCTGCCGTTTGGCGGGCTGCCCGGTCGGGATTGCGCCGGCTGGGGTACGTTGATGCTGCGCACCTAGGGGCATGCCGGCGACGCGCCGGTGACAGAGAGGGGTGGTTGCATGAGGAAGCGGTTGCTGCTCGCTATCGTACTCGCACTCGTGATCGTATCGATGCCGGCAGTCGCGTGCGCGCTCCCGTCGATGCCGAGTGCCACGTTCGGCTCCTCGTCCGGCTGCGGCTGCCACGCAGCGCTCCTCTCGCAGTGGCAGGAGTCGATGCACGCCAAGGCGATCACCGACCCCCTGTACCTGCTCAAGCTGAAGGAAGCCGAGGAGGCCACCAACGGCGCCCTCGGTCCCTTCTGCAATGGGTGCCACGCGCCGATCGCGGTGATGGCTGGTGAGCTCACGAGCCTCGATCAGTCCGGTGTCTCGAAGGTCGGCATGGAGGGCGTCACCTGCGACTTCTGCCACCAAGTGAACGGCACCGAGGGGGCGCTCGGAAACACGTCTACGGCGGTGACCGGCGACGGGATCAAGCTCGCGCAGCTGCGGGATCCGCAGGCGCCGCATGCGGCGGCGTACTCGCCGTTCCACGAGACCGCCGAGTTCTGCGGCAACTGCCACAACGTCGACCACCCGGGCAACGGCATGCACCTCGAGGCGACGTACTCGGAATGGAAGAGCGGCCCCTACGCCGCCGAGGGAATCGTGTGCCAGGACTGCCATATGACGCCGGGCGCGGGCGTGACCAAGCCGAATCCCGGCAAGGCCGCGAGCATGGGACCGGACCGGGAGCACATCTACACGATGACCTTTGCCGGCGGCAATGTGGGCCTGGGTGACGCGGCTCTGGCCGAAGAGCGGCTCAAGGCTGCAGCCGAGCTTGAGATCGACGTGCCTGACGTGGTCGAGAGCGGCGAGGTGGCCGTCACAACGACGATCACCAACGTCGGCGCGGGCCACTATCTGCCCACCGGTCTCACCGAGGTGCGGCAGATGTGGCTCGAGGTCGTTGCTACTGATGGGTCAGGCACGGAGCTCCTGAGCGAGCGCCGCGAGTTCGGCAGCGTGCTCAAAGACGCGGACGGCAACTACCCCGCGGAGCTGTGGGACGCGGTCGACTTCCAGAGCGACGACCGGATCCCCCCCCGCGAGTCGACGTCGAACGACTACTCCTTCCCGATGGCCACCGACGCGGTGACGGTGACGGCTACGCTCTACTACCGCTCGTGCTCGGAGGAGATGGCCGAGAAGGCGGGCGTCGAGATTCCCACGACGACCATGGCCGAGGTCACCAAGACCGTCTATCCGACGGCGGAGGCCAAGGCCGCGGGCGACGCGGCTGCCGATGAGGCCGAAGAGGACGACGGTGGCCCGGGCGGCTCGACGTGGCTGCTCGTCGTCGCGGCCGTCGTGGCCGTGGCTGTGGTGATCGCGATCCTCATGCGCAGGAAGAAGTAGGCGCACGAAGCACGCGGAGAGTAGCAGGGGCGCCCCGAGGGGCGCCCCTGCATCATGTCGGCACTGCCGTGCGAACGCCTAGCTGGCCGTGTCGTTGGTCGGCTTGGCGCCAATGGTCATGTCGATCGTGGTCTCCGCGCCGTCACGCCACAGCGTGATGGTGACCTGATCGCCCACCGAGCGCTGACGGACCTCGAGGATGAGGTCGTCCATCGAGCGGACCCGATCATCATCCACGGCCACGATCACATCGGCCGGGCGGATACCCGCCTTTTCGGCCTCGGTGCCTTCGGTGATCTCGACGACGTAGGCGCCCTCGTCAACAGGGAGGCCCTCCTCCTCGGCGAAGTCGGGCGTGACGGTCTGACCGAGCACGCCGAGGAACGGCGTGTCCACGGTGCCATCGCCGATGAGCTCGTCAGCGACCTGCGCGGCACGGTTGATCGGGATCGCGAGCGCCACGCCTGCCGAGCTGCCGGTCTCGGTGTAGATCGCGGCCGGTATGCCGATGAGCTCGCCGTCGCTGTTGAGCAGCGCGCCACCCGAGTTGCCCGGGTTGATCGCGGCGTCGGTCTGGATGGCGTCCACGTACGGATACTCGCCCTCGTCGCCGCCGAAGTCGGTGATCGACCGATGGAGCGCCGAGACCACGCCCGAGGTGACCGACTGCTCGAAACCATAGGGCGATCCGATCGCGACGACCAGCTCCCCGACGACGAGTGCCTCCGAGTCGCCAACACTGATCACGGGGATCTCCGCATCCACGTGCACGACGGCGATGTCGCTCTCGCTATCGGATCCGACCAGCTCAGCGTCGTAGCTCTCGCCCTCGGAGTCGGTCACGGTTATCGTGGCAGCGCCCTCGACGACATGCTCGTTGGTGAGGATGTACGTGCCGCCCTCCTCGGCGACCTTGTACGCGACTCCCGAGCCCTCGCCCTCGACCGGGACGTCCGGGTGGGTGGAGGGAAGACCGCTGCCGGAGCTATCGCCGGCCGTCACGTAGATGTCGACGACGCTTGGCAGCCCGACGGCCGCCACGGCTGCGACCACTTCATCGGTTTCACCGCTCACGAGCTCGACCTGGGTGGTGCCGCCGCCGTCCGCGCTTTCGCCCTCGGACTCCGTCAAGCTCAGGCCGCTGTATGCGAGATAGCCGCCCGTGACACCCGCGAGGCCGCCGATCAGCAGCGAGGCGATCACCGCGATCGCGATCGGTGCGGCGTGCGAATGCCGTGAGGGCGTCGCACCGGCCACGGGGCTGGGTTCCGCTGCCGGCTCCGGGATGGTCGGCGGTGCGGGTTCGTACGGTGGTGCAGGTGCGGCGAAGCCTGCCGAAGCAGCAGGCGAGGTATCGGCTGTGCCGCCGATCGGTTCGTTCGTGACGTTTTCGTTACCGTCCATGTCCATTGTGTGTCCCTTTCTCCGCGGTCACATCACGCGGTAAGCCAATACTACGCCGGGATGGTGCTCGCCAGGCTCTCGTAGGCCAGAATCCACGAACTCTCCACACCACGGCGGTTCACGTTGTCGGGCTGCGCCCGCTCGACTAGACTGGCGCGGAGAGCCAGGGAGGGGAGCGAACACGTGTCAGATGCAGACGACATCGCCGGACTCGAAGCCGACACCGTGAGGGACCCGGACGAGAGCAACGCACCGGTAGCCGACGGCGCACCCGGCCCTGAGGAGACCGACTCGCCGGACGCGGAGACCGGGCCGGACGCCGACGTCGTTGCGCCCGAAGAGGCACAGCCCGCACCCGCACCCACACCCGCACCCGCGGTGGACTCCGCCGACGCCGCGCTGGTCGAGGCGGTCGGCGGCGGGCTCACCTGGATTCCATTCGCGTGCTATCTCGGTCTGTGGATCGTGCTTGCCGGGCTGTCCGCATACTTCCTCTATGGCGCATCCCCCGACCAGCCGGCGCGTTGGATGCCGGAGTACGTCCCGTTGCTGTGGTCCGGGGTCGGTCTCACGGCGCTCGGCCCGATCCTTTCGGTGGCGGTGTGGCTGTTCGCCCGGGCACGCAGGCCGAAGTCCGCGCGCCGCGGGCTCTTCGCCTCGGCGATGACGCGTGGTGCGCTGGTCGCGTTCTTCGGCGTGGCGATCTGGGTCGCCACACTCTTCGTGCTTGAGATCGTCGCGGTGGGAGGCACTCTCTGATGTCGCGTTCCGCGCGACAGATCGCCGTCCTCATGGGCGGCCGCTCGGCCGAACGAGAGGTGTCGCTGAACACGGGAGCGCAGGTAGCGGGCGCCCTTGAGGAGCACGGCCATCAGGTCGTGTGTCTGGACACGGACGACCTCGGATTCATAGAGCGTCTGCGTTCCGGCGGCTTCGATGTGGCGTTCATCTGCCTGCACGGCCGCTTTGGCGAAGACGGGACGATTCAAGGTCTGCTCGAGATCCTCGGCGTTCCCTACGTGGGCTCTGGCGTTCTTGCGAGCGCGCTCGCAATGGACAAGGTAGCGTCCAAGCACATCTTCGCCGCCTCAGGGCTGCCGACGCCGGCGTCGATGGCCTTCACCGAGATGCCCGAGGACGCCGCGGCGGTGAATGCAGCGCTCGGGACGAAGCTCGTGGTCAAGCCCGTGAGTGAGGGGTCATCGGTGGGCATGTCGATCGTGCATACACCTGAGGAGCTCCTGCCGGCGCTCGAGCTGGCGTTCAAGCACGACAAGGCCGTGCTGGTCGAGGCCTTCATCGCAGGTGCCGAGGTAACGGTCGGTGTCATCGGCAATCGGGATCTCACCGCCCTGCCCACACTCGAGGTAGTGCCGGAGCACGAGTTCTACGACTATGAGTCGAAGTACGTGCCCGGCATGAGCCGGCACATCATCCCGGCGCGCGTGAGCGAGATAGCCAGGGCCGAGTGCCAGCGCGTCGCGATCGAGGCGCACGTCGCCCTCGGCTGTCGAGGGATGTCGCGCGCGGACACGATCGTGTCGGACGAGGGTGTGGTCTATCTGCTCGAGGTGAACACGATTCCCGGCATGACCTCGACCAGCCTGCTGCCGGACGCTGCGCGCGCGGCGGGGATCGAGTTCCCGGACCTGTGCGACCGGCTCGTGGAACTCGCGCTCGAGCGCTAGCTGATACCGTCCGGCTTGATCAGCGGCAGATCGAGCACGAACCGCGTGCCTTTCGCGTCGTCGTCCACGAACGCGAGCCCTCCGTGTGCCTCCGCGACGACCCGGACGATGTAGAGGCCGAGTCCCATGCCGGGCGTGGTTTGCGGCGCCGCTCCCCGTGCACCGCGCTCGAAGATCGTTTCACGTTCGTCGTCCGAGAGTCCGGGGCCATCGTCCTCGACGCTCACGACAGCCCGATCGTTGTGGGCGATCACGCCAACGCGCACCTGCCCTTCGGCCGGTCCGTACTTGAGGGCGTTGCCGACGAGATTAGCGATGGCCTGTTCCAGACGCACGGGGTCGCCGAGCACCGCCACGCCGGGTTCGAGCGAGGTGACGATCTCCTGTTCGGCGCCCATCTGCAGCGACGTCGCGATGCCCTCCACGAGCACGGAGAGGTCGACGGGCCGCATGACTCTCGGCGCGAACACGGTCTCTGCGCGAGTGGCATGCAGAAGGTCGTCGAGGAGGCCCTCCATGCGCTGTGCGGCCCTGCGCGCGCTGTCGATGGCGGTGGTCCTGCGATCCCCGTCGAGCGGTCTGTCAAGGATGTCGAGGTAGCCACGCACCACGGTGAGCGGGCTGCGCAGGTCGTGCGAAACGAGCGACAGGACCTCCTGGCGCAACGCTTCGAGCCGTCGCTCTTCCGTGATGTTGCGCGCGGAGATGACGTAGTCGACGGCCATCGGATCGATGAAGGCAATGCTGAACTCGATCCACCGGTCGGGCTGTTCAGGGGCGACGCACCGGGCCACGACCGGCGTCTCGAAGGCCTGTCGCGCGATGCTGAGGAGCTGCAGCGGCGCGCCTTCCTCGTCGAAGAGCTGGATGCCGGTGAACAGGCCGTCCGGCGCAGCGCGGAGCAAGTCCCCCAGCTGCAGTCCGAAGAAGTGCGCGGCTGCCGGGTTGGCGATCTCGACGACCCCGCCGCGCACGAGGATCTTCACTTCCGGCGACTCCTCGACCACGGTACGGAACGCCCGCTCTGCTGCGAGGGCCTGGTCGCCCGCCTCGATAAGTTCCGACTGGTTGATGCGCAGCTGCGTCATCAGGTCGGTGATGACCTCGCCGAGCTTGGCGTAGTCCGTCGGGAGGCCCGGTTCCACCAGCAACCCCTCGTCTGTGCGCAGGCCCTGAAGCGCGAGATACCCCTGGTCCTGCAGGTACGCGACGAAGCGCTGGAGCGGTCCGACGATGCTACGACCGAGCGCCGTGGCGAGCAGGTATGCGACGCCGAGAACGACCACGCCCAGTCCGAACGGCACGAGGACGACGGTCCACGCGCGGCCCTCACCCAGCCAGGGGTCGGGCTGGCTGATCTCGATCACGAGGGTGGAGCGTCCATCAATCCCGCTCAAGGCCCCGCGGATCAGGAGCATCCCGGCGTCGACACGGCTCAGCGCGATCCTGTAGCCGTGAGGCGGAGAGACCGCGTTCCAGCCGCCGCCTTCCTCCGGCAGTGACTCGACAGCGACTACCGTCGTGTTGCCTCCGTTACCAGAAGCGAACCAGTCCGGGGAGATCGTGCGAGCGACAGCGACGAAGCCGACCGAGCTCCCGTTCACGCTTCCCACCACGGGTCGTATCGCCACGATCGCCGGACCTGTGGGGAGTGTCATGGGCCCGCGAGCGCCGTCCGGGTTGCGGTCGGCAAGCTCGGTGAGCGAACGCAGGTCGTCCTCGTCGCCGGACGAGCTGATCACGGTGCCGTCCGAGTCCATCCACAGCACCGCCGAGGCCGACGCATGGTTCTTGAGCCATGGGTCGAAGCGGTCGTCTATGAAGGCCGCGTCAGGACCGGTCGTCTGCTGGTAGAACTCGTCGGTGTCCGTCAGCGCAAGAACGAGTGCGTCGAGCTCGCGCGCCCGCAAGTCGAGCTGGGTGCGCGCCTCGGTGAGTTGGCCTTCGGCTCTGACGGTCGCCAGGGACCGAGTGTAGTAGGAGAGGCTGACGCCGATGATCGTCGCGACGAGGATGAACACCACCGCAGCCGCGAGCATGATGCTCGTGGTGAGGCGTGCCCCCAGGCGCGCGGGAACCAGCTTGTACAGCCACCCGTTCCGAGATGTCGTGCGACCCGCCATCGTTCCCCTCAACAGCCGGCGTGAACCGTGCGACCCCAACACGCACGGACACCCTCAGTCTACCGCTCCGTCTGACAGCGGCGTGCATGCATCTTCGGCCAGACTCCGGCCGGTCGGTGTCGCAGCGAGTCCTCCCAGCGCGGTCTCGCGCAGGCTTGGTGGCAGACTGCGCCCAACCTGCCCCATCGCAACAACGACTTCGTCGAACGGGATGGGGAAGCACACGCCCGCGAGGGCGAGCTCGATCGCCGAGAGGGCGACGGCCGTTCCGGTGGCGTTGCGCATCACGCACGGCAGTTCGACGAGCCCGCCGACAGGGTCGCATACAAGTCCGAGCTGCGCCTGCAGCGCGATCGCTGCCGCGTGCCCGCAGGTCTCCGGGTCGGCACCGTACAGCTCGGCCCCTGCCGCGGCAGCCATGGCCGACGCTGCCCCGATCTCGGCCTGACAGCCACCGGCCGCTCCTGAGAGACTGGCCCGGGCGGCGATGACCGCCCCCACGGCTCCCGCGGCGAACAAGGCGTTCACGAGCGCGTCGCGCGACGCGTGACGGGACTTTCCGAGGGCGAGCAAGACGGCGGGGAGCACGCCGGAGGCTCCGGCGGTAGGGGCGGCCACGATGCGTCCCATGCGCGCGTTGGTCTCGCCCACGGCGAGCGCATCGGCGAGCGCGTCACGAAACGGCTGTCCGAGGAGCGCCGGCCCGTCGGCGACGCGTGCGGCATCCCCTCCGGTGAGCCCTGAGCGCGAGCGTTCGCGGTGTGAGAGGCCCGTTGCCACGGCCTCCTCCATCACCCTGAGCTCGGCATCCATCGCCGCTCGCAAGTCGGCGGCAGACCGTCCGCTCTCGTCGCTCTCGAGCGCGAGCGCCGCCGCTCCCAACGAACCGTGCGTGCGTGCCGCCTCGGCAAGCGCGGCGAACGTCGTGTGCGCCATCGGTGCCCTCTCGGATCGGGGTCCGTTATGGATTGTATCCCGACGGGCGGGCCGTCGGCGTCACGAGCATCCGGGACACGGAAGTTGACGGAATCGCCCGCCGCACTTAGTATGAGCAATCACTTGCGATTAGTACCGACTAACTACACGAGGAGACTCACCCATGACATCCCGCCATCACCACGGTCAGAGCGGCGCAGGCGGCGGTCGGCGCGCGGGCTTCGGCCGCACGATCGAGGACGCGCACACGCTGGCGGCGCTCCGTCCCGGCGCGCGTGCCACGATCGAGCGCATAGACTGCCCGCAGGCGCGCGCTCAGGCACTGCGGCTCGGCATGGGCGAGGGCGCGACCGTAAGCTGCATCACCTCGATTCCCGCCGGGCCTGTCGTTCTGCGGTCTGGCCGGCAGGAGGTCGCAGTCGGCCGCGGTCTGGCTCGCCGCATCCGCACCGGCGGGGAGGTGGCGTAGGCGATGAGCACCTGCCGCACGCCTGTCGCCACGGAGGTGCGGGGCACGTCACCGACGCTCGTGCTTACCGGCAACCCGAACGTGGGCAAGTCGGTGTTCTTCAACCGTCTCACCGGCACCTACGTCGACGTCAGCAACTTCCCGGGCACGACCGTGGAGATCATGCGCGGGCGTCACGGCGACCGCGAAGTCCTCGATACGCCCGGTGTCTACGGTGTCGGGTCTTTCAACGACGAAGAGGCTGTCGCGCGCGACGTCATCCTCGACGCCGACTGTGTGGTGAACGTGGTCGATGCCGCACATCCCGAGCGGGACTTCTTCCTGACCCTGCAGCTGGTGGACATGGGCCTGCCGATCATCGTGGCGCTCAACATGGCCGATGAGGCCAGGGCGCAGGGGGTGGCCATCGATCGGGACCTGCTCGAGGACCTTCTCGGCGTGCCCGTGGTCGAGACGGTCGCGGTGGACGGCGCCGGCTTCGATACGCTGCTGGCCCGACTGCCCGAGGCCCGACCGGGACACAGCGACCCCGTGCTGGAGACGGACTTGCTGCCTGTGGCCGCCCTCGTCGGCAGCCGCGCCGCGGCGCTCCTCGTTCTTGAGGGGGACGAGACCGTTGCCGGTCGTCTCGGCGTAGACCCCGGCGATCTTCGTGACGTCATCTACACCCGCCGAAGAGCCCGCGTGGACGACATCGTTGGCCACGTGCTGTCGGCGTCAGACCAAGGCCTGTCGCTCGCGACGCGGATCTCGCGCATCATGCTCGAACCGCTGACGGGCATCCCGCTCCTGCTGGGGCTGCTTGCCGCCGTCTACGTGGTCCTCGGACAGTGGATCGCGGGCGGGGTGGTGGGCTTCACCGAGGGAACGCTCATGGCCGGATACTGGGAACCGTTCGTGCGCTCGCTCGTCGAGTCGTTCTCGGTCCCCGGGACGGCGCTGCATACCTTCCTTGCAGGCGAGTTCGGCGTGCTCACGATGACGCCCACCTACCTCATCGGCGTCATCCTGCCGCTCGTGGCCGGCTTCTACCTGCTGATGGCGCTCCTCGAGGACTCTGGCTACCTGCCGCGCATCGCGGCGCTGGCCGATCGCGCGCTCACAGGCCTCGGCCTGAACGGGCGCGCGGTGATCCCGCTCATTCTCGGGCTCGGGTGCGTGACCATGGGCACGCTCACCACGCGGATCCTCGGCTCGAAGCGCGAGCGCTTCATCGCCACAGCGCTAATGGCTATCGCGGTGCCGTGCTCGGCGCAGATCGCGGTGATCGCGACTCTGATGGGGAGAGTCGGCGGCTGGTATGCGGCCGCCTACCTGGCGGTCCTGCTCGTCATCTTCGTAGGAGTAGGGACGCTGCTGAACCGGCTCACGCCGGGTGCGTCGACCGATCTCCTGATCGATCTTCCGCCGCTTCGTCTGCCGAGGATCGGCAACGTGGTCAAGAAGACGGCCATCAAGGTCTGGGGCTTCATGCGCGAGGTCGCGCTCTTCTTCCTGGCAGGAGCGACGCTCATCTCCGTGCTGGACCTCACCGGTGCCCTCGCGGCGATCCAGGCGACTGCGACACCGCTCACAGTCTCGTGGCTCCACCTTCCGCCTGAGGCCGCGACGGCGTTCGTGATGGGCTTCGTGCGGCGCGACTTCGGGGCCGCAGGGTTCTTCGCCATGGATCTCTCGGCGGTGCAGCTTCTGGTGGCGATGGTGACGATCACGCTCTTCGTACCATGCATCGCGAGTATGATGGTGATCCTCAAAGAGCGTGGCTGGCGATACCTGCTGGGGCTGTTCTCGGGTTCGGTGGGCTTCGCGTTCCTGCTCGGCGGACTGCTGACCCGGGCGCTGGAGGTGGTCGCGTGAGCCGTCGGACACCGTCGGACGCACCTGCACGGCGGGCAACCCCGTGCCCGGTCTGCGGGCTTCTGGCCGAAGGGGTGCGCTGTCCGCGCTGCAATGCGTTCAAGCTCACCTCGTGCTCGGGCGCGTGCTCTTCATGCCGGTCGCGCGAAGGGTGTGCCACGCGGTAACATCCTCCGCATGGCCGACGACATCCTCATACGACCTGCCGGGCCCACGGAGGCGGGCATTCTGGTCGAGCTTCGGGGGCGCATGCTCATCGAGCTCGGCGCCGACGACCCCGGCCGGCTGGCCGAACTCGCCCGGGTCTCGATCGAGTGGTCCGACGCCGCACTTGCCGATGGGCGTCTCGCGGGGTGGATAGCCGAGCGTGATGGCCTCGTGATCGGAGGCGTCTCGATGACGCTCTCGTCGACGTTGCCCCAGTATCGCTCGCTCGCGGGCAGGGTGGCCTCCATCTACGGGTTGTACGTGGATCCGGCCGAGCGCGGTCAGGGCATTGCAGCCCGTCTGGTCTCCGCGGCAGTCGCGTACGCACGCGAGCGGGAGTGGGATCTCGTGACGCTTCACGCGGCCGACAAGGCGCGTCCCATCTACGAGCAGCTCGGCTTCAAGCCTACGTCGGAGATGCGCATCGAGTTGGCCGAGAACGCGCCACGACGACTGGGCGCTTTCGGTGCCAACGGCGGCCTGCCGGGGTGTCGCCGCTCCTAGACCGAAGGGATCGCCCGCACGCCGATCACGCCGTCGACCCCTGCGAGGCTTGCGACCACGTCTTCGCGGACGATGCTGTCGGTCTCGATCACCATGAGCGCACGCGCGCCGCGCCGCTCCCGGAAGACCTGCATCGACGCGATGTTGATCGCCTCGGCGGCAAGGCCGGCCGAGACCGACGCCACCACGCCCGGCTGATCGTGATGGATGACGCCGAGCGCCGGCAGCTCGCCGGTGAGGAGAACCGGGAAGTCGTCGATGAGCGTGATCTCGACATCACCCGCGCCGACCGACGAGCCGCGCACGAGCACACGCTCTCCAGCCTCGGTCTCGATGAGCATCTCCGCCGTGTTCGGATGCACGTCGCCGAGGTCGGCCGCGGCGAAGGTCACGTGCATGCCGGCCGCCGACGCCAGTGCTCGTGCTGTGGGGATGCGCGTGTCGTCCGGAGCGAGACCAAGCAGTCCCGCAATGATGGCGAGGTCGGTTCCGTGGCCGCGACCGGTGGACGCAAACGACCCGTGCAGGGTCACCTCGGCCGAACGCACCGGAGCTCCCGCGATTGCCCGGGCAAGCGCGCCTAGCCGCACCGCACCCGCGGTGTGGCTCGAACTCGGACCGACCATGATCGGTCCGACGACATCGAAAATGCTTCGCTGGCGCGCCATTCGCTTATTGTAGCGCGACCGGTTGTACGCTCCGAGCGTGAGGGCGTATGCTGTCCGAGCGCTCAGGCGCTGTTCAGGCAAGCATGCGGAAGGACGATCATGGAAGAAAGCACGGAGAACGGCACGCAGACCACCGCTTCACCGAACCGCAACATCGTGATCCTGCTCGTCGTCATCATCGTTCTGCTGGCGGCGGCGGTCGCGTACTTCGTGTTCGCCGACGGGGGCACCGGTACCGGCACGACCACCGACACGACCACGGGGGACACTTCGGGCTCGATGACCACCACGGGCACGATGAGCCAGGACGTCGCATTCGACGCGGCGACCGCCACCGTCGTCGAGGAGGGTGTCACGCCCGAGCAGCACGTGACCGCGTACTTCGACGCGGTGCTCGCGGGTGACTACACAACCGCGTTCAAGATGCTTCCCACGTCCAAGCAGGCCGAGTACGGTGACGAGGCCGCGTTCGCATCGCAGCTGACGGGCTACGGCATCACATCGTTCACGATCGACTCCACGGTCGAGAACGGTGAGGAGACCGAGGTGACCGCCACTGCGGCCATGCCGGGCGGCAACTTCAGCTACCTCTGGACTTTTGTGAAGGACGGCGACAACTGGCTCGTGAAGTCGCGCACCCTTCCGGGCATGAACTAGCCCGCGATCGACCGTACTGACAGAGGCGACGTCCCTTCCCGGGGCGTCGCCTCTTCCTTTTTTGAGGGGGCCGAACACGGTGAGATCCCGTTGAGATCCGGGTCATACGGCCGTGCTACTCTTCGGGGCATGGTCACCGAGCCGATTTCGTCCTTCCTTCAGCCAGGCACCGACTCCGACATCGCGGGGGCGTATGCCACGCTTGCCGCGCGCGCCCTCGAAACGGTCTACGGCTTCGAGGACGAGGTGGTGATCCTCGACCTCGAGACCACTGGTTTCGATCCCGTACGCGACGAGATCATCGAGGCCGCTGCGCTCATCGCTCGCGGCCCCGAGGTGCTTGGCCGGTGGAGCACGCTCGTGCGCCCGGTCCGGTCGATCCCGCACGAGACGACGCAACTCACCGGCATCGACGATGCGATGGTGGCCGATGCTCCGCCCGTCGAGCAAGCCCTTGCGGAGTTGGCGGCGTTCGCGGGCGCGCGCACGCTCGTCGCGCACAATGCCGCGTTCGACAGGGCGTTCCTCGAGGCAGCCGATTCGGTCTCGGCGGGGTTGCGCGGGGTGTGGATCGACTCTCTCGAGGTGGTCAGGCTCGCGCTCCCTCGGCTGAAGTCACACCGGCTCGCCGACATGGCGCGGGCATTCGGGTGCGATACCGGCCACGAGCACCGCGCCACCCACGATGTTGAAGCGCTCTTCTCCGTCTGGCGCGTTGCGCTCACCGCCTTCGGCGATCTGCCTCCGGGCATGCTGCACGAGCTTGCGCGTCTGGCTTCGGCAGTGCCGGGGTGGCAGCTCGGCCCGCTGCTCTCGCACCTCGCAGCAGGAGCGCCCGCGAAACCGTTCGACTTGCGGCAGCTCCGCACGGACAGGCTCCGTGCCGAGCGCCTCGAAACGCTCTCGGACGCGTGCGAGACCTCGATCAGCGCGCCGGAGACCTGTGAGGTCCTCGCCGAGTTTGGACCGGACGGCGCGGTGGGTCGCATGTACGACGGCTACGAGCCACGCGAGGAGCAGGCGCGGATGGCCGAAGCGGTGCTCGAGGCGTTCGGCTCGGCGCGATGCGCCGCTGTGGAGGCCGGCACCGGTGTGGGCAAGTCGGTCGCGTACCTGCTGCCGGCGGCGCGCTTCGCGCAGCGCAACGGCGTACCGGTCGGCGTGGCGACGAAGACCAACACGCTCATGGACCAGCTCATGTACCGCGAGCTGCCGCGGCTCGCCGAGGTCCTCGGAGATGAACTCAGGTACACCGCTCTCAAGGGCTACGAGCACTACCTGTGTCTGCGTAAGCTCCAGCGGCTGCTCGATGCGCCCCGGGATGCCGAGACCGCAGCCGCACTGGGCATGCTCGTCACGTGGGTGGCGCAGTCGTCGTGGGGCGACAAGGAGGCGATCAACCTTCACTGGCCGCCGCCTCTCAAGCCGCAGGTACTGGCGTCGTTCGCGGACTGCACCAAGAAGCGGTGCCGCTACTACCCGAACCACTGCTACCTGCACGGCGTGCGCCGTCGGGCCGGCGCGGCCCACATCGTGGTGACCAACCACGCGCTGCTCTTCCGGGACCTGATGACCGACGGTGGCATCCTGCCGCCGATCCGCCACTGGATCGTGGACGAGGCGCATGCGGCGGAGGCCGAAGCACGCGATCAGCTCTCCCTCGGCGTAGGATGCGCGGAGGTGCGCGGGCTGCTCGGTGGCCTGCACGCAAAGGGCCGGGGCGGATTCCTGAGCGCACTCAGGGCGAAGGTCGGGCTCGAGGGCGCGGACGGCCTGGCCGCCACGCTCGGCATCATCGATGAGATGCGGGAGCTGGCCGAGCAGACGGCGACGATTGCCGCCTCGTTCTTCGACTTCGTGAAGGATCTGGGGCTGGACAGTGCCAGCGCGTACGATCGCACCGAGCTGCGCGTCACCGGCGAGCTCAGGGAGAGTGGCGCGTGGGGTACGGCGGCGGGGGTGGGCCGCTCGCTCGCGAAGCGGCTGGAGGCGCTCCTCGAACGAGGGCGGGCGCTCGTGACGGCGCTCGAGGCATCATCTGAAACGCTGGCCGAACAGCGGGCCGACCTCGTCGGCCAGCTCTCGGGAATCGCGGAGCAGCTGTCGGGGCTGGTAGCCGTCCTCGACGGCACCGACGATTCGTACGTCTACTCGGTCACCGTGGATCGCAGGCGCGACCACTCGGCGGAGCGGCTCGACGCGTTCTTGCTCGATGTGGGCGAGGCGCTGGCGGATCAGCTGTACCCGAAGGTGTACTCGGTCGTGTTCACGTCGGCAACGATCGCGGCGGGCAGCGACTTCTCGCACTTCGAGCGCGCCGTCGGACTCGATCGATTGGGACCGGGCGGCTATCGCACGCTCCGGCTCGAGAGCAGCTACGACTTCGAGCGGCAGATGGCGGTCTTCGTGCCCACCGACCTGCCCGAGCCGTGTCAGCCCGGTTCACGCGGCTACGCGGCATACGTCGACGCGCTCGCGAAGCTACTGTTCGGCGTTCACACCGCGATGGGCGGGTCGGTGCTCACGCTCTTCACCAACCGCCGGGACATGGACGAACTGTACGGCCGGCTCGCCGCGCCGCTCGAGCGCGAGGGACTGCCTCTGCTCGTGCAGTCGCGAGGCGTATCGCGCAGACGGGTGGCCGACGAGTTCATCGCTGACGAACGCATGTCGCTCTTCGCCACGAAGTCGTTCTGGGAGGGGTTCGACGCCAAGGGCGACACGCTCAGGTGCGTCGTGGTGCCGCGTCTCCCGTTCGGTCCGGTGAACGATCCGGTGCTCGAGGAGCGGCGTGACCGGGACCGCGACTGGTGGGCGCATTACTACCTGCCCGAGGCCGTGCTCGAGCTCAAGCAGGCGGCCGGCCGACTCATCCGCTCGTCCACAGACGAGGGATGCCTCGTGCTCGCTGACGCTCGTCTCACCGGGCCGAAGTCGTACGCGCATCGCTTTCTCGAGGCGCTGCCGGTCCGCGATGTCGAGCACTTGCCCGCGGTGGAACTCCCCGGAGTGATCAAGGCGCGCTTCGGTCGGGAGGCATAGGTCTTACCGCGCGCGGTGCAGCAGGTCCTCGGCGAGTGCCTGAACGGCCGTGCGGACCTCGTCCGGCGATACGACCTCGGCCATGCCGAGGTATGCCGCAACGCGCCGGGCGATCCAGGCAGCCGACTGATAGGGGACCTGCGCGAGGGTGCTCCCGTCAGCTTGAGGCTCGAAGCTCACGCCGGGCCACTGGCGATCGTCGGGCAGTGCTGCTCCCGGCGCGAATCGGATCTCGGCGGGAGGCAAGGTCGAGGTATCGGGGGTCACCAGGGTGGAGACCTGGCTCGCGGGTGGGAACGTGGCCCCTGTGTGCTCGATCCCGCGGATGCGGTCGAGGCGGAACACCCGCTCCTGGCTTGCGGACTCGCACCATGCGACCAGGTACCAGATGCCCAGGCGCTGGACGAGCGCCCACGGGTGGACCACTCGCTCGGCGACTCGGCCGGACGAGCCGGTGTAGTACGCGATGCGCAGCTTCTCGTGCTCCTCGGCGGCGACTGCGAGTGCCGAGTAAACATCGGCGGCACCGCCGGGCGCAGCGCCCGTGCGCACGGTGCGCTCGAGCTCCTCGAGCGGGACGTCCTGGGAGCACACGGCGGAAAGGCGCACGCGAAGCGGAGCGTCGGCGGCGTACCCGGCGACCTCCAACGCGGCGCCAAGTGCACGTGCCTCGGCCGTCGTGAGTCTGAGTGGTCGCTCAAGACCGGGCGGGTCCATGTACACGCAGACAGCGTCGCCCTCGATGTCGAGGTCGACCAGATCGAAGGGTGTGAACGGCGGGATGCCGCACATCGTGAGCGTGCCGAGGTCGGAGGCGACCTCCTCGGCCGTGCAGCCCACCGCCGTCGCGAGGTCGGTCAACGGCACGCAGTCGCCCTTGCGCAGGTGCGGGAGGAGCGCAAGCAGCCGGCGCGCGCGGGTGGCGGCATCGAGTTGCTTACTCATGTGCCGACACCACCGCACGGAGACCGTCGCACAGAGCGGACACGAGCTCGGGCGGCTCCACCGGATGGAGTCCCGGGCCCTCATCGACGAGCCAGGAGGCGAGGCGCTGCAGGTCGGCAGCGGGCACGGTCCATACAGCCGAGCCGTCAGAGAGCATCGCAATCGAACCGCGACCGCGTGCGAGACTCTCGGCGCGCCATGCGATCTCGGGCTCGAAGCGGATGCGCGCGGTGATGGCGGTGGCGCCGAGCTCGAACGGCAGCCGCTCGTGCTCGCGGACATCGAACTCCTCAGGCCGCTCGAAGTCAGGTGTGTGGGGGCGGAGTGGATTGACGTCCAGGTCGCGGATCCGGCTCACGGCGTACGTGCGTGTCGCGTCGGCATCGCGGTCCTGGCCGGCGAGATACCAGATGCCGCCGCGGAAGAAGACCCCGTAGGGGTCCACGATGCGACGTCGAGATTCGCCCTGCGCGTTGGTGTAGTCGAAGGTGACCGTCTTGCGCGTCTGGATCGCCTCTGCCAGCGCTCGTGCGTAGAGACCCTGACCGGCTGAGTCGTCGTCGACGGTCTGTGTCGTGGAGAGCGGATGCTCGAGTGAGCTCGTTCCGAGCTTGCCCAACGCGAGCACGAGGTCGTTGCGAAAGGGGAAGCCGGGATCCTCGGCGAGTGCGGCCGCGACTGCCCCGATCGCAGCCATCTCATCCGGAGCGAGTTCGATCGGCCGGGCGTACGTGGCGTCGGCATCGAGGCGGTACGCCTCGGTGCCTCCGTCTGTGACGACTTCGATCACGAGGCCCGCTGCGCGCAACGCGTCCTTGTCGCGCTCGAACATGCGGATGAACGCGATGTCGTCCTGGCTATCCGGATAACCGAGGCCGGCTGCCCGGGCCCGTGCCGCCGTGACCGGCTGCCGTGTCGAGGCAAGCAAGAGGGCGAGATTGACCAGTCGTTCGACCGCATCCGGCATGACCGGGCTCCTGTCGTTGGGCTCCGTGTCGATTCTAGCGCGACAGGTGCCCGCATTCAGCATGCAGCCCGGGGAAGAAGCAAGCCAGGCGCGCGGGGGGATGCGCGCCTGGCTATAGTGGGCGGCGTTCCCCGCCCCTGAGGGGGGAGGAGAGGGCGGGTCGCCCGTCCCGCTGTCATGATAGCGAAACGTATGCCACAAGGGTATGCGAAACAGGCCCCAACTTATGCATCTGGCCTGCTCTCATATCGCCGTGGTTGCCCTTGTGTGCGGGGGGCGTTACAACTGTGACGATGAAGGGGGTGCCATGAGCGATCACGATGCCACTGCAGCTGAGCCCGCCGCCGCCCCGGCGCCTGAAACGACCGCGCCACTCGCCGCGCCGAGTTCGACGGGCGCGGCTACCCGGCCTTCCGCGCCAGCTGTCGAGCAACCCCGCAAGCCGTTCCGCGTCCTCGGATGGGTGCTCTCCGTTGTTGCCGTGATCGCGCTTGTCGCGGCCGGCTGGTACGCCTGGAGCTCCTACGACCGCGTGCGGTCCTCCGAGGCGGACCTTGCGCAGGCGGCGACCATCCTCGAGGACGCGGAGGAGGACTTGCTGCTTGTGGACGAAGCGGTCCAGATAGAGATCTCGGCAGTGATCGCCACCCCGACGATCGAGGCGGTCGATCTTGCCGACGACGTGCGGTCCGATGTCCTCGAGGCAGCTGAGATCGTCGAGCGGGCCCTCGGCAACCTGCCCGAGGAGCGGGTCGCGTACGCCGATGCGCTGAGGGATAGCGCGGACGCACGCGCCGAGATGATGGAGCTTGCACCCGTGATCCTCGAGGCCGACATCAGGGCGGCGACAGCCATCCAGTACGCGGATCAGGCAGTGGTCGAGATCAAGGCAGCCGAGGACCTCAGCGCGCAGGCAGTGGCCGAGTTCAACAAGCACACGGCGGACGGCGTGAGGGCCTCCGACGACTACTCGGTTCAGGCAGAGGCCCGGCTTCAGGTGGCGCACTCGCTCATCGCGAGCGCCACGGCATCGTTCCCGGGAGCCGACTTCACGGCGTTCAGCAGCTACGTGGACGCGAAGGTGTCACTCATTGCACTTGCCAAAGAGATCGATGCCGTGTGGCTCGCGGGCGACATCGCCGGATCGAATACCAAGCTCGACACCTACAATCAGCGTGACGCGGAGATCGTCGCGATGGCGCAGGCACTGCCGGCCTCGGTACGGGATCCGATCGCGAACGCTTACAACGCCGAGACAGCCGATGTCTCGAAACGGTACTTTGATGCACGCGAGCGCGCGCGGAAAGCGGGCGAGCGGGTGAGCGAGCTCGGAGAGCCCGCCATCACCGACGACTGAAAAGGGGCGGGCATGGGCGACGCGTTCTGGTCGAGCTGGTGGTGGCCGCTGGCCACCGGACTCATCGGGTTCGTCTACGTGGGGCTACTGCTCTCGCAGTGGGCGAAGCGTCGCAAGCCGCATCAGCTCGCGTGGGCCACGGGGTTCTTGTTCTACGCGGTCGCCGCGCTCATGGAGGCCTACTCGGAGTACACCGGCACCTGGGATCCCACCATCTACCGCTTCTACATCGTGATGGCGGCTTCGATGGTCGGCTTCCTCGGCCTCGGCACGCTCTACCTGATCACGAAGAAGCGGACGCTCCCGACCATCTACCTCGTCTTCGTGCTCTCGTGCCTTGCCATCTTCCTGTGGGGCGTGTTCGATACCACGCTGGTCGAGGAGAACCTTGTGGCGGGCATCACCGTAGGCGGCTCGGCGCTCGGCGCGGGCTCGTCGTTCCCGCGCGTGATGTCGCTGCCGTTCAACATCACCGGCACGCTCCTGCTCATCGGCGGATCGCTGTGGTCGATCATCAAGTTCTGGCCCAAGCGGGAGTATCGCTATCGGGTGTGGGCGAACGCGCTCATCATCCTCGGCACGCTCATCATCGCGGGCGCGGGCTCGATGGCGCGCGCGGGTTCTACGGTCGGGCTCTATCCGGCTGAGATGGTGGCGAGCGCGGTGCTGCTCGCCGGCTTCTTGCTCGCGGGCACGCTCGAGAAGGGTGCCGCAGCGGTGAGGGAGCGCATCGCGACAGAGCGCGACGGCGCTGCCAAGGGGCTCGCCGAGGAGTAGCCTCGGCCGCCTACTCGTCGTAGCCGCTGCCGAGCCGCGCGAGCGCTCCCACGTCGAGCACCATGACGTCGCTGCCACGCACCTCGAGGACGCCGTCATCGCGGAGTCGCGCCAGCGCGCGCGAGAGCGTCTCGGGAACTGTGCCGAGTGAGGCGGCCAGCTCGGACTTCGGCATGCCGAGCGGCACGCGCAGTCCTTCGGCGGTCGCCTCACCTGCGGCGAGCGAGCGCTGGAAGAGGTAGCGGGCCAGGCGCGAGGGAACATCCATCGCGAGTGTCTGGACGACGCTCGTGAGACTCATGACGCGACCGGCAAGGTCCGCGATCAGGGCCCGTGCGATCTCGGGTTCGTCGTCGAGGAGCGCGAAGAGCGACTCGCGCGAGACCCAGGCGATCGTGGCGGGTGTGGCCGCGTCGACATTGGCGGGATAGCGGCTGCCTGCGAGCGCGGCCACGGCAGTGAAGGCTTCGCCGCTCCCCAGCGCCTCGAGCACGATCACCCGGCCGTCGGCCCCGGCGTGGAAGACGCGCACGCGGCCGGCGACAACCACCCCCAGCCGGTCGGCCGGGTCGCCCTCCACCGCGAGCGCCGTGCCGCGTGGAACCTCCTGGACCGAGGCGGCGCGCGCTATCCGCAACACGCCCTCGTCGCTGGCGGTATGCCATAGACGGCACGCACGCAGTGCGGCCACCACATCGTCTCGAACATCTCCCACGGGCACCTCCTCTCAGGACCGCTCATACATTCGGCGTCGGATTGACGTGCGTCAAGGACGCCGCCGCCGCTTGCGGGTACGTTCCAACGTGTGACAGCCCCGAAGGAAGGATGCTCGCGTGAGCGACCGGTTCGCGGAACGGATGGCCGACGACAAGGTGCGCAGCGACACGCGCATCGTGGCGGGACTGGCTGCCATCTACTGCGTGGGCAACCACCGCGACCGCGAGCGCGAGCACCTGGCGAGCGACGCAGTCTCCCTCGGCGTGTATCGACGACGGGTGCCGAAACTGTGCGCCGAGTGCGCCGAGCACGTCCGCTACGCCGAGAAGCGGCGGGCCTACTGCCCCAGGGATCCGAAGCCGTTCTGCGCGCACTGCGACACCCACTGCTACAAGCCCGGCGAGGCTGAGTGGCAGCGGCAGATGATGCGGTACGCCGGGCCGCGCTCGATGTGGCACGGCTACGCGATCGCGGGCATCAGGCACGCGCTCGAGGCCCGCAGGTGGAAGGGCGAGATGGCGAGGCGTGCCGCGCAAGCGCCGCCAGCCGACAGGTCAGGCGACCACACCGCAGAGTAGCGGTGCCAAAGCGAGAGAGGAACCATCTATGTCCACGACCACCAATCGGCAGATCGTGCGGATCGATGAGGAGCTGTGTACCGGCTGCGGCCTGTGCGTCAGCCCCTGCGCCGAGGGCGCGATCGAGATCGTGAACGGCAAGGCCAGGGTCATCCGCGAGGAGCTGTGCGATGGCGCGGGGTTCTGCCTCGGCGTGTGTCCTACTGGTGCGCTCACGATCGAGGTGCGCGAGGCGGTGCCGTTCGACCACGAAGCCGCCGAGCCGATCATCGCCGAGAAGCAGCGGACCTACATCCCGCAGGCGTGCTTCCGCTGCGGTACCGATGAGGACAGCGCGCCGCTGCTGCCGGTGCGGCAGCAGGGCCGGAGCGAGTGGGTCTGCACCCGCTGCCTGCCGGCGCTCATCCACGGCTAGGTACCGCAGGGTCGGCCGTCCTACGAGTGAGAAGGAGTGAGGCAGGTGTTCTGCAATCAGTGCGAACAGGCATCCGGGGGAGTCGGATGCACCAAGTCGGGGGTGTGCGGCAAGACGCCTGAAGTGGCGGCGCTTCAGGACCTGCTGATCCACCAGCTCAAGGGCATCGCCGCGATCGCTGTGGCCGGAGACAGGGTCGGCGTCGTCGACCATGCGGCTGCCGCGTACACGACGCAGGCGCTCTTCACAACCGTCACCAACGTGGACTTCGACGCGGAGCATCTCGCCGGCGTCATCGCCGAGGGCGCCGCCATGAAGGCAGCGCTTCGTGCGACGGTCGAAGCGGCGGGGGGCGCCATTCCGGCGGACGATCCGGCAGTCGCGTTCGAGCCCGCCGCCGACCTTACGGGTCTCATCACGCAAGGTGAGGCGGTCGGCATCTTCTCGGACCACGACCGGGACGAGAACATCCAGGCGCTACAGCAGACCTCAATCTACGGTCTCAAGGGCATCGCGGCCTACGCTGACCACGCGCGCGTCCTCGGTCACGAGAACGCTGCGGTCTACGCGTTCATGCACGAGCTGCTGGCAGCGCTGTCCGACAGGAATCTCGACCTCACGGCCTGGGTCGGTCTCGCGCTCAAGACCGGTGAGGTCAACCTGTGGGTCATGGAGTTGCTCGACGCCGCCAACACCGGCACCTACGGGCACCCCGTGCCCACGACCGTGCCGCTCGGCCACCGTCCGAACAAGGCGATCGTCGTCTCGGGCCACGACCTCAAGGACCTGAAGGAGTTGCTGGAGCAGACCGAGGGCCTCGGCATCGACATCTACACGCACGGAGAGATGCTGCCGGCGCACGGCTATCCGGAACTCAAGAAGCACCCGCACTTCTACGGGCACTACGGCACTGCGTGGCAGAACCAGCGCAAGGAGTTTGACGAGTTCCCCGGTGCCATCCTCATGACGACAAATTGTATCCAGCTGCCGAAGGACACCTACGCCGAGAACATCTTCACCACCGGCCGCGTGGCGCATCCGAAGGCCGCGCATGTCGAGAACGGCGACTTCAAGGCCGTCATCGATCGCGCGCTCGAGCTGCCCGGCTTCACCGACGAGGTCGACGGCGGCTCCGTGATGGTCGGCTTCGGCCGCAACGCGGTGCTCTCGGTGGCTCCCACCGTGATCGAGGCCGTGAAGACCGGCGCGATCAAGCACTTCTTCCTCGTGGGCGGCTGCGATGGCGCGAAGCCAGGCCGCAGCTACTACACCGACTTCGTCGATGCTGCCCCGGCGGACACGATCGTCCTCACGCTCGCGTGCGGCAAGTTCCGGTTCTTCGACCACCAGCTCGGCGAGATCGGCGGCATCCCGCGCCTGCTCGATGTGGGCCAGTGCAACGACGCCTACTCGGCGATCAAGATCGCGGTCGCGCTTGCCGATGCGTTCGAGGTGGGCGTGAACGAGCTGCCGCTTTCGATGATCCTGTCGTGGTACGAGCAGAAGGCGGTCGCGATCCTGCTCACGCTGCTGCACCTCGGCATCACCGACATCCGGCTTGGGCCCACCCTTCCGGCGTTCATCACGCCTGCGGTGCTCCAGGTGCTCGTGGATACCTTCGCCATCAAGCCGATCGCGGCCACCGCGCAGGAGGACCTCGACGTCATCCTCGGCGAAAGCGCGGCCTGAAGCAGATGAAGACGCTGCAGCGCACCGGCCTCATTGTGGTTGTGGGCCTATTCGTGCTGGGCGGCATCGCCGTGGTCATGTTCGCGCTCGGCAAGCCCGTGAACACGCAGGTGCGTCCGGAAGCGGCAGCGCCTGTCGCGGTTTCCGGGGCAGTGACAACTTCGGAGACCGGGGGTTTGGTCCCCACACAGGACGAGAAGTCCGATCCGCTCGCGATCGAGATCCCGGGCTGCGTGTGCCACAGCGACGATCCCGACGTGGCGGCCGAGCACGCCACCTATCGCATGAGCGAGTGCTTCGGCTGCCACCAGGACGGCACGTCTGCGATGGGGCCCTAGGACCCGTGCGTGCGGCGCAAACGATACCCCGCGACCGCCGGTCGCGGGGTATCGTTGTCCCATGGAGGCAGAGAGCTACATCCAACGCTGGATCGGGTCCGTGCGCGCCGACCGTGTGAGGACGATCGGTTCCGTGCTCTTGGCGGTGGTGACCGGCCTGGTGGTGTTTGGACTGGCCGCATCCACCGTCCGTGCGGTTGGTCCGGCTCGAATCGGGGTCCGGCTGTCGCCTGCGACTGACGGAGTCCTCACGCTCGTGCTGCCTCCGTTCGGAAGCGTCTCGGCAGACACGCACGCCGGGCCGATCTCGGCGACGATCTCACTTGAAGAAGTGGATGTCGCTGGGATCACCGCACTCGCCAACAACGGCGTCCCTTCACGTGAGGAGATCGATGCGTGGGTCGCATCGCTCCGTTGGGCGGTCGCCCTCGCGGGAATCCAGGGTCTGCTGGCGGCCGTGGCCGCGAGCGCGGTGGTGGCACGGGCGCTCGTGCGGTCGCGCCGCGTGACGGCGGCGTCCAGCCTGATCGTGCTCGTTCTTCTCGGCCTGGGCCTTGCGATCGGCGCCGGCAGCTTCGACGCTGCCGCATTCGAGGAACCCACGTATGAAGGCGCGCTCAGCTATGCGCCCCAGGCGATCTCACTCGTGCAGGGCCGCATCGCCGATGTCGAGACACTGCAGGGACAAATTGGCGCACTCGCGGAGGGCCTTGCCGCCTACTACGGAGTGGACCAGGCGTACGTCGGTGGAGGACTGCTCTCCGATACGTACCGAGTGCTGCACGTGAGCGACTTGCATCTTGATCCTGTCGGCATGCAACTCGCGTTGGATCTGGCCTCGGCGTACGACGTAGCGCTCGTGATCGACACGGGCGATATCGCGCACTTCGGGACCGAGCAGGAGGCAGCACTCGCGGTCGCGCAGATGAGCGGCCGCCCGTACGTGTTCGTGCCCGGAAACCACGATTCGCCTTCGATCGTGGCTGCGATCGCCGACAGCGGCGTTACGGTTCTCGACGCCGAGACGACGATTACCGCGGGCGGTCTTGCGATCCTGGGCGTCGGTGACCCGGCCGGCGCGGGCAGCGACGTTGAGCCCGACTCGGCGCGTGCGGCTGAGCGGGGCCGTGAGGTGGCGGACGATCGGGCAGGGCAGGTCTTCGACATCGTCGCGGTGCACGACCCGGCGACCGGGCAGGCATTCGCGGGTGCGACGACGATCGTGCTATCGGGCCACACGCACGCGCCCGCGCTCGAGACTCGCGACGGGACGGTGTTTCTCGGCGCGGGGACCACGGGCGGGGTCCACTTCACGGAGTTGCGCTCCGATCCGCACATTCCGCACAGTGCGGCGATCCTCTACTTCTCGCGCACGGAACCGGGCGTGCTCGTGGCCGTCGACCAGATCGAGGTCTACGGCAAGACGCGTCAGTCGGCGATACGGCGTACCGTGTTTGACGAGGACTCCGCGTCGGGGATGTGACGGTGCCTGCGGTATCATGAGCGACAGCCGCACTCTTTCGCGATGAGCTTCGGGAGGCCCGATGTCGCAGGTCATGGAACACGTCCACCAACTAGCCGAGGTCATCGGCCCGCGTCCGGCGGCGACTGACGCCGAGGCGAACGCGGCGGACTACATCGAAGATGTCTTCCGGACCCGGGGGCTCGACGTCGAGCGCCAGGAGTTCGACGCAGCGCGTACGACATCGTGGCCGTTCGTCATCTGCCACGTGCTCACGCTGCTTGCAGTGGCGCTCACGTTCTGGCTGCCCCTGGTAGCGGTCGTTCCCGCGGTCCTGGCAGCCGTACTTCTGTGGTTCGAGCTCTCGACGCGGTCGCTGCTCTCCCGCTTCATGCCGAAGGGCCCCAGCCAGAACATCATCGCCAGGCACGTGCCGAGGCAGCGTCGGGGCGAGCGGCTGAAGCGCGTCGTCATCGTCGCGCACTACGACTCGGCCAAGTCCTCGCTCGCGTACAGCCCGGGCATGGTGAAGCACCAGCGGACGATCGTGACCGCCACCAAAGTGATGACATTCGCGACGCCGTTCGTGATCGTGTTCGCGGCGCTGCCGTTCGCGTCCGCCTGGCAGCCGTGGACTGGGGTGGCGGCGATCGTGGTTGGCGGCGGCCTCGTCGTTCCGCTGCTGATCGCCGTGCATCGCGAGCTTCTCATGCACGCAACCGACGGCGCGAACGCCAACGCATCGGGCGTGGCCGCGATGATCAGCGTGATGGAAGCGACGGTTCCCGAGCCCGACGAGGTGCAGTTCCACGACCGGCCCTTGCGCCGGAGCGTGGAGGCCGCCTACGACGCCGGCGTGGCGCCCGACGAGGCGCTGCTCGAGTACCGATCTGTCGACGACGCTTCTGTCCCCGTGGTCGAAGATGCGTCGCTCGGCGGCTTCGGCGACATCGACTGGGAGACCGGGACACTCGAGCCGGTGAGCCCGCGCGTGTCCGAGCCGGTGAGCCCGGTGGTGCCGGAGTCGGCGCCTGCCTCGAGCGCGCCCTCAGGCGATTGGGCCGAGGAGGCCGGTGTGGGTCCGCTCTGGGAGGACGTTGAGACGCCGGCGGAGACGCCTCGCCCGGTCGTTGACTCGTGGCGCACATCGCGCCCAGCGGCGCCAAGCAAACCGGCCCCTGCGCCTATCCCCGCGCGCTGGGACGCAACGCCGCCGCCGCCCGCGGAGGACGAGGACCTGGTCGAGGGGCAGGAGCGGCTGATGTTCGAGCCTGCCCAGGAGGCACCGGCCCCCGCGCCGAAGCCACAACCCACAGCCGGGCCGTCGCCGGAGCCCGATGACGACGACGAGGTCCATCAGGGTCACGGCATCAGCGCATGGCTCGGCATCGGCAAGGGTTTCGACGTCCGCAAGGCGGGCAAGCAGATCGGCAGCTGGGACAACATCGACGATGACGACGAGTTCGGATTCAAGGCCGGAACGGCGGGCGACCCAGCGGGCGAAGACGGTTCGGCGGTCGATTCGGCAGCACGCATACGCAGGCGCGTGACCGAGAACGTAGACCGGGCGCTGGTGGAGAAGGAGATCTGGTTCGTCGCGACGGGAGCAGACGACGCCGGCGGGTGCGGCATCCGGGCCCTGCTCGAAGAGTACGGAGACGATCTCGACGACGCGCTGATCATCAACATCGAGAACGTCGGCGCTGGCGCAGTCGGTTACGTCACCGAAGAGGGCATGGGCCGGACCTATCGCTCCGACCGGCGCCTGGTGACCCAGGCGAAGCGGACCGCACGCGAGAACGGCATCGCGGTGAAGGGCGGCACTCGCAGGGGCCTTACCACCAGCGTCACGCCGGCGCTCGCCCGGCGGTTCAAAGCGATGACGATCATGGCGTTCGACATCAACGGGCGTGTGCCGAACTGGCGCTGGCGCACCGACACGGTCGACAACGTGACAGCTAAGACCGTCGAGCAGGCCGCAGGATTCGTCACCGCGCTGGTACGCGACCTGTAGGGTCCCGGCCAGCGCCAGCGCATGGCTCGGACGGATACGTCCGGGCGCTCGGAGGCAGCGTGTGAACCAGAGCAAGATCGCCAAGACGCTGGCCCGCACCGCGGTCGTCTCATGGCGGGAGCAGCCGACACAGTACGACATCGAAGCGCTTCGCGCGAACGCCGAGCGAGTCGGGCTGGTCATTCGCGTGCGCTGGGCGATCGTCGCGGTGCTCGCCGCCTACTCTGTCGTGGCGGCGTCGATCTACGGACTGAGCACCGACCTCGACATCCTCATGCGCAACATGATCATCCCCGCGATCGCGCTCCTCGGCGTGCTCCTCTACAACGGGCTGTATCAGGTCACGTACCGCAGGTTCGCCAACATCGCCTATCTGAACCAGGCGCAGCTGCTCTTCGACGCCATCGTCGTGACGGTGCTGGTGTACTACAGCGGCGGTGTCTACTCGTGGTTCTCGTCGATGTACGTCCTGTTCGTACTCGAGGCCGCGTTCATCCTGCCGAAGCGATCGCAAGTCTGGATGCTCGTTGCAGCGTGCTCGGCGCTCTACGGTTTCGTGCTGTTCGGCGAGTACCTGGGATGGCTGCCCCACATCGATCTGCCCTTCGTGGCGAATGAGCTCCACGCGAATCTTACGTACGTTCTCGTGCGCTATCTGTGGAAGGTGACCCTGTACGCCGGAGCCGCGCTTGTCGGCATGCTGATGATGAAGACGATCCGTTCTCGCGAGCGCGAGCTCCAGGAGAGCTCGTTCGTCGACGAGCTGACCGGCCTGTTCAACCGCCCGTACTTCCAGCGCGTGCTCCCGACCGAGATCGAACGAGCACGGCGCAACGATCGGTCTGTTGCGCTTGTGCTCGCTGACATCGACGGGCTGGGCGAGGTGAATCGCACGTTCGGGGTCGACATTGGCGACGCGCTGCTCGCAGCGATCGGCCGTAAGCTGCGGGAGGTCAGCGACTCGCAGGCAGGGGAGTGGTCTCGCAACGTGGATGTGCCGTGTCGCTTTGGCGGTGAGGAGCTGGCCCTCATCCTTCCCGAGGTGGGCCGGTACCAGGGAGCGCCGTTGCCGATCGGCGATCGGGCGCTGGCGATCGCCGAGGCCTTCCGGGCAGGCGTCGAGTCCGTGCGAGCAAGCGGGGTGAGCGCCACCGTGAGCGTGGGTGTCGCAGTCGCTCCGCGTGACGGTGAGTCCTCGGATGCGCTCATCGACGCGGCCGACCGCATGCTCTCGACCGCGGTGCGCGCCGGCGGCAACACCGTCCGGGCTTCCTGGCTGGTCGACGATGCCGACGATGACGCGTGAGACGGGCCTTCGCGGCCTAGCGCGTGCCGAAGCCGCACTCGCGGCCATCCTGCTCGCCATCACCGCCATCGGCGTGGCTCTGCTGCCCGTCACGACGGCGCCCTGCGTTCGCGCGATCGTGCTGGCGGTCGACTCGGCAAGCCTGACCGGCCTTGGCGAGGACGCCACCATCGAGGCGGCCGAGGCGGTGCGCGTCTTCGTGCTCGAGGCCGATGCTCCAGCGCTGCCCGAGACTATCGCGGGTGCTCCGGCGTTCGACGAGGCGGCGGTATCGCACCTGGTGGACGTCAGGGACGTGCTGCTGCCCGCCAGAGGACTCACGTTCGTCCTGCTGGTGCTCGCGGTCATGTGGGCCGTGCTGCGTGCGAGGACGGCCGACGGCCGACGCGTCGTGGGCTCCGGCCTGCGCGGCGCAGCACTGCTTCTGGCGATTGGTGCCGTGCTCAGCGTACTCGTGGGGACAGTCGATTTCGGCTCGTTTTTCTCCTGGTTTCACAGCCTGTTCTTCGAGCCCGGAACGTGGACATTCCCCGAGAATGCCCTGCTCATACGGGTCTTCCCCATCGCGTTCTGGGTTTCAGCAGGAGCGCTCTGGGGGGTGCTTGTCCTTATGTCCGCCCTCATGCTCTTCATCGTTGGGCGACGCTTGGGCTTCACACGGGGTAACTACGGTGTATAGTTGCCTCGGAGCGCGATGCTCCGAGTGGGTATCCGCTTCCCGTTGGGGGACGCGACGACGGAATCAAGGAGGTTAGGCGCATGGCAGCCAAGGAAGGTTACTGCGTCAAGTGCAAGGCCAAGCGTGAGATCAAGGACGCCAAGGACATCGTGATGAAGAACGGCCGTCCGGCCACGCAGGGCCTGTGCCCCGTCTGCGGGACGAAGATCTTCAAGATCGGCAAGTAGCCGGTCTTCGCTTCATAGGTATCGAACGGGCGCCCACACCGGGCGCCCGTTCGTGTTCCCGGGTCGTGACAGGGGACGGCACCGCATGCGGGGTGTAACGTTCTATCTTGACGGGGCATACGGCCAGGAGTAGCGTCGAGCGTTGTTGTTCAGCCGGTAGGGGAGTCCCGGCCGGGGAAGAAGGCGGTCGCAGGCGATGAACATCGTCGTTGTGGGATGTGGGCGTGTGGGCTCACAACTCGCCATGATGCTCTCGGTCGAGGGGCACAACGTCGTCGTGATCGACCGCGACGAGTCGGCCTTCCGTCGGCTGGGCGGCACGTTCAATGGCGTCACCATTCTCGGTCTCGGCTTCGATGAAGAAGTTCTTGAGGAGGCCGGCATCCGGGAGGCTGATGCCTTCGCGGCCACGACCGACCTCGACAACACGAACCTCATGGCCGCCGAGGTGGCGCGCACCATCTTCGGCGTGCGGCACGTGGTGGCGCGTCTCTACAATCCCGTGCGGGAGCGCACCTACCAGCTGCTGGACCTCGACTACGTCTGCGGGACCACGCTCGTGGCCGAGTCGCTCATGGAGAAGATCAAGTCCGGTCACGGACACCACCTCAACAGCATCGACGATATCGAGGTGATCGAGTTCAAAGGCGGATCAGCGGTCGAGGGGAAGCAGGTGGACGAGATCGAGATCGAGCGTCGCTTCCGTATCTTCTCGGTCGTCCGCGGGCGGGTCGCCCACATCCCTGAGCCGCAGATGGTGCTCCATCAGGGCGACATCATCTTCGCCGCGGTCAAGGACGAGGTCTTCCCCAAAGTCGAGCGCTTCATGGAGGAGTGAGCGATGTACGTCGTTATCAACGGCGGCGGCAAGGTGGCGTCGTACCTGGCCCGGCAGCTCCTCGAGAACGGTCACGCGGTTGCCGTGATCGAGAAGCGTGAGGAGATCGCCCGCAAGCTCGTCACCGAGCTGCCCGGGGAGCCGCTCATCATCCACGGCGACGGCTGCGACTCGATCTACCTCGAGGACGCCGGCCTCAGCCGGGCGGACGTCTTCGTGGCGGCTACCGGAGACGATGACGACAACCTCGTCGCCTGCCAGCTCGCCAAGGTCGCCTTCGGCGTGCCGAGGGCGGTCGCGCGCGTGAACAACCCGAAGAACGAGCACATCTTCCACGCGCTCGGTGTCGAGGCGATCTCCTCGACGACGATCATCAGCCGCCTCATCGAAGAAGAGGCCACGATCGGCGACATCCGCACGCTCATGGCGCTGCGCAAGGGGAACATGGCCATCGTCGAGATCGAGCTGCCCACCGACCGGTGCGTCGTCTGTGGCAAGAAGGTGGTCGACCTCAACCTCCCGGTGGACTGCCTTATCGTTGCGCTCATCCGCGGGGACGATGCGATGCCCGTTCACGGAGACACCGAGATGCAGCCGGGCGACGTGGTCATCGCGTTCACCAACGTGCAACACGAGCGCGCGCTCAAGAAGGCGCTGACGGGAGCCTAGGCGATGCGCGGCAAACAGCCCAGTGAGCGCGGGCTCACCAGTCGGGAGAACTGGCCCGAGTACATCGGCGGCCTCGTGACCGAGGCGGCATTCATCCTCGGTCTGACGCTCATCGCATTCGTCATGGCGCTTGTAGCGAAGGCGGTCCTCTAGGATGCTGCTGCGCCCTCGCCGCGACGATCACCTCGTCATCGGCAAGTACACCGGCAAGATCATCATCGGCGTCGGCCTGCTGATGACTTTGCCGATGCTCACGTCGCTGGCGTTGGGTGAGTGGGACACGGTCCTCGACTTCGTGATCGGCATGTCGCTGTGTCTCATCTTCGGTTTCGGTACGCAGATCGTTTGTCGCACGGACCGCGACCTGAGTTGGAGCCACGGCATGGTGGTCGCGTCCGGGTCGTGGATCGTGGCGACCATTCTGGGCGCGATGCCGCACTGGCTCTCGGGACACGAAGGCTCGTATCTGGACGCGATGTTCGACGTGATGAGCGGCTACACGACGACAGGACTGTATCTGTTGCAGGACCTGGACCATCTCTCGCACGGCATGAACATGTGGCGACACCTGCTCACGTACGCGGGCGGCCAGGGAATCGTCGTCATCGCGCTCACGTTTCTGTTCAAGGGCACCGCCGGCGCGTACAAGGTGTATGCGAGCGAGGGCAAGGAGGAACGGCTCCTGCCGAATGTGGTGCAGACCGCGCGCGCCATCTGGCTCGTGTCGCTCACGTGGCTCGCTGTGGGCACGGTCGTGCTGGCCGTGGCAGGACTCGCGCTCGGCCAGGAGCCGCTGCGTGCCGCGCTTCACGGGCTGTGGGTGTACATGGGCGCATGGTCGACCGGTGGCTTTGCGCCGAGTTCGTACAACACGTTCTACTATCACGCGCTGTCCTACGAGATCGTGACCATCATCATCTTCGTGGCCGGCTCCTTCAACTTCGCGCTTCACTGGGCCGTGTGGACCGGGAAGCGCAAGGAGATCCTGCGCAACATCGAGACCGTCTCGTTCGCTATCACACTCTCGCTCACCGTACTGATCGCGACCTTCGCACTCGCAAAGGCCGGCGTATACCCCGACGCGATGACGCTCTTCCGCAAGGCCTTCTACCAGCTCGCATCCGGGCACACCACCACCGGGTTCTCGACAATCTACTCCCGTGCATTCGTCACGCAGTGGGGCCCGGTCGGGCTCATCGCCACGACCGTGGCGATGGCTATCGGCGCCTCGGCATGCTCGACGGCCGGCGGCATCAAGGGCATGCGCATCGGCATCATCTTCAAGGCGTTCATGCAGGACATCCGCAGAGTGCTCTCTCCGGAGCGCGCCGTTGTGGCCTCGAAGTACCATCACATCAAGGATGCCTTTCTCGAGGACCCGCTCGTGCGCACGACGATGACGATCACGATCGCCTACCTGGCGCTCTACGGACTGAACGCCATCGTCGGCGCCTTCTACGGCTACGACTTTCTGCAGGCGGCATTCGAGGGCGTGTCGGCAGGGTCGAACACCGGACTTTCGTGCGGCGTGACCTCCCCGGCCATGCCCGATGTCATGAAGGTGCTCTACATCGCTGCCATGTGGCTCGGCCGCCTGGAGTTCATGTCCGTCTTCGCGCTCGGCGGCTACATCGTTACCATGATCAGGGGTCGTCGATGAGCACCCGGCTGGCACGTGCCCTCGTGGCGGCGACACTGCTCGGACTGCTCGCTCTCACGGTGGGCTGCCGGGCCGAGGGCACGCCTCAGTCCAGTCCGAACTCGCCGTCGAGTGCCGGACTCGTGGAAGAGCCGAAGGAGCACGACGGGACCGAGGTCACCTTCACCGGTGAGGTCATCGGCGAGGCGATGGTCCGTGGAGACAACGCGTGGCTGCACATCAACGATGACGCCTACTACCTTGAGAACGTCGAAGAGGGCGCTCAGCTCGGCGGCTACAACAGCGGGATGGCGGTGTGGCTGCCCGCCGCGCTCGTGGAGGACATCGAGTACTACGGCGACTACAAGCACGAGGGCGACATCGTCCAGGTCACCGGCACCTTCAACGCGGCGTGTCCGGAGCACGGGGGAGATCTCGAAATCCATGCGACCTCGCTCACCGTCGTGCAGACGGGCCGCGAGGTCGTCGATGAGATCCGGCCCGCCAAGGTCGCCTGGGCGGCCGGTCTCGCACTGCTGGCGCTCGGCCTCTACCTGGTCAACCGGCTCTGGCAGCGCGGCACCGAGCCTCGTCGCCGCTGATTTGCCGCCCTCAGAGCGGTGACCTAAACTATGCAGACGCGTGCGGGTGTAGCTCAGTGGTAGAGCATTGGCTTCCCAAGCCATGTGTCGCGAGTTCGAGTCTCGTCACCCGCTCCATACGAGTTCCGAGGGGCCCCGAGAGGGGCCCCTGTGTGCGAGTAGCCCCGCCGGTCGAGTGATACTGCCGTTCGTCGCCAGACACCTGGCGCGTGCGCGCAGCAGTCACGTATGCTACCGAACACAGGTTCGATTGCCTCGGCCCCTCCGAAGCACGAGTCAAGGGGGTCCACCATGTCGAGGCGTCTCACGGGATCGATCATCGCTGCGGCGGTTCTGCTCGCACTTCTCGCGCACGTGACAGGTGCGCATGCATCCGAGTGGCAGCCACCGATCGAGGGTGGCGTGATGCTTCTGGGATTCGGCGCAGTCTATCCGGGGGGCATGCACCGTGGCGTGGACATCCGCGCCACCGCCGGTGCGCTGGTCACATCTCCCGCGGCCGGGGTGGTGGCGTTCGCGGGGCAGGTGCCAGCCGATGGCGGTGGAACGTGCGGCGCGGTCACTGTGGAGCTTGCCGACGGCAGACGGATGAGCCTCCTGCCGTTCGACGGGATGACGGTGACGACCGGAGATGCGGTATCGGCAGGTGATGCCCTGGGCCACGCGGCCGCATCCGGCGATGACTCGTCGTCCGAGGCCCACCTTCACGTGGGGCTGCGAAGCGGCGACCTGTACCTCGACCCGGGCGAGCTCACTGCGGTCGGGCCCGTTAGTGCTGAGGTGCCTGCAGCGGTACCCGCCGCAACGCCCGACTCGGGGCAGACGGTACTGGGGGCCGGCGGCTCGGCGGCCATCGTGTCTGCGCCAGCAGCCGCGCCAGCAGCCGTGCCAGTGCCGGGTCCCAGCGCCGTGTCCGAGCAGGCGGGCTCTGCGGCTTCGCTGACGAGCATCGAGTCGGCCATCCCGGCGCCATCGGCCGGCAGAAGCGGTGCAGCAGTGGAGGCAGCGTTGCGCGACGCGGGCGTGCCTGAAGCCTCCGCTCTGGTTCCAAACGTCGTTCGCGCCACGGTGCGCGATCGTCCGCACGTCGCGGTTCCCGCAGGGCGGAACGCTGCCGGCGCAGTGCTGGCGCTTGGGGTGGGCGTTGCAGCCGCCGGGTTGGTGCTTGTGCGCCGAGCAGCTCCCGTTCACGTGGACTGAAGGCGAAGCCGCAGGGTGTCAGAGGGTTGGGGTAG
This sequence comes from Coriobacteriia bacterium, assembly GCA_030652115.1. Lineage (NCBI taxonomy): Bacteria > Bacillati > Actinomycetota > Coriobacteriia > Coriobacteriia bacterium. The sequence continues at coordinate 135,788 of JAUSBK010000001.1, read as the reverse complement.
ACGTCATTGTAGGGCTGTCGAGCCTCTGGTACACTTCGGAAGCTTCATTTCCTGCTCCGGGCATCGCCTTCAATGGTCCCGGGGCCGCATAGTCCGAGGGAGGTGAACATTGAAGGCTTACGAACTTATGCTCATCTTGCGCCCCAACCTCGAGGACGAGGCACGTGATGCCGTCCTTGAGAAGATCAGGGGCCTCATCACCGCCGAGAGCGGCACGGTCGATTCCGAGGATTCCTGGGGCAAGCGCCGTCTTGCCCACGAGATCGACCACACGGAGGAGGGCGACTACCAGGTCGTCCAATTCCACGCTGCCACGGCCGTCGTCGCCGAGCTCGACCGCGTCCTGCACATCACCGACCAGGTGCTCCGATTCATGATCGTCCGTCGCGACGATCTTGACTAGACATCTGGCCGGCGTCGTAACGACCGGTATCAACGAGTGAGGTGGCACACGTGGGCATCAATCGAGTGGTGATAACTGGCAACCTGACCCGCGATCCCGAGCTGCGCGCGACCGGGAGCGGCATGAACGTCCTCAAGATGGGCGTTGCCGTGAACGATCGTCGCAAGAACCAGCAGACGGGTGAGTGGGAAGACGTCCCGAACTTCGTGGACGTGACCGTCTTCGGCGCACGGGCTGAAGCGCTTTCGCGCTTCCTTTTCAAAGGCTCGAAAGTCGCGATCGAAGGCAAGCTCCGCTGGAGCCAGTGGGAATCCCAGCAGGGCGACAAGCGTTCGAAGCTCGAGGTCGTCGCCGACGAGATCGAGTTCCTGTCGTCGAGGGATGGCGGACACGGCGGTGGCTCGGCTATGGCCGATGCGCCGGCGCCCGACTCCGGTGACGATTCGGGAGAAGAGATCCCGTTCTAGATGACGCATCAGCCGCAGGCGGTACCCTCCCGCTGCGCGGTCGATACACCGCCCCCGCAGGGGGCTGGAAGGAGGTACGTGCATGAGTGATTACTCGAGGAAGCCGAAGCGCCGCTACTGCGCCTTCTGCAAGGACAAGGTCGAGTACATCGACTTCAAAGACGTGAACATGCTACGCAAGTACACGACCGACCGTGGCAAGATCAAGCCGCGCCGGGTCTCGGGCAACTGCGCACAGCATCAGCATTCGCTGGCCACGGCCGTGAAGCGCGCGCGCGAGATGGCGCTCATCCCCTACGCCGTTCCGGTTGTGAGTGGCAAGGTCGATGGCAAGGGTCGCAGGTAACACGGCGCCTGGAGCGCTCAACGGTCGGCGGGCGGTGTCTCTGGCACTCGTCGCGATCATGGGCGCCCTAACGGCGGTGCTGATCGATCCTGTCATCGGGCTGCCGATCGCGGCAGCTGGTCTGGCCGGGCTGGTCTACGGCCGTCAGGTGGCGGTCTCGATCGTCGCAGTCATCCTGGGAGGTCTTGCAGCAGGCGGTCTTCTGTACGGCATCATCGTGCCGCTGCTGGGTTCGGCGGTCGGAGCGAGCGAGCCGTACGTCTACACCGCACTGCTGGTGATCTCGTTGCTCATCGTGGGACCGCTGACCGCGGTCCTGATGCGGTACAGGTCCGCGCTCGAGACGATGACCGTCGTGACTGCGTTGTTGACCGCGCTCAGCGTGGTCGAGCTCTCGGTGTACGCCGCCGAAGCTGGCCAGAGTGTGAACGCCTACGTCGAAGCTGCCGTTCGGGCCCTCTTCGCGCAGGCGGAGCTGGGCGACGAGGTCATGCAGCCGCTGGTGGCCCTGTGGCCGGGTGCGCTCGTGACAGTGAACGGGCTGACCGCCGTTCTGGTCGTGGTCGCGGTTGGTGCGATGGGAGCCCGCCTCGGCGTGGCGCTCAAGCGCATGCCGCCGCTGGCGGCATTCGATCTCGACGTGCGGATGGTCGTACTGCCGATCGTCGCGATCGCCCTGCTTGCAGCAGGACGGTTGCCGGTGGACCTTGCACCGTCGCTCGAGATCGTGGGCAGTAACCTGTTGATGGTCGCTCGGCTGGTCTTCTTCCTGCAGGGTGTGGCCGTCTTCGCAGGTCTGTACGAACGAGCCAAGTTCTCCCGGCCGGTTAGGATCGCAGGTTTCGTCCTCCTGGGCGTGACCGAGGCGTTCGCTCCGGCGGTCAGTCTCACGGGGCTGGCGGATATGTGGCTGAACCTGCGGCGGCTGCCGCGCGAGGCGTCTTCGTCGGCACAGTCCGGCACCACGCCCGAGAAGGACTAGAGACAGTGCACGACCGCGCCGCGCGTCCGCGGAGCGGCTCAAAGAACGAGTAGGAGAAACGATGAAGGTCATTCTGTTGACTGACGTGAAGGGCAGAGGAAAGGAAGGCGACGTCATCGATGTCGCGCGTGGCTTCGCCACGAACTACCTCCTGCCCCGCAACATGGCCATACTGGCCTCGTCCGGGAACCTCAAGCAGCTCGAGGCCCGGATGCACAACATCCGCAAGCGCGAGGAGACCAAGCGTGTCGAGGCCGAAGGCCAGGCCGCACTGATCGCGGGCAAGGCCCTCGTGATCGAGGCTAAGGCGGGCGACGGCGGCAAGCTGTTCGGCTCGGTCACCTCGGGCATGGTCGCCGACGCACTCAGCGCGCAGCTCGGCGTGGATGTCGACCGCAAGAAGCTCGACCTGCACGGTCACATCAAGACCGTTGGCGAGCACACGATCGATGTCCGGATCTACCAGGACGTCACGGCGCATCTCGTGCTCAACGTGGTTCCGCTGGGCGGCGTGCTTCTGCCGTTCGAGGCGGCTCCCGTCGAGGCCAAGCCGGTAGTAGAGGCTGTGGCCGACGACGCCGAGCCCGCCGAGGCGGACGACGATGTCACCGCTGACGAGGATGATGAAGCAGCCGAGGTCGCCGATGAGGCAACCGAGGCCGAAGACGAGGTCTAAGGCGCCGGGAACCGGTGGGGCGCCGCGAGTGCGGCGCCTCGTCTGCCCGATTGGAGTCCGACGATGGCTGACGATGGAGTCCAGGCCCTCCGCGAGCGTGTACCGCCGCACAACATAGAGGCCGAGCAGTCGCTGCTCGGCTCGATGTTCCTGTCGGCGGATGCGGTCGAGAACTGCATCACGATCGTGGACGTGGACGACTTCTATCGCCCGCCGCACCGCAAGATCTTCTCGGCCATCAAGTACCTGCACCTGCGCGGCGACGCCGTGGATCAGATCACCGTGGCCGCGCGGCTCGAGTCGTCGGGAGAGTTGGACGCGGCCGGAGGCAAGCCGTACCTGCTGGACATCACCGGCGCCGTGCCGACCGCCGCGAACGCCGAGTACTACGCGCAGATCGTGAAGCGCACGTCGATGCTGCGACAGCTCATCGACGCGGCGACGACCATCCAGGCGTACAGTTACGAGAACCCCGACGACATCGATGAAGTTGTCGAGCGCGCCGAGAAGACCATCTTCGCGGTCACGAACAAGCGCGTGTCGTCGAACTTCCGGGTGCTCGACGATCTCGTCAAGGAGAGCTTCGCTGAACTCGAGAAGCTCTACGACCACAAGAGCCACGTCACCGGCGTGCCCACCGGCTTCCCGGATCTGGATAAGATCCTCGCCGGCATGCACAAGGGCGACCTGATCATCCTCGCGGCCCGTCCATCGGTGGGGAAGACCGCACTCGCGCTCAACATCGCGGTGAACGCGGCCAAGGCGGGTGCGACAACCGCCGTGTTCAGCCTCGAGATGTCCTCGGCCCAGCTCGTGCAGCGCATCATGTGCGCGGAGGCTCGCGTGGACTCACAGAAACTGCGCACGGGGTATCTGGCCGACGAGGACTGGCCGCTTCTGATGCAGGCGATGGGCCGACTGCCCCTCGACCGGCTCCATGTGGATGACACGCCCTCGATCTCCATCCTTGAGGTTCGGGCGAAGGCGCGGCGATTGTTCCGCGGCGTGGAGAACGGACTCATCATCGTCGACTATCTGCAGCTGATGCAGCCGCATGGACGGCGCTCAGAGAACCGGCAGGTTGAGATCGCCGAGATCTCCCGAGGGCTCAAGATCCTCGCCAAGGAGCTCGGTTGCCCCGTGGTCGCGCTTTCGCAGCTCTCGCGTGCCGTCGAGCAGCGCACCTCCAAGCGACCGATGCTCTCCGACCTGCGCGAGTCCGGCGCCATCGAGCAGGACGCCGACGTGGTCATCTTCATCGACCGCAACACGGACCCCGGTGCGCAGGACGAACCGGGCCGCCCGCAGAAGGGCGAGGCCGAGATCATCGTGGCCAAGCACCGCAACGGCCCGACCGATAGCTGCCGCCTCTCGTATCTCGAGCGGTTCACGCGGTTCGTGTCGCTCGCCAGGAATCCGTAGCGAGCGCGTCCCGCCACCCACGGAGGGCCTTGCATGAGCGAGCAGCGCTACGACGTCGTCATCATCGGTGCGGGTCCCGCGGGCATCTTCGCGGCCATCGAGCTCGTACGGGCACGTCCGGACCTCCGCATCTTGCTTCTGGAGCGCGGCAAGCCGATCGACAAGCGCTCGTGCCCGGCACGCCAGGCGAGCTGCATCGGCTGCGCGACTTGCGCCATAACGACCGGCTGGGGAGGCGCGGGCGCGTTCTCGGACGGCAAGCTCACGCTCTCGACCGAGGTGGGCGGGTGGCTCGGCGAGTACACCGGCACCGCGGCCCTCGAGCAGCTCATCGAGGACAGCGACCGCATCTGGCTCGAGTTCGGCGCGACCACCGTGGTGCACACCCCGGATCCCGAGGCGACCGACAGGCTGATGCGCCAGGCGACGCTCGCCGAGATGCGCCTCGTCCCGATGCGCATCCGCCACATCGGCAGTGACCGCTCGCCAGCGGTCCTTGAGGCGATGCACGGGTACCTCACGTCGGCGGGCGTCGAGGTGCGCACGAGCACGGCAGTCACACGGATCCTTGCCGAGGAAGGCCGCGTGCGTGGCGTGGAACTGGCCGACGGCACGACCGTGAGCACGGAGGTCGTGATCGCCGCCCCGGGCCGCGAAGGCGCGGACTGGCTCGCGGCCCAGGCGCGGGAGCTCGGCATCGGCCTCGTGAACAACGCCGTGGACATCGGCGTTCGCGTCGAAGTCCCCGCACCCGTGATGGAGCCGCTTACCGACCATCTCTACGAGGCCAAGCTCATCCAGATGTCGCACCGTTTCGGCGACCAGGTGCGCACGTTCTGCATGAACCCGTACGGTGCGGTCACGGCCGAGAGCTACGGCGACATCGTCACCGTCAACGGCCACTCGTATGCCGAGAAGCGCACCGCGAACACCAACTTCGCAGTGCTCGTGAGCCAGCAGTTCACCCATCCGTTCCACGAGCCGATCACCTACGGCACGTCGATCGCTCGGCTCGCGAACCTGCTCGGCGAGGGCATCTTGGTGCAGCGCCTCGGCGACCTGCGTGCGGGACGGCGTTCTACCGCAAAGCGCATCGCCGAGTCGGTCGTCACACCCACGATGCCGTCGGCCACCCCCGGCGACCTGTCGTTCGTGCTGCCGTACCGCCACCTCGTGGACATTCTCGACTTCCTCGATTCGATGGACACGCTGGCGCCGGGCGTGGCAGCCGACGGAACGCTGCTGTACGGCATCGAGGTGAAGTTCTACTCCTCGCGACTCGAGCTCAGCCCGCAGCTGCAGACGAAGATCGCCGGACTCTACGCCGTCGGAGACGGCGCGGGTGTCACCCGCGGCCTCGTGCAGTCAGGCTCGAGCGGCATGGTGGCCGCGCGCGCAGCGCTGGAGTCGCTTGCCCGCTAGCGGGTCTTGAAGCGGGTGAATCCGGCAGTGAGCGTCCCAGCCTCGGCCTCGACCGACTCGGCCGAACTCGCCAGTTGCTTCGCTGCCGACGCCGTCTCACGCGTGCTGACGCTCACCTGGTGCATCGCCTCGACGAGCTGATCGGACGCTCGCGTCTGCTGCACGGTGGCCTCGGCGATCTCACGCGCGGCCGAGGCCGTGTCGGCCATCTGCTGCACGATCGCATCGAAGGTCGCGCGCGACTCGTCGCTCGACCGCACGGTGCCGTCGGACAGCGCCGTCTGGCGGGAGGCCGCGGCCTGGAGTCGCGCGGTGGCGTCCTGTATCCCGGTGACCATCTCGGCTATCCGCGCTGCGGACACCGAGACGCTGTTGGCGAGTGTGCGGATTTCCGAGGAGACGACCGCAAAGCCCTTGCCGGCCTCGCCGGCGCGCGCGGCTTCGATGGCGGCGTTGAGCGCGAGGATCTTGGTCTGCTCGGCGATCCCGCCGATGATCGACGTCATGTCCGTGATGCCGTCGGCGACCTCGTTCATCGCGGACGCGGCTCCGGCGATGTCCCGCGCGCCCGTCGCGAGTTCGTCCATAGCGTCGTGGGCGCGGTCGATGGTCGCGGCGCCGGTCTGCGCGGATTCGAGCGCGTCTTCGGCCACGTGGAGCACCTTGCGCGCGCCGTCGGCAACGGACTGGAAGCTCCGCGAGAGTTCCTCCAGGGTCGCCGTGGTCTGTGCGACCGATGAGGCCTGCGCCGTGGCCTGCTCGGCGGACGACCGCGAGGCAGCCGTTATCTGTGAGGCGACCGTCCGGAGTTGGCTCACCGACTGGTCAACGTGCCAGATCATCGTCTTCAGGCCGCCGGTCATCGTATTGAACGATTCGCCGAGCTGCCGGAGTTCGCGATAACCCGCAGTGGGCACCTGAGCCGTCAGGTCGCCGTTTGCCACCTGCCCGGCGGCGTCGCTCATCTGCATGAGCGGCGTGGCGAGGGACTTGCTCACGTTCAGTGCTCCGATGAGCGCGGCCACGAGCGCGAACAGGATCACGGCCGAGAAGGCGAGCGCGAAGCCTCGAGTGGCGTCCGAGTAGGGGGTCTCGTCCACACCCACGTACAGCATGCCGACGACCGTGTCGGTCGGATCGCGGAGGGGCTCGTACGCGGCAAGGTATGTGCGATCGAAGACGAACGCGTCACCCAGATACGACTCGCCGTTCTCGAGAACGGCCCTGCGCACGGTGTCGGAGACCACGGTGCCGAGCGCCCGATAGCCGTCCTCGTCGGTGAGGGTCGTCGCTACGCGAACGCCGCCCTGGAAGAGCGTTGACGTTCCGCCGACCTTCGCGACCACTGAGTCCACGAACTCGTTGTCGAGCTTGAGGATGCGCACGCCCACGAGGACGCCGCCGTTCGTGGGTGCCACCGACACCACGGCAAGGGCTCCGTCTCCCTCACCCTCCACGACCGTGCCCTTGTCGGTCGCTTTCGCCGTCAACCGGAGGTGGCTCCCAACGCCGATCGCGTCGAGGTCCTCGGCCGGGACGATCGCGAGCCCGCCGTCGGTACTGCCCGCAGCCGCCCACTCGAGCAGCAGGGGCCACTGCGACGGGTAGCCCGCCGTGCCCATGCTCGTTGCCCCCACCTCGCCGGACGGCGAGACAAACGCGAAGTAGGTGATCCCCGTCAGCTCGGCCCTGCGCGCGAGGCCGTTGGTGAGCGCGAGACGCTGCTCATCGTCGGCAAAGGGTAGCGTGCCGTCGACGGCGGTCTCGGCGGTTGCAGCCGTCACCGCGGCGATCTCATCGGCGAGCAGGCTGGAGGCGACGGTCATGTTGGACGACACGGAGGCTTGCGCCTGCTGGGTGATCGTGGCATCGAAACGCCAGATGCCAAAGGCCGCGGCGAGCAGAAGCGCACCGGCGATGATTGCCGTGAATCCGATCATGAGACGAGCTCTCAGCGTGGTGCCGGCGGCCACGAGGTTCCCTTCGTCATGCGGTATTGGCAGAGCATAACCGTCCGACTGTCAGCAGGATGTGATTGCGGCTGCGTGCGTGCGATTCCGTGCCGATGCACCGGGACGGGTGCGTTCCTACGCGTCGATCGGCAGGTAGCCGTCGTAGTCGTCGAGTGTCTGCGGGCCGTCGAGGATGAGTCCCTCGCCCGAGAACATCTCGACTTTCACGCCATCGAGGTAGAACTCCACGGCATCCACCGTGGGGAACTGCTCGAGCGTGTAGACCACCTGTGCGAGGCGCGCGGTGACCGAGAACGTGCCGCCGCCCGACTCGAACTCCGAGGAGAGGTCGACTTTCGCCACACCACCGGCGACCGTGACGCCGTTGAGCGTCGTGCCGGCCGGGATCGCGCTGCTGATGGCAGGCCAGGTGGCCTGCTCCTGGGCCGTGGGTCCGGCAAGCAGCGCATTCATCGCGGCGGTGGCGACCGCCTGCGTGTAGGGGAGCGTGCGCTCGATGCCGATCGCATTCTCGCCGGCCTCGACCCAGTACAGACGCACGGTGATCGTCGCCGGGGCGTTTGTGGCCTCGCCGGCGCCGCTGCCGTCCTCGGCAGGCGTCTCGACAGCGTCATCTGCGTCGGTCACGGCTTCGCCATCGGCGCTCTCGGACCCGGAGTCTGCCTCCTCGGCCACCGGGACGTCGGGCGTCTCCTCGTCCTTGTCGCATCCGCCTGCAATCGGCAGCGCGGCGAACAGGGCGAGCACGAGCAGGATCGTGAGTATGCGGGTCATCGGCATGCGCTTCATCGGCGTCCCTCCCGGTCGAATGCTCCTGAGCGAGTATCCACCCGGCTCCGCACGCCTGCCAAGTCCCGATGAGCGTTCCGGCTCGGGTAGACTGGTGTCGGCGAGTACACGCGTGCGTGCCGAGGAGCGGCCCGATGATCACACCCACAGGCGACGAGTGCGTCCACTACTACGAGGACTTCGCGCGTGGCGCGAGCCGGCAGAAGTGCCGGGTCGCGAAGGCACCGCGCTCGGCCGAGTGGCAGCCTGGCGACTGCAAAGGCTGCCCGGTGCCGGCGATCCTCGCGGCCAACGGCAGTCCCTACCTGGAGATCCGTATCGGCATCGGCGGCCGGAAGCTCCGGAGCGGTCGCCGCGTGACCGCCGAAGCGTGGTGCAGCCTTCACGGGCCGATCGCCGGTGACCCGCGCGTCGGATGTCCCGAGTGCAACAGCGAGGCGAACGATCTGCTCCGTCGCGCATTCGAGTGATCAGCGTGCGCCGCCGCCGAGCACACCTGCACTAGCGCTTCGCGCGCTCCTCGGGCATACTAGCCCGGGCGTCCTTGGCTGAGGGGGACGCAGAGCATGCCGCCTGGCTCGGCGGCGTGCCCGGCCCGGGAGCGGCGGCGAGAGTCCGCGGGGCCGAACACTTCGAGGAGCTCACCAGATGGCCGGCATCGTCCTGGTCGGCGCCCAGTGGGGCGACGAAGGCAAGGGCAAGATCACCGACCTCATCGCGGACGACTTTGATTACGTCGTGCGCTTTCAGGGCGGGAACAACGCGGGGCACACCGTCATTCACGGTGGCCGCACGCTCAAGCTTCATCTCATCCCGAGCGGCATCATGTATCCGCACATCACGCCGGTCATCGGCAACGGGTGCGTCATCGACCCGAAGGTGCTGCTCGAGGAGATGGACCGCCTTGAGGCAGACGGTCTTTCGACCCGGCGGCTGCTTATCAGCTGCAACGCGCACCTCATCATGCCGTACCATCGCGACCTGGACGGCGCGAGCGAGCGCCGGCTCGGAAGCCAGGAGATCGGCACCACGCGCCGCGGCATCGGTCCGGCGTACATGGACAAGGCCTCGCGCATGGGCCTCCGCGTCCAGGACCTCATCGACGAGCACATCTTCCGCAAGAAGATCGAGGCGGCGCTGCACGAGAAGAACGACATCCTCTCCAAGGTGTACGACCTGCCTACCTACACGGTGGACCAGATCGCCGAGGAGTACCTGCCCTACGCGGAGCGCATCAAGCCGCACATCGCCGAGACGAGCGCGCTCATCAACAAAGCGCTCGACGCCGATCAGTGGGTGCTCTTCGAAGGCGCGCAGGGCGCCCTGCTCGATCTCGATCACGGCACCTACCCGTTCGTGACGTCGAGCTCGCCCACCGCGGGCGGCGCCTGCACGGGCGTGGGCGTGGGCCCCCGGCGCATCGACCGCGTCCTCGGCATCGCCAAGGCGTACATCACGCGCGTGGGGAGCGGCCCGTTTCCCACCGAGCTCTTCGACGAGACCGGGCGGCACCTCATCGAGGTGGGCCACGAGTACGGCACCACGACCGGCCGCGAGCGGCGCGCCGGGTGGTTCGACGGGCTCATCGCCCGCTTTGCGGTGCAGGTCAACGGTCTCACGGATCTCGTCATCACCAAACTCGACGTCCTCTCGGACCTCGACCGCATCAAGGTGTGCGTGGCGTACGAGTACGAGGGCAAACGCTACAATGACCTTCCCGCGCACCAGACGGCATTCCATCACGCGAAGCCGATCTACGAGGAGCTTCCCGGCTGGAAGACCGACATCACCGGCTGCCGCACGTTCGAGGCACTGCCGAAGGCGGCGCAGGACTACATCGCTTTCCTCGAGGACCTCGCCGAGGTGCCGGTCGCGATGATCGCGGTCGGACCGAGCCGCGAACAGACGATCATGCGGCGGTGGGAGGGGCGCCTGTGAGGGTTCGGCGCTTCGCCATCGCACTCGCTCTCGCGCTTCTGTCCGCGCTTGTGCTGCCCGTGGCCGCGCATGCCGCTCAGGGGGACCTTTACGCGGCAGGCACCCCGTATCGGGCGACCACCTACTCCAACCACCGGAGCGTCTTCGGCACATGCCCGGACGCGTGGGTCGTGGACATCAACGCGAACGAAGGCGATGCCGGGCGGCCGGTGTTCGCCCCCGAAGCGGGCAGCGTGACCATCTTTTCGACCGGATGGGGCGACGGCTACGGGAACTCGATCATCTGGATGTCCGCCGACGGGCGCGAGCAGATCCACGTGGCGCACCTGAGCGCTTTCGGCGCTACCGGCGCCGTGGCCGGCGGGACGCTCATCGGGTATGCCGGCAGCACGGGCAACTCCACAGGCGACCACATGCACGTCTCACGTGCAGTCGACGGCCAGCCGGCGCCGCTGATCCTCTCGGGACACGAGATCGTGCCCGCAACGAGCGGTCTCGGCACGCAGTACACGTCGGCGGGCCCCCTACCGGTCGCGTTCGCCGTGACCGGCGTCTCCGAGGGAATGCCGCCCTACTACTGTCCCGTGACGCTCTGCTTCTCGTGCACGGGCGCCGACGCGGGCACCTTAACGGCGACCCTCGACGGTGCGCCCGTCGCTTCGGGCAGCACGGTCTCGTCGGCAGGAGCACACGAACTCACCCTGACGGCTTCGCTCGGCGGAGTGCCCTACACCCGCCGGGTCGCTTTCACCGTGGCGGCGCCTCCCGCGCCGGGGCTGGAGCCGGTGTTCCGGTTCTACAAGCCGGCCGGCGCTACGCACTTCTTCACGCCGTCGCATGACGAGCGGGATGGCGTCATCACCCGTTGGTCCGGCGTGTACCGGTACGAGGGCGTGGCGTACTGGGTGAACCCAGCGAAGAACATCCAGCCGCTCTACCGCTTCTACAACCGCAGCAACCAGAGCCACTTCTACACCGCTTCCGCGCAGGAGCGGGATACCGTGGTCGCGCAGTGGTCCAACGTGTACAGCTACGAGGGGGAGACCTACAGGGTCACGCCCGTCGCCGCCGGGGGATCCGCCCCCGTCTACCGCTTCTACAACCTCAAGAATGGCAGCCATTTCTTCACCGCGTCAGCCGAGGAGGCGGACCTCGTGATCGCCAACTGGCCGAACGTCTACCGCTTCGAAGGTCCCGCGTACTGGCTGGCGCAGTAGCCGAACACCACGTTCGATCGACCGACGGGTCCGTCAGCTTCGGCTGGCGGGCCTGTCGTTCGTCTGCCGAAGCGTGCCGTCCGTCCGGCCCTGGTCACCGCTGAACGGAGGGATGCTCGCATCCCTTCATGCACGAACTGCGTTCAGCCGATACGTAAGGTGCAGCACGGAACGAAGACGACGACCACGGCTCGGGGGCGATGAGGCGCAACCCGGCCGTTCGAGCCGTCCTCAGGCAGGCTGGTCGTGCACGGAAGGTGTGGACGAGCGCGCATGCGAACGAGAGGCACACATATCGTGGCGGCCCTGCTCGTCGGAGTGCTGACCGTGCTCGCCCCGGACGGGGCGATGAGCGCGCTGCACGCGAACGACTCGGTTGGCGCGCGATCTGGCGCAGCCAGCGCGGTCGGAGCGGTAGCGGCCGGCTACGTGGAGCCGGCAGTGGGCGCGTCGAGCGCCCCGGTCAGCCCCTCGGCTCTTTCAGGTGCGGTGACCGTCACCGTCACGGTGCGCGACCCGTTCGTCCCGGTGCCGACGATCGTCCCGATCTACCGCTTCTTCAGCCGGAAGTCGGGCACGCACTTCTACACGCCATCGGCCGAGGAGCGCGACATCGTGATCGCACGGTGGCCCGACGTCTGGCAGTACGAGGGCATCGCGTATACCGTCAACCCGGCCCGCAACACGCAGCCGCTTCACCGCTTCTACAACCGCGCGAACGGCAGTCACTTCTACACGTCATCGCCGACCGAACGCGACATGGTCCTGGGCCGCTGGATGAACGTCTTCCAGTACGATGGCGCGTCGTATCCGGTGACGCCCTATGCCGAAGCAGGCAAGGCGCCGGTGTGGCGGTTCTTCAACCTGAAGAACGGCAGCCACTTCTATACGGCCTCTGCCGAGGAGGCCGACCACGTGATCGCGAACTGGCCGGACATCTACCAGCTCGAGGGCGTCGCCTTCTGGCTTGGCCAGTAGCGGCCCACCGCCGCCGCTGACGGCCGACAATCGGCTACAATCGTCCCACTGCAGGTCCTGGACCCGAGGGGTTGTCTCATGCGCATTCTTGTCCTCGGCGGCGGTGGCCGCGAGCACGCTATCGTCACCTCGCTTCTCGCCTCGAAACATCGGCCGGAGGTCTTCTGTGCACCCGGCAACGGCGGTACCGCCGAGATCGCGACCAACGTGGCCATCGACCTGGAGGATCCGTCGTACGTCGTCGGGTGGGTCGAGCACAACGAGGTCGACCTCGTAGTCATCGGGCCGGAGGCGCCGCTCGTGATGGGTGCGGCCGACCTGCTCGGTGCGTTCGGGGTTCCGGTCTTCGGCCCGAAGGCCGCCGGTGCGGAGATCGAAGGCTCGAAGGCGTTTGCCAAGGAGCTGATGGACTCGCATGGCATCCCGACCGGAGCGTACCGAGTGATCGAGAGCGAGGTCGAAGCGCGCGCATACCTGCACGAGGTGGGTGCGCCCGTGGTCGTGAAGGCCGACGGACTCGCGGCAGGGAAGGGCGTCACAGTCGCCAAGACCGTCGAGGAGGCGATCTCGGCGGTGCGTGAGTCGATCGTCGACGAGAAGTTCGGTGCGGCGGGCTACCTCGTGCTGATCGAGGAGTACCTCGAGGGTCCCGAGTGCTCGTTGCTCGCCTTCACCGACGGTGAGACCGTGCTTCCGATGCTCACCGCGCAGGACCACAAGCGCGCGCTCGACAACGACGAGGGGCCGAACACCGGCGGGATGGGCGTCTACGCGCCGGTGCCTACGATCGACCAGGCGACCCTCGACGAGATGGTCTCAATCCTCGAGCGCACCGTTGCGGGCATGCGGGCCGACGGCATCGTCTACCGCGGCGTGCTCTACGGAGGATTCATCATCACCGCCGATGGGCCGAAGGTGCTCGAGTACAACGCCCGGTTCGGCGACCCCGAAACGCAGGTGCTGTTGCCGTTACTGGAGACCGATCTGGTGGACGTGCTCCTGGCCACCGCCGAAGGCCGCCTCTCCGAGATCGACCTCACGTGGCGTGATGGGTTTGCCATCTCCGTGGTGCTCGCCTCGGGCGGCTATCCGGACAGCTACTCGGTCGGCAAGGTCATCAGCGGCCTCGACGAGGCGGCCGCGATCGAAGGCGTGACGGTGTACCACGCGGGCACCGAACGTCGCGATGACGGCTCGTTCGTGACCTCGGGGGGTCGCGTGTTGAACGTGACCGCCGTAGCACCGACGTTCGCCGAGGCGCGCGACCGCGCGTACCGCGCCGTCGAGTGCATCTACTTCGACGGCATGCACTACCGCACCGACATCGGACTGCGCGCGCTGCAGCAGGCGGACGGCGCCTGATGCTTGCCGAGCGGCTCCTGTCGGCAGCGGTCGCTACGACGCAGGGCGGCTATTTCGCCAAGGCCCCTCGCCAGGTGCCATCGTTGCAGGGGCCTGAATCCGGGAAGCAGTACCTGCTCTACGCGCATGTGCCCTTCTGCGAGCGGCTCTGCCCGTACTGCAGCTTCAATCGCTTCCCGTTTTCCGAGGATCCTGCGCGCGCCTACTTCAAGAGCCTGCGCGCACAGATGCGGATGGTCGCCGACCTCGGCTATGCGTTCGACTCGCTGTACATCGGCGGAGGCACGCCTACGATCCTCGTGGACGAGCTCTGCGAGACCATCGATCTCGCGCGCGAGCTGTTCGGAGCGCTTGAGGTGTCCACCGAGACGAACCCGAACCATCTGATCCCCGAGATCCTCGAGCCGCTCAAGGATCGGGTGCAGCGCATGAGCGTGGGCGTGCAGAGCTTCGATGACGGCCTGCTGAAGCAGATGGACCGCTACGACAAGTATGGTTCGGGCGCCGAGATCCACGAGCGCCTGCAGTCGCTTGAGGGCTTCTTCCACTCGCTCAACGTGGACATGATCTTCAACTTCCCCTCGCAGACCGAGGAGGTCCTGCGTCGGGACATCGAGATGGTGAAGGCGAGCCGCTGCAACCAGACGACGTTCTACCCGCTGATGGCCTCTCGCTCGGTGGCCACCCAGCTCAAGCGCACGGTCGGCATGGTGGACTACGACCGGGAGGCCCGCTACTACGAGATCCTCTCGCGCGAGCTCGCCGACACGTTCGAGCTGTCGACCGCCTGGACCTTCTCGCGCATCGGCGGTGGCATGATCGACGAGTACATCGTGGACTACGAGGAGTATGTGGGCATCGGCAGCGGCGCGTTCAGCTACCTGCGCGGTGACATCTACCTCACCACGTTCTCGCTGCGCGACTACAGCGCCGCCATAGCCGAGGGTCGCATGCCGGTGGCGGTGGGAAGCGCCAACAACAGCCTCGCGAACCAGATGCGCTACCGGTTCCTGATGCGGCTGTTCGGGCTTCGGCTCGACAAGAAGGCCTTCAAGCGGGACTTCGGCGTGGGTGTGGAGCGTGGCCTCTGGAAAGAGATGCTCTTCTTCCGCACCTTCGGCGGCTTCGCCACCGACAACGACGAGGAGCTCACGCTCACGCCAAAGGGCCGCTATCTCGCGGTCGTGATGCAGCGTACGATGTTCGCGCACCTGAACAACCTGCGAGACACGGCGCGCAATGCGCTCGCCTCCGACGAGCGCCAGCTGCTCTTCGGCGACGGGGCTACGGCATGCGCGACCGGGTGCGCGGACGACGCGTAGGGAGGCAGCTTGTGACCGAAGAGACGCCGCTCGTGGGAATCATCATGGGCTCCAAGAGCGATCTGGCCGTGATGGACGAGTGCGCCGCCCAGCTCGAAGAGCTTGGCGTTCCGTACGAAGTCATCATCGCCTCGGCACACCGCCAGCCGACGAAGGTGCACGACTGGGCGACGAATGCAGCAGGTCGGGGGATTCGCGTGATCGTCGCTGCGGCGGGCAAGGCCGCGCATCTCGGCGGGGTCGTGGCCGCCTACACGCCGCTGCCTGTCATCACGGTGCCGATGAAGACGAGCGATCTCGGCGGGCTCGACTCGCTGCTCTCGATGGTGCAGATGCCCACCGGCGTGCCGGTGGCGTGTGTGGCCATCAACGGTGCCAGGAACGCGGCGATCCTTGCCACTCAGATCCTCGGCGCCGGCATGCCGGAGTACCGCGAGCGCATCGCCGGTTACAAGCGGGCGCTCGCCGATGGGTAAGCTCGGCACTGTCCTTGCCTTCGCGGTGGCGACCGCCGTCGCGCTTCTGGGCTTCGGCCCCTTCGGGCGGGCGCTTGCCGAGGTGGCGTACGACATCTACGGGTCGATGACCGCCGGCGGCAGCGCTGACACGACCGCGGCGCTCGTGCCGCTGCTTGGGGCCGATGCGGTGCTCGTTCTCGGCGTGTTGGCGATCTCGTTCGCGGGTGGCGTTCGTCTGCCGTCGGGTCTGCCGCACGTCTTCTTCGCGCTCTTCGTCCCGTTTACCCTCGGCGCCATGCAGCAGCAGTTCTTCGAACTCGCAGGTGGCGTGAACGGGCTTGCCGGGCGATTCGGCGCGGCCAACTTCATTGCGACGTTCCTGCTCTCGATCGTTGCGGCGCAGCTGGGCGTGCACCTGTCGCGCTGGCGTCTTGAAGCCAGAGAGGACGCGCTCGCCACCGAGGTGTAGGCGCGCTACCAGCCGTTCGTACCCGGGCCGCCCTTGAAGGGGCCCACGACGTCGGCCGTGATCCATCCGCCGTAGTAGGCGCCCGGCTGAGCCCTGACGACCTCGCCGTCAACGCGGCACTCGTCCATTGCCTGCGGGTAGAAGGCGACATGGCCGGTGAGCACCTCGTAGCCAGCCGAAGGAGTCTCGTAGACCCAGGCGGCGTCCGAAGCGCTGCGCCCGTCGATGCGCACGTCGTGGTAGCGGGCCTCGCCCTTGAACTCGCAGTACGTAGCGTGTCCGCTCGTGGCGAGCACGCCAGGCCTGACGTCCTCAAGCGGGATGTAGTAGACGGGCGGATGGCTCGTCTCGAGCGCGCGCAGTGCCTTCGTCGTGTCGGCGATCACCGCGCCCGCGAACACGACCTCGATGCGCCGGGGCGTGGGCTCGACCACCGGGGGACGTGGGTAGTCCCAAACCGATTCCTGTCCTGGGCCGGGCCGTACGCGCTTGACTCCGCGCAGGGTTTCGCTTGGGTTAGACATACGGGGTTCCTACCCGTTATCGGGCGACCGAGGCGGTCATTCGCGGCGGACGTCGAGAGTCCCGACTGGGCCGGAGGTGGGCGCGATATGCGACCACGACCCGAACTCCGCCGTGACGCATGCACTCTCGGTCCAGAAATTCTCAGAATGCGGGTTGACTAGTGTGAACTTAGTAGTATTGTGGTCGTGCACTAGTGTGAAGTTCACAGTAACGACATGGGAGGCGGGGAGGTGAGCCAGTGGCTGATGTAGTGGACAGCGCGGTCCGCAAGTTCCAGAAGGAGCTGAACGCAGGGACCGCAGCGCTCGTGTTGCTCGCGATCCTCGAGCGTTCCGGCGAGCCCCTGTACGGCTATCAGATAGCCAAACAGCTCGAGCGGGCGACTTCGGCGGGAGTGCCCGCCAAGCAGGGTACGCTCTACCCGGTGCTCCGTTCGCTCGAGGCGCAAGGTCTTCTGTCGAGCCGCGTTGAGCCGTCGGTCGCAGGGCCGCCGCGCAAGTACTACGCAATCACCGCAGCAGGGACAGAGGTCCTCGCGGCCTGGCAGGACGCATGGATCCGCACGAGGGACTTCGTGGATGGGACATTGGAAGGGGGTCGGAGCTAGATGAACACCGAACAGTATCTCGATGGACTCAGGACAGCGCTCGCCGGCGCCGACCCTGCGCTCGTGCAGGACGCGGTCTACGATGCCGAGGAGTATCTCCGAAGCGAGATGGCCGACTGCGAAGGCGACGAGGAGACCTGCTTCGCCGCGATCGTCGAGCGGTACGGAACGCCCGAGGAGGTCGCTGCGGCGTACCTCGAGACCGAGGTAACGGTCGCCCGGGCCCTCAGGCCGCCTGCAGTGAGCGCTCCGGGCAGTCCGCTCGGCCGGTTCTTCGGCGCGGTGACCGATCCGCGCAGCTACGCCGCGCTCGTCTACCTTCTGCTGTCGCTCGTGACCGGCGCCGTGTACTTCACGCTCGTCGCAGCGCTGCTGCCGACGAGTCTCGCGCTGCTCCCGATCGGCGTTGGGCTGCTCTTGCTGCTTCTCTTCTTCGCGATGGTTCGCGCCATCTCGCTCGCCGAAGGCCGTGTCGTAGAGGCGCTGCTCGGCGTGCGGATGCCCCGACGCCCGCGCGGCGTGATACGCAGCGGCGACCTCGGCGAACGCATCAAGTACTGGCTCACGGACGGACGCACGTGGACGAGCATCCTGTACATGGTGCTGCAGCTCCCGCTCGGGGTGATCTACTTCACGCTCGTGGTGACCGCACTCTCGCTCTCCGCGTCCGGCGTGGCATACCCGATCGTGCAGTTGTTCACCGACTACCCGCTCTTCCAGTGGGGCGGCTACGGCTACATGCTCGCGCCGTGGGCCACGCCGCTCGTGATCGCCGCAGGTCTGCTCGGCTTCGTGCTCACCCTGCACCTGTGCAAGGGGATCGGGTGGCTTCACGCGGCCTATGCGAAGGCGCTGCTCGTTGGCAGGTACACCGATGCGCCCTCGGGCGATCAGTAGGAATGAAGAAGGAGGGAATGCAATGACCAGCAACACGATCCATCGCGCGGCTGCGGTACTCGCCAGTCTCGCACTCGTCGCTACTGCGGGGTGCGTCCGTGTCGAACTGCCGGAAGGCGAGTACGAGTCCGCCTCCGAGGTGATCGAGTCGGGCGATGCGACGGAGCTCGCCGTGTCGATGGAGATAGCGGCCGGCAAGCTCGCAGTGACCGGCGGGGCCGAAGGGGCGCTCGACGCCGCCTTCGACTTCAGCCGGGAAACATGGCGTCCCGACGTGTCGTACGAAGTCACGGACGGCACCGGCCGACTCTCGGTGCGGACCCCGCGGGTGCCGAACTTCACCATGCAGGGCGGGCTGCGCTACGACTGGGACGTGGCGTTGCCAAGCGATCTGCCGCTCGAGCTTGCGGTGGACATGGGCGCGGGTGAGGCCGATCTCGACCTGCGCGGCACGCAGCTCCGGGAGATCCGTGTGAATCTCGGCGCGGGTGACTCGACGATCGACCTGTCGGGCGCATGGGACGACGACATCACCGGTGAGATCAATGCCGGCGCGGGTTCGCTGACGCTCAAGGTGCCCGCCGACGTGGGCGTACGGATCGTCGGCTACCGCGACGGGCTTGGTTCCTACCGTGCGGATGGCTTCGAGCAAGACGGCGACGCGCTCGTGAACGACGCGTATGAGACTGCCGAGGTGCGTTTCGACCTGGTGCTGAGGCGCGGGCTCGGCGATGTGACGATCGAGACCATCGAGTAGACGCGACCGACGCCGGTCGCTCAGACAACGAAAGGACACGACTTCAATGGAGATCTTCGGACTACTGACGGCGGTAAGCGCCGTGTCGATGACACTCACATGGGCGCTGCTCTCGGTGGCCGCCCCGGTGCTGTGGCTGTGGATGCTCATCGACGCGTTGCTCCGGGAGGAGCACGAGTACCCGGGCGCCACTCCCACGAGCAACAACCGTGTGCTCTGGGTGCTTCTGATCGCGTTCGTGCAGCTTGCGGCCCTTCCCTACTTCTTCGTGGTGTACGGCAAAGTCCGCCGGGGTTCGGTCGCTCGTACCGATGCGGTGCCTCAGGCCGCCTGACCACACCGCAGGACCCACCTGAACGGGGTGCCCGACTAAGGGCGCCCCGTTGTGCGTGCGCGGCGGGCGCGCATGCATGATAATCGGTCGTGGCCGCATACCGACGCCGGAGGAAGTACCATGCCCCACCGCCCGTACGAGGACGTACGCATCACCGGTCACCTCATCGACTCGGGGATCATGTCCCAGATCATGGACGACATCGTCGCGCTCGACGGTGAGTTCGAGACGCTTACCTTCGAGGTGGGCCGCACCAACCAGGACGCCTCCGTGGCGGTGCTCCGCATCCGCGGACGCGACGAAGCGCACACCGACAAGATCCTCGGCGTGATCGGGCAGCTCGGCGCTGAGCCGCTCGACGTCGCCGACGTTCGCACGACGCCCGCACCAGCCAACGGCGTCTTCCCCGAGGGGTTCTACGCGACCACCAATCTCGAGACCGCGGTGCGGATGGGCGGACGGTGGGTGCCCGTAGCCGGTCCGGAGATGGACCTCGGCATCGTCATCGAAGGCGAGACGGCGCACACCGTAGCGATGGCCGACGTGCGTGCCGACGAGGCGATCGTGGTCGGCTACGCCGGTGTCCGCGTGCGACCGATCGAGCGGCCGCGCGACAAGCAGGAGTTCGAGTTCATGAACTCGGAGGTCTCAGCCGAGAAGCCCAAGGCACTCGTCATTCGCGATGTCGCCCACATGCTTCGCCGGGTCAAAGGACGCGGTCAGAGCATCATCCTGGTGGTGGGGCCGGCAGTCGTTCACACGGGGGCGGCCGAGCACCTTGCGCGCCTCGTGCGCATGGGGTACGTCTCGGTGCTCTTCGGCGGCAACGCCGTTGCCGTACACGACATCGAAAGCGCGCTCTACGGCACCTCGCTCGGCGTCTCCATGGAAGCCGGCGTGCCCACCGTGGGCGGCCATGAGCACCACCTGCGGGCGATCAACCGGATCCGCGCCTGTGGCGGCATCCGCCAGGCGGTTGAGCAGGGCGTGCTGACCGAAGGCCTGATGCACATGCTGGTGACGACCGGCACGCCGTACGTCCTCGCCGGCTCGATCCGTGACGACGGTCCGCTACCCGACGTGATCACGGACGTACTTGAGTCACAGCGTACGATGCGCACGTACTGTCAGCAGGCAGGCGCGTGCATCATGCTTTCGACGATGCTGCACTCTATCGCGACAGGGAACCTGCTGCCCGCCGAGGTGACCACCGTCTGCGTGGACATCAACCCCGCGGTGGTTACGAAGCTCGCCGACCGGGGCAGCTTCCAGACGATCGGTATCGTGACCGACGTCGGCCTGTTCCTGGAGATGCTCGCCGACGAGCTCGAGCGCACCTGACGAGAGTCGGCGCGTTGCTTGCTTGGCCTGGGTGCAAGGGAAGGAGCCATAATGGCCACCATCACGTTGGCACTCGGTTGATTCTGGGATCCGGATGCCCGGTTCGGGCAGCTTCCCGGGGTGACCGCCACGCGAGTCGGCTACGCGGGCGGCAGCACGCCCGACCCCACGTACCGTTCGATGGGCGACCATTCGGAGACGGTGCAGGTCGACTACGACCCGGAGGTCATCACCTACGACGGGCTTCTCGCCGAGTTCTGGGCGAGCCATCGGCCCACGCGACCGGCGGGGTCACGCCAGTACGCGTCGGTCATCTTCTACACAGATGAGGGCGAGCGCGAAGCCGCCGAGGCATCCAAGCGCGCGGTCGAACAGTCGGTAGGCCGCGTGTACACCGACATCGTGCCGCTCGAGCGCTTCTACCTCGCCGAGGAGTACCACCAGCACTACTATGAGAAGAACGGCATGCTCGGGCGGGCGTGCGCAATAGCACAGTAGGAGCATCGAGATGAAGCAGTATGCGATCGAACGCGATGAGGATGGCTGGCGGTCGCTTCTCAGTCCCGAGGAGTACCGGGTGCTCAGAGAGGCGGGCACCGAAGCGCCGTTCACGGGCGCATATGTCGATGCCGAGGACCCGGGCGCCTATCGCTGCCGGGCCTGCGGAAACCCCCTCTTCCGCTCCGAGACCAAGTTCCATTCCGGGTGTGGTTGGCCGAGCTTCTTCGAGCCCGTGTCGCCCGATGCGGTGGAGGAGCGTGTCGACTCCAGCCACGGCATGACGCGCACCGAGATCCGGTGCCGTGCCTGCGGATCACATCTCGGCCACGTCTTCACGGACGGCCCGCAGCCGACGGGTCTCCGCTACTGCATGAACTCGATCGCACTCGACTTCGATCCTGCTGCGCAGCGGTAGCCACACGGCTACAATCAAGGGGCAGCTGCTGCAGGAGGTGCATCCGGTGTACCAGGCGAGTGAGATCGTACAGCTGATGTTGGTCGTCCTTCTGACGCCCATGATCGCGTACGGGATCCACTCGATCACAGTCCCCGGCAAGCGATGGTTCGCTGCCTCGTACCTGGCGATGGTATGCGGCTACATCCTCACGGTCGCGGAGGGCTACGTCGCTGCCGACCTGATGAACATCCTGGAGCACGTCTCCTACGCGGTGGGAGGAGTCTTCCTGGCTCTTGCCATGTACCGCTTCTCGCGAGATCTGCGACGCCGGGTGGAACCGCTGTGAAGCCCGACGCGATCGCCGACCTGGTGGCACTGCTCGCGTTCGCCGTGGCGACGTACTTCGCGTTACGTGTGCCCATTCAGGCCCCGGCGGTCGGGCGTCTCGTCAAGTACTCCACGCTCGCCGTGGCCGCGATGTACGCCCTCGTGAGCGTCTCCAACCTTCTCGAGCACGCGGGAGTCACCGCATTCTTCGATGTCTACGAGGACTTCGCCGAGGTGCTCTACGTGCCATTGGTGGCGTCAGCAATCTACAGTCGGCTCGGCGCCGAACGGCTGGTGGCCGCGCGGCGTGCCGAAGAGGCGATCCGGAGCGAGCACGAGCTGCTGACGAGCATCGTTGAGACCACCCCCACGGGCATCCTGGTCGTCGATGCAGACGGCGTCGTGTACTTCGCCAACGAACTCGCGGAGCGCATGCTCGAACGTGTGGTTCCGGGGCAGCTGGACCTGGGTGCCATCGTCCGTTCGGGCGGGCTTCCGCGCCACCGGGAGCCGGTTGGGAGTGGCGAGGACATCGTCTACGTGGCGGTACGCTGTACCCTGCTCTCCGCGGGGGCGGCCGGACCGGAGCGCGCAGTGGTGGTGCTCGAGGACGTGACCGATCGCGTGCGCAACGACGTGCAGGCCGAGGAGTACCGCCAGGGCCTCGAGCGGGCGATCGATCTCCGAACGGGTGAACTGCTGGAGGTGAACCGCCGGCTACAGTACGCGAGCGACGCGAAGCAGCAGTTCCTCACGAAGATGAGCCACGAACTGCGCACTCCGCTCAACGCGATCATCGGTTTCAGCGAGATCATGCTCAAAGGGCTCTCCGGTCCGCTCACCGACGAGCAGGCGACTCAGCTGGGGATGGTGCGGAACTCGGGCCAGCATCTGCTCGAGATGGTCAACGACGTGCTCGACATATCGCGGCTCGAGGCAGGGTACAGCCCGGTGTCGGTCTCGACGGTCGATGTGGGCGCACACATGCGAGATCTCGTCGCCTCGATGGGCGCGATAGCGGCGATCCACCAGGTCGCACTCGTGTGCGACTGCTCCGGTGCGCAAGTGGCGGCGACCGACGCCGAAAAGCTCGATCAGATCGTGCGGAATCTCATCTCCAACGCAGTGAAGTTCACTGATCCGGGCGGGCGCGTCACGGTGACTGTCGCACCTGACAAGGACTACGTCGCAATCTCGGTGGCCGACACGGGAATCGGCATCGCCGAGGAGCATCACGAGCGGATCTTCGAAGCGTTCCAACAGGTCGAAACGCCGAACCGGACACGGCCCCAGGGCACCGGTCTCGGGCTGGTCATCTGTCGCGAACTGTGTGGGGTGCTGGGCTGCGTGTTGACAGTTGAGAGCGCGCCGCAGAAAGGGTCCGTCTTCACGGTCACTCTGCCGCGCCAGTACCCCGGTCATCTGGTCATCCTGTAACCGCCGTCACCTCGTGTGCCGTTCGGCATTTCATCGTCACGTTGCGGTGCGAGCGTGCCGATTAGGACGCTATGGCCAGCAACAAGCCACAACGGTGGGAATTCGCGCGGCACGCGATGGGCGTTGCCGCATGCCTCGTGTTGGGTCTTTTCGGCGTCATGCAAGGCGCGCGCATCCCGATTCTCGCGGATGCCTCGTATGGCTTCCACGCGCTCGGGCATCTGATGTCGTGGTTCCTGCCCGGCTCGTACGCAGCGATGATGGGATCCGCCTTCCAGGTGCTGGTCCCGCTCGGACTCGCCGGCTACTTCCTGCTGTTTCATCGCGACCTGCTCGGCGTGTCGCTCATGCTCGCGTGGACCGGTGTCTCGGCCGCCGAGACGAGCGTCTACATCGGCGACGCGGTCGCGCAGACGATCGTTCCCGGACTGGGCCATACCGGGCATGACTGGGCGATCGTCCTTGAGGGGCTCGGGAAGATGGGGGCAGTCGAGGAGCTCGCGTTCGTGGCTCAGGCGTTCGCGATCGTCTGCATTCTCATCGGCATGGGCGTAGCGGCCTGGGGTGCGGTGAAGGCTACCTTCGAGCGTGAGACCGTGGAGCATGCGGACTCGTTCCTCGAGCGACGCCCGAATTTCGCGCCCGCCGAATACGACGAGTGGGTCCGCCAACAGGCCGACGGCTCGGCACCTGCGCCCCCCACTGCAGGCTTCTGAATGGCGCGCCCCAGCTACGAACGGTAGGATGGGGTGTCGTCTAGGCTGAAGGTCAGTCCGTGATCCCTGCAGACCCGCTCATCGCTTTGGGGTACACCCCGTATTTTGCAGCTCAAGCTGCCGAATGCGCGCCGGAACTCGTGCCCGGCCGGGTCGTGCGTTCCGACCGGGGGTTCCTGCTCGTGTTCACTGCGGATGGCATCGTGATGGCGCGGCCCGCAACACGACTGGTCAAGACCGCCACTGACGGTGGGATGCCGGTGGCCGGCGACTGGGTGCTGTTGGGCGGGGATGCGACCGAGCCTCTGGCCGAGTACGTGCTGGAACGGACGACCGCGATCGTGCGCCGGGATCCCGGCCGGGCGGCACGCGTTCAGGTGCTGGCCGCCAATATCGACCTGGTGCTGATCACCCATCCGCTGTCCGAGGAGGCTCCGAACCTGGCCCGGATAGAGCGCGAGCTCGCGCTCGTGTGGGACAGCGGGGCACAGCCGGTCGTCGTGTTGACCAAGTCCGACCTGTCCGCGGATCTGGAGGCGGCCCTCGATGGCGTCCGGTCCATCGCGCCCGGGACGCCCGTCCACGCGACGAGCACGGTCACGACCCAGGGGCTCGAGGAGATCCGTGCGTACTTGCAGGCCGGCACCACGATGGTGCTGATCGGTCCGTCGGGGTCGGGCAAGTCGACGCTCATCAACGCGCTCGCCGGGGAGGACATCCGGGCCACACGCGAGGTACGGGTCTCGGACCAACGCGGGCGCCATACCACGGTCTCCCGCGAGCTCGTGCAGCTTGCCGGGGGAGGCCTGGTCATCGACACGCCGGGGCTTCGCGCGGTGGGGATGTGGGAGTCGGGCGACGGCATCGATCACGCGTTCGCGGATGTGGCCGAATTCGCGAAGGACTGCCGATTCCGGGACTGCCGTCACGACGGCGAGCCGGGGTGTGCGGTGGAGGCGGCGGTCGCGGCCGGCGAACTGCCCGCGCGCCGGCTCGAAAGCTACCGAGAACTGCAGGCGGAAGCGCGATTCGTGGGCGAGCAGCTCGACGTGCGCGCGCGCCAGGAGCGCAAGAGCGCCGACAAGTCGCTTGCACGCGCGATCAAGCGGTACCACCGCACCGACGGCCGACACTAGGGCCCGGTTCGGGCCCTGCGAGCAGGCTTCCGGCGAGGTTCCGCTCGGCTAGCCGACCCGGTACGCGTCCTTGGCCACGAGAGCCGCGCAGGCGAACAGCAGGTTCGCTAGTACGTAGCCCATGTCCATCGCCGGCGTGAGTCCCGTACCAGCCCATTCGGCGTAGACGAAGAACGAGTCCACGAGCGCGAACACCAGGGCGCCGACGACGACGAGCCACCAGGGGCGGGCGAGTCTGCCGGCGCCGAGCTGTCGCACCACGAGCGCGAGTGCGACGGCGGGAGCGAGCATGAGCGCGATGTCGCCCACCGGGTAGAGCGTACTGACGACGAAACCCCATAACCCGAGTCCCGCAACACCCTCGGCGAATATGTACGGCTTGAGCAGGACGAAGTAGACGATGGCGACGCCGATGACCGCTAGGGTCGCGCCGATGATGATCGGAGTCCGTGTCTTGACCAGGCCGCTGTAGGCGCGAATCGCGAGCACCATCGCAGCGACGAAGAACACATACTCGGCGGTGTAGAAGACATCGGCGATGCTCGGGTACGGGTCGATGCCCAGGAACAGGTCGAACATCGTCCAGGTGACGTCGCCCAGAGCGTACAGCGAGACGCCCACGCCGATCAGAAGCCACTGCCGGCCGATACTCTGCTTCATGCCGACCGTGACGGCGACTGCGATGATGACCGCCGCGAGCACGATCTGCAGTGCGGTGCCGTAGAGGTAGGCGCCGTTGTACAGCGCGTCGCTCACGGACTCCGACTCCATCATGTAGCGGAGCGGGAGGTAGAGCGCAGAGAGTGCGACGAGGATCGCGATGGGTGCGCGCGAGGAGGGTCGTGACGCGCCGCGGTCAGCAGCAGATGCAGAAGCGCTCATCACAGGCCTCCTTCGATCTCGCGGATGACTTCGGCGATAACGCCCTCGGGCGCGATGGGCCCCAGGAGGCGCCGTATGTTCTCCTCGAGAGCCGGAAGGTCTTCTCCCGCCAGACTGTCAGCGGTCTTGCCGAGTGAGAGCGCTGTCGCCCGAACACAGGTGGACGCTGCCATGCTGCCCACGAGCGGCTCGAGCGCGCTGATCGCGGTCGTAGCCAGTCCCCCCATTGCGTCCCCTCTCGCATCCGCTTGTGCACGGCCATGCGCCGAGCCGGTGCCCCCCGTGATTGTCTATCACCGGCGGGAGGGGGTCAACGGAAGCACTGCGGTACAGCAGCACTGCAGTGCACTATAGTGTAGTGACAGTGACGCGCGCGCACCCTCGCCGACAGGAGAACCCATGCTGTCCATCGCACTTCCCAAAGGCAGTCTCGAGGAGCAGACGAAGGTGCTCTTCGCGGAAGCCGACCTGGCCATACGGGCGACGGGCCGCGCCTACAATCCCACGATCGCCGATCCGCGCATCGCGCGCGTGAAGATCCTGCGACCGCAGGAGATCCCGCACTACGTTGCAGACGGCCACTTCGACCTCGGCATCTCGGGTCACGACTGGGTGACCGAGTCGGGGGCCGACATCGTGGAGGTTGCGGAGCTGCCCTACGCGAAGACGGGGACGGGCGTCGTCAAGATGGTGCTCGCCGTGGCCGAGGACTCGCCCGTGCGCTCCGCGGCCGAGATCGCGCCCGGCAGCCGCATCACCACGGAGTTCCCGAACGTCACACGGGCCTTCTTCGAGCAGCTCGGCGTGCCCGTCGAGGTCTTCTACAGCTACGGCGCCACCGAAGCCAAGGTGCCCGAACTCATGGACGCCCTCGTGGACCTGACGGAGACGGGCTCGACGCTCAGGCAGAACGGCCTTCGTATCGTGGATGTGATTCTCGAGTCGACCACACGGCTCTTCGCGAATCGCGCCGCCTGGGAAGATCCAGAGAAGCGCCAGGCGATCGAGGAGGTCCGCACCCTGCTCCTCGGCGTGATCGAAGCCCGGGGTCGCGTGCTGCTGTCCATGAACGTGCCGGCCGCCCGGCTCGATTCGGTCATCGCCGAACTGCCGGCCATGAAGCGTCCCACGGTGAGCCAGCTCTACGGGTCGGACGACTACGAGATCACGACGGTAGCCGACAAGGCGACCGTGAACATCCTGATCCCCCGGCTGAAGGGTGCAGGTGCCGAGGACATCCTCGAGATGCCGATCACCAAGATCGTGCGCTGAGGGTCAGTCTGCAGGTCGGCAACCGTCCCCCGGAATAGGGAAAGGCGCCCGAAGTGCGGGCGCCTTCCTGGCGTGCTGTCGATGCGGGGGAACGATCAGACACGCCCGGACGTGAAAGCGAATGCCTCCTTGAACCTGTAGAGGAACTTGGCGAGCCATCCCATCGGCTCCCCATCCGATTCCGCTACGTCAGAGGTCTCATCATCGACACCGATGCGATCGCGCACCTGGTCGGGGGTTCCGTCACAGTCGGTGCAGCTGCCGTCGCGGAGCTGCTCACGGTCCTTGAGTTGGAGCTCGTCGCCGGCGGCCGTCACGTCGGAGGACTCGTCGTCGGACTGGCCCACCTGGGCCTGGGTCTGCGCCTGCGTGCCCACGCAGTCGGCGCATTCCTCGGCCTGCACCTGTGCCTGGACCTGTGCCTGGACGGGATTTTCGAGATCCTGCCCGCCGACCTTGGCCTGCGTCGCGGCCTGCTCGGCAGCGAATGCCGGAACCACCATGGCTGCCAACATCGCCACTGCTAGTACCGCTATCAGGGTCTTCCTCATCACGCATCACTCCTTGACTAGTAGACACGGCCGTCGCCCCCGCGCTACATGAGGAAGAACGGTGCGGGACGAATCTGGGTTACGGCCATTGTGGGGAAACCGGGAAGCGAATCCCTGAAGCCGAGAATGCGGCCGCGCGCTACCGGGGTCCGGCGCCGCCGGTCGTATCGGGCGAGCCGCCCGGTGCGTCAGGGTTTCCCTGATAGCCGCCGCCCGGCGTGGTGCCGCCGTCGCCCGGTGTGGCGGGCGACGAGCCGGAGCCGCCGCTCGTTCCGGCGCCGTCAGGAGCGTTCACGGCGCTGGAGATCGCCTCGCGCGTGGGCTCGGGAGCATCCTCGCCACGTTCCTGGATGCGGGTGGCATCCTCGTTGGTGAGCGGGCCGTTCGCAGCCTCGGCCTCCTGGACGGCGATACGGAGTTCGCCGATCGCGTCGTTGACGAGGTGCTGGGCCGCGCCTTTCGAGGCGAGACTGGCCGCCTCTTCGGCACGTCGGCCCGCGACGCCTACGAGCACACTGTCCTCGAGCGCTCCGGGCGGAAGAACAGCCACGAGGGCGTTCTCCGCGGCGCGCTTGAGTTCATAGAGGGTATCGCCGGGCAGGGCATTGTCAGCGGCGTATGCTACCCCGCTGCCGAGCAGTCCGAGCGCTGCCAGTGTGGCCGCGACCCGGTGGGAGATCGATGCGAGGTAGTGCGCGCGAGAATCGTGGCGGATGGCGCCCATGACCGTCTGCCGGACGCCTGCGCGTGCGTCGTCCGTCATGCGCTCGGCCGAGCGCGACAGCGCCTCGGCCACATTCTCCGGCATGCGATCGTTATGAGTGCTCATTTGCGCCGTCCTCCTGCAGCATCCGCGCCAGCGTTCTCGTCGCGCGGTGCTGTAACGCCTTGACCGCATTCTCGTTCTTGCCCAGTGCCTCGGCGGTCTCCTTGAGGCTCAGGTCCCACCAGAACCGCAGCGCGATCACCGATGCCTGTTCCTCGGTGAGCATCCGCACCGCCTGGCGAAGCTTCTCGGTGTCGACCTTGGCGATGACGGTCTCATCGGGACCCTCGATCGCGCGGTCGGCAGCCGGCTCTTCGGTCGGTATCGGCGTCCGGGCGCTCCGCCGGTGCTCGTCGATGCTGGCGTTGCGCGCGATGCGGAACAGCCACGCCGAGAACGGCAGCCCCCGATCGTCGTACGACCGGATCGACTCCCATGCTTTCAAGAACACGGTCGCAGTGACGTCCTCGGCGTCGTGCACCGAACGCGTCCGTGTCCGCACGAACGCATAGACCCGGTCGGCGTACTCGTCGTAGAGACCGCCGTACGCAACGACATCGCCCTTGCGGGCTCGCTGCACGAGACGCGCGATCTTCTGCGGGCTCGACGCCGGCCTATCCATGCACTACAACTCCAATAACGTTGAATGACGCGTCTACGTTACTGGATAGCGCAGACGGGTGGGAGGCGGACCGGCGTGTTCGCGGCGTGGGGGCCTGTCCGGAGCGACTTCAGAGTGGGCCTCGCGTCGCCGATACCTTGGGCATGGACACGCCGGAGGCATGGAAGACAACGTGGCGTTGGGCTGCCGGCGCCGTCGCGGTGGCATACGTGGCACTCGGCGCGTACACCGGCGACGGCTGGGTCTTTCCCTTCAGCTACGCCGACCTTGGCTTTCACGAGCTCGGCCACCTGCTCACGATGTTCTGGGCGCCCAGGCCGCTGACCGCGTCCGCGGGTTCGTTCCTGCAAGTGGCGGTCCCACTTGGCCTGGGCGCATACTTCGCGATCGCCCGCCGCGATCGGGTTTCCGCGGCGATCATGCTTGCCTGGGCGGGCGCCTCGACGAACAACGTGAGCGTCTACATCTACGACGCCACCAGGCGGGTACTGCCGTTGCTCGGCGGGCAGGGCGGGCATGACTGGGCGTACCTGCTGGGGCCGGGCGTGTTCGATGCGCTCGATGTGACCGACGGCATCGCCCTCGGAGTCCGCGTGTTGTCGGTGCTGCTCGTCCTTGCGGCGTTCGGCCTACTTGTCTGGGGCTTCACCGAACCACGAAGGGCAGCACGTGCTGCAGCTGCGCTCGAGGAGTATCGCGCGATGCTACCCGTGCGCGAGCCGCGCAACCCCGTGCTCCGGCCTGAGGCCATCGAGCCGGCGTTGCTCGGGCCTACGGAGCCGCGCGCGTTCGACTAGCCGCAGCCGCCCGGGACGGCGCACGGCGCGCTCGGCGAATGGCCGGCCGGAGGTGAAACAGGGATCGTCCGCACACGCTCGGGGTGCAGGATGCACGTGAGGTCCTCGGCCATGGAGTCGCCCTCGCGCTGCCACGCCTTGGCGCGGCACCCGCGGCAGATGCGCGAGTACTCGCAGTTCTCCGGGGCGCACATACCCGTGGACTCCTGCAAGTCGATCTGATAGCACGCTTCGGTTGCCTCAGCGAGACTCATCTCGCGGATGTTGCCCACCACCCAGTCCTGCGCGAACTGGCAGGGCATCACGCCGCCCTCGGAGTTGATGTTCATGTGGCCCTTGCCGACCGGGCAGGCGCTGATCGTCTTGAGCCGCTCGAGTCCCTTGCTCACGTCCACGCCACGCTCGATGAAGCGCTCGGCGATGTAGGGGATGACCGAGGGGAGCGCACCCACGTCGTACTCGAACTCAAGGTCCGGGTCGAGCATGTCCTCGACGATGAAGTCGGCGAGTTCGCGCCATTGTTCGACGGTCACGCGAGAGTCGTCCTCACCCTCGCTCCGGCCGGAGGTGATGAGGTCGCAGATGTAGATCATGCCGCAGTCGTGATCCTTGGCCATCTGGATGATGTCGAAGATGTACGGCCACGTGTCCTGCGAAAGCGCGGTCTTCAGCACGACGCCGACGCCCTCGGCGCGCAGGGCCTTGATCGCCTGCAACACGCGCGCATGAGTGCCCGGGACACCGACCATCGCGTCGTGGAACTCGGCTGGTCCGTACATGGAGGTCGCGATCCAGCGAACGCCGTACTCCTTCAGACGCTTCGCCGTGGCCTCGTCGATCATCGTGCAGTTGGTCGAGATCGTGGGGCGCACGCCCTGTGCGTTCACCTCGGCCAGGATCTCCCAGAAGTTGGGGCGCATCATCGGCTCGCCGCCGGATAGGAAGACGACCGGCACGCCGGCCTCACCCATGCGGCGGACGAGGTCGATGCTCTCCTCATCGGAGAGCTCCTCGGGGAGCACGTGACCGTCGGCCGCCATATAGCAGTGGTCGCACCGCAGGTTGCAGCGGTTGGTGATGTTCCAGATGATGTCGCTCGGACGGCCGAGCTGCGCGTTTCTGAACGCCTTGTTCTCTGACTCGGCGAGAGGACCGTCGAAGAAGAGCGAGCGGACGTGTGCCATGCGGTGGGCCTCCTGGTAATGGAGTGATGCCTGCAGCCCCATGCCGGCGAGGGGTGCGACGAACCTCAACAGGGTAGCACCGTGCAAGAGGCGAGCCAAACGCGCCTGCAGGAGCGGGAATCCGAGGGTGCGCCGTCCTCGTCGCTGATATGCGTCGAACATCGCTGTATCGCCCATCTCGGCACGCTGCTCGCTACACCCCGGGCACGGGTGCAACGCCCGAGGGCGCGATCCGGCGTTCCGCCGATACGAGGAGGTGATTCAGCGTTGAGTAGAAACAGCATCGCTGCGGAGGTGTCCACCTCGTAAGGCGCGAGTGCGCTCCTGCAAAGGACACATGCAAGTCGCTGTCTTAACGCAGCGATGGGAGAGGGTCGTCGGGCAACCGGCGGCCCTCTCTGCGTATCCACGCAGGGTGGCTCGATGCGGCGACGTCGTGGCGCGAGGTGGGACGGCCCTGTGGATGCGGGTATCTACTAATGTCCGGAACGCCCGGGAAGGGGCACAGCATGGCGAAGGGGGAGCCGACCGCACGCGATAGCGGCACGACTGCCGCGAGCCTCGGCCCGGAGCCGAACGAGTTCTACTTGCAGGTGCTTCAGGATTTCCCGGCGCTCATCTGGCGAAGCAGCACGGAGGGCTCGTGCGACTGGTTCAACACCACATGGCTCGAGTTCACGGGGCGCACCCTGGAAGAAGAGATCGGCGACAGGTGGGTCGAGGGCGTTCACGAGGACGACGCGCAGCACTGCATGGACGTCTGGACCCACAACTTCGCAGCCAGGAGCCGCTTCGTGATGGAGTACCGCCTGAGGCGATACGACGGGGAGTATCGCTGGATCCGGGACTTCGGTCAGCCATTCTACGCTCCGGATGGGGTCTTTCTTGGCTACATCGGCGCGTGCTACGACATCACCGACCTGCGACAGATGGCCGAGGATCTCTCGCACCTCGCCGCGCACGACCCGCTCACCGGACTGCCAAATCGCCGGGCGTTCGAAGTCGCGGTGACGGAGGCGGCGGCCGCCGCGCGCCGAGGGCTCCACTCGGCGGTCATGTTCGCCGACCTGGACCGCTTCAAACTGTGCAACGACCGCTTCGGCCACGAACGGGGCGACCGTGTGCTGCAGGAGATCGCGCAGGCGATGAAAGCCGTCGTGAGGGACATCGACATGGTGGCTCGCATCGGCGGCGATGAATTCGGCATCCTCCTCCGGGGCCAGAGCGGAGCCGAGCTCGACATCATCGAGGAACGGCTACGTGAGGCGGTCGAGACGTGTGGGGCACGGCATGACCTCGATATCGGCCTCAGCATCGGGTCCTCGACGATCGACGGTGAGCGGACGGTGTCCGAGGTGCTGGCCGAGGCGGACGACCGGATGTACGACTGCAAGAGGCGAGAGGCGCTGTAGAAGCGAGCGGGGCGGTGCGTGCGCGTTCCGCTCTCGGCGTGGTACTCTGTACCGCTTTCGCACACCACCTTCGAGAGAGTCGAGTTCCCCATGCGCGCCGCTGACATCCGCAACATCGCCATCATCGCCCACGTCGACCACGGCAAGACCACGATCGTGGATCGGCTGCTTCAGTCCACGCACGTCTTCCGCGACAACCAGCAGGTCGTCGACCAGGTCCTGGACAGCAACGACCAGGAGCGCGAGCGCGGGATCACCATCCTCGCCAAGAACATCTCCGTGCGCTGGGGTGACGTGAAGATCAACGTCATCGACACCCCTGGCCACGCCGACTTCGGCGGCGAGGTGGAACGCGTACTCAAGATGGCCGACGGGTGCTTGCTCATCGTGGACGCCTTCGATGGCCCCATGCCGCAGACGCGCTTCGTGCTCCGGCATGCGCTCGAGCATGGGCTCAAGCCGCTCGTGGTCATCAACAAGATCGACCGGGATGGTGCCCGTCCACTCGAGGTCATCGGCGAAGTGTTCGACCTCATGATCGACCTCGGTGCCGACGACTCGCAGCTCGACTTTCCGATCATCTACACGAGCGCCGTGAACGGCTACGCGCGCCTTGAGCCCGACGACGGCAACATGGACATGTCCCCGCTGCTCGACGCCATCGTGCAGCACGTGCCGGCCCCCGACGTGGATCCTGACGGCCCGGTGGCCATGCAGGTCTGCACGATCGACCACTCGGAGTACGTGGGCCGGATCGGCATCGGGCGCATCTTCTCGGGCACCATGCACAACGGCGAGAGGATCCTCGTGATCAAGAACGACGGCAGCCGCTATCAGGCCACCGTGAAGGCGCTCTACACGTTCGAAGCACTCGGCCGAGCCGAAGCGGAACGCGCACACGCCGGCGACATCGTGGCCGTGGTAGGCGTGGACGACGCCGACATCGGCGACATGTTCACCTGCCGCCTGGAGCCGGTGCAGCTCGACCCGATCCACGTGGAAGAGCCGACGATGTCCGTCGTCTTTGCCGCCTCCACGAGCCCGCTGGTGGGCAAGGAGGGCACCATCGTCGGTGGCCGCCAGATCAAGGAGCGGCTGCTCCGCGAGGCCGAGTCCAACATCTCGATGCGCATCACCGAGAGTGAGGACAAGAGCGGCATGGAGGTCGCCGGCCGCGGCGTGCTCCACCTCTCGGTGCTGATGGAGACGATGCGCCGGGAAGGCCATGAGTTCCAGGTGGGCCGGCCGCAGGTGATCATCAGGCATGACGGCGGCAAGAAGCTCGAGCCCATCGAGCAGGCCGTGGTGGACGTGCCGAGCGAGTACGCCGGCAAGGTCATCGAGATCTTCGGCAGCCGCGGCGGCGAGATGACCGACATGGTGCAGCGCGACGAGCACGTGCACCTCGAGTTCAAGATCGCGACCCGCGGCGTGATGGGCCTTCGCACGCGCATCCTGAACGCCACGCGTGGCGAAGCCACGCTCTTCCACCACTTCTTCGAGTACGGACCGTACCAGGGCGACATCGGCGGGCGCATCAACGGCTCGCTTATCGCGATGTCCACTGACAAGTCCGTCGCCTTCGCCCTCGACGCGTTGCAGACCCGCGGCAAGCTCTTCGTCGGCCCGGGCGAGATGTGCTACGAGGGCATGATCGTGGGCGAGCACGCCAAGGACAACGACCTCGTCGTGAACGTGGCCAAGGCCAAGCAGCTCACCAACATGCGCGCCGCGTCGGCCGACAAGAGCATCCAGCTCGCGCCGCCCATCACCTTCACACTCGAAGAGGCGCTCGAGTACATCGAGGACGACGAACTCGTGGAGATCACGCCGAAGTCCATCCGCCTGCGCAAGCGGATGCTCGCCGAGAACGACCGCAAGAAGGCGCGGCGGAACTAGGGGCGCACGGTCGGCGACCCGCAGGTCGCCGACCGTGCGGCTCCGTTTACTCCTTGGCGAACGCGAGCATGGTGGCCGTCTGGTTGATGTGGCCGAAGTACTGCTCGCCGTACGTGGAGAACCCGACCGTGGGGATGTCGGTGAAGAGCTCGCCGTAGGCGCCACTCAGGCCCTTTGCGTCCAACTCGAGCGTGCGCAAGATGCAGTTGAAGTTGACGAGTGCGGAGAGTCCGCCTGCCTGCGCCTCGGCTTCGGACAGTGCGGTGCGGGTCTCGGCGATGATGTCGGTGCTGTTGAGCACCGCCAACTCCATGCCCTGAACGACGTTGCAGTAGAAGCGGATGCCCCCGTTCTCGAGCGCCTGCTGCGGGCTCCGCACGTACGGCTCATCGCCCACCATGAGGCCGACGGGGTGGCTCATGAAGCCGTCCGACGCGCTCTCGAGCGGAAGGCCCACGGCCTCTGCGTACGCCTCGACCGCCGGGCGACCGTCGAACTCGAGCACCTCGCGCGCGGCCTCGTCGGTCTTGGTGGCCACGAGGGTGGCCTCGGAGGTGACAAAACTCTGCGTCTTCAGGATGCTGAACCCGACGCCCGGCTTCATCAGAACCAGGACCGCGGCGTCGCTCACGGCTTTGCCGTCCGCGAAGACGTGTGTCTGCTTGAAGGCCACATCGTCACCGGCGGAGCCGCCGACAAAGACCACGTTCGTCCGGTCGCCGATGGCCTCCATCAGGCGTTCTTCCGCTCCGGAAAGGCCATCGACAAGAACGATGCCGACGTACTCGGAGAGCGGCATGGCAGAGACCGGCGTGCCGAAGTGTTCGGCGAAACCTGCGAAGGCGGGATCCACGTCCACTCCGTCGCTCAGGCCGGTCACCACTTGCACGTCGAGCTCAGAGAGATGTGCGGCATCGAATGCCATGGCGACGAGCGAGCCCTTCAGCATCTGGCCGCTCACGATCTCGCCGGCGGTGGTGCAGCCGGCGATACGGGCACCGGGGAAGGCTGCGGCCAGGGCAGCAGCGGTCGCCTCCGGCGCGAGCGCAGGCGATCCAAACGCAAGCACCAATGCAGGTTCGACGGCGGCGAGGCCGGCGCGAATTTCCGCCACAGCCGCCGCCGGGTCGGCCTTGGTCGAGTATGCAGTCGCAACGCTCATCGGCTCGCTCCCATCGTCTCGGTCTCAGCTATCATCTGCTCGAGCTTCGCAATCACCGCGGGGTCGTCATCACTCGTCGGACCCCAGTCATCGGCATCGATGCCCCGCAGGAGCAGCCTGACCCGGATCCCTGCGGCGGCCACCGCATCTCCTTTGGCGCGACGATCGATCAGCGTGGCGATCATGGAATGGACTCTGCCTGCCAACTGAACACCCCCTCATACGTCCGTCCCGGCGTCGCCGAGGCGGTCCTCTTACCCAGCGACCGATGCGGTCGCCGAGGTGTCTATCGGCTCCGGGCGGGCGGTGCGTTAGAGAATCGCACACGATTCGTTGCGACTGCGGCCAGGCACAGCTCGCGCCTCGCCGACCTTCGCCCCGATGAGTCGGGCGCGGAACCGCGGCTAGGCGACGATCTCCGCGGCTGCACGGTCCCGGAACGATCCGGCGAAGCGCATGAACCGCCACGCGTCGCCGAAGTCAGACGAGATGCCGAGCGAGATGCGGATGGTGTTCGGGAGCCTGCCGGTGTGGTCGGCGATGATCGCCTGGCAGTCCGAGAGCGTGACCGGGACCTCGGGCTCCTCGAAACACGACGCCATCTCGGCGCGCGTGATCTGGTGCGCGACCTCGCCGTCACCCGGGTTGCAGAAGCAGCCCGTGCGCAGGGAGATGCGCTCCTCGCCCGCGAGCTGTTCGATCCTCGCGCAGTCGAAGACCGCGCCCGTGGGATCGAGCAGGTAGAAGGCGATCGTTGCGCCGCGTGCGCTTAGATCGGTGGGGCCGAAGACCGTGAAGAGCGGCGCCCCGTTGGAGTGCGTGGCGGCGGCCATCTCGCCGAGCAGCCAGTCCGCGAGCGCCATCACGCGCTGGTGGATGCGCTCCACGCCCACGCGTGCGAGGTGTTCGAGCCCGATCGTGACGGCCGGCAGGCCGAGGAAGTCCGCCGTGCCGTCCTCGAAGCCCGCATGGCCCGGAGCGAGCCGGTACCATCCTTCGCCCTGCACCGAGGCGAGCGTGATCGTGCCGCCTGCGAACCATGGGCGGCAGAGCTCGCGCAGCGCCTCGTGGCGCGCGACGAGCGCGCCGGCGCCTGTGGGATACCCGAAGAGCTTGTAGAACGAGATGGGCAGGAAGTCGGGCTTCACCTCGGCGAGGTCGAGACGATTGGTGGGCAGGTACGCCGCCGCGTCGAGCACCGTGCGCCAGCCGAGCGCGCGAGCGCGAGCGATCCACTCGAGCGGGTGCTGCACGCCGGAGAAGTTCGACTGCGCGGGGTAGGCGAATAGCCGCGGTGCGCCTGCGTCGCACGGTGCAGCCAGCGCGCGCTCGAGCAACTCGGCATCGAGCCGAAGCTCCGGGGGCCGCACGGGTACGTACACCACGCGCGCCCCGGCGCGCCTCGCGTACTCGCGGATGCCGTTGACCGAGTTGTGGTTGTCGTACAGCAACACGTACGTGCTCGCGGGAGTGAACGGGAACGCCTCGCCCACCAGTTTGAGCGCGCCACTCGCGTTGCCGGTGAAGATAACGTCGTACTCGGCCGGGTCGGCGTTCAGGTGTTCCAGCACCGCGGCGCGGGCCCGCTCAACGAGCGCCGTGGAGGCCAGCGCCGACGGGTTGTGTGAGTGCGGATTGCCGAAGATGCCGGTGGCGAGGACCTCGTGGTGACCGGTCACCTGCGACGCCGCGTAGAGCCCGGCGCCCGTATGGTCGAGGTAGGTCGAGCCGGACGCATCCAGCCGCCCGTACTCGGTGGCGCGGAGCTCGGCGATCGCGTCCGCGTCGTAGCCGGGATGTGTGGCGAGGAAGGCCGCTCCTTCAGCCTGGAAGCTGGCATCGCCGTATGTGTCGAGCGGGTCGCGCATGGGTACTCCCGTTTCAGATACCTGCGCGCCTCATGCTACACGCATGGCCGTTGTTGAGGGGGCCGCCATGATCATCCGACCGACCGACGCCTCTGAAGCTGCCGAGATCGCCGAGGTGCATCGCGCCGCCTTTGGCAGCGACCTCGAGGCGGACCTCGCGCGCGACCTGATGCTCGACGACGCGTTCGTGCCGTCGCTCTCGTTCGCCGCCGAGGAAGATGGGAAGCTCGTAGGTCACGTGCTCTTCACGCGCGCATGGCTCAACCGCGACGACGGCATGCCGGGCTTCCCGTTGCTGCTCCTTGCGCCGCTCGCAGTCGTTCCCGCCGCGCAGCACGAGGGTGTGGGCACGGCGCTCGTGGAGGCGGCGATCACGCTTGCGCAGGATAGCGGTGAGGTGGCGATGCTCGTCTTCGGCGATCCGAAGTTCTACGGGCGGTTCGGCTTCGTTCAGGCCGGGGCCAGCGGGGTGCGCACGCCACATCCCGCCGAGCCCGCGTGGGGCTGGCAGGTGCTCGAACTGGCGCCCGACACTCTCGGCGAGCCCGGCACGTTGCAGGTGGCCGCGCCGCTCGACGAGCCCGCGATGTGGGTGGCGTAGCGCGGGCCGCTAGATGATCGGGCGGGGAGCGGGACGCCACGCGTTCTTGAGCAGGCGCCTCACGTCGTGGTAGTCGTCGGTGAGCACGGGCCCGTCCGGTGCGGGGTCCCAGCCGAGCGCGTCGAGCCGCGATACGTCCTCGGAGTCGCCCACCACGAGCCAGGTGGACGGAAGCGCGACGACATCATCGCCGCTCCCCGGCTCGAACGACTTCGTCCGCGCGTCCAAGCCGACGGAGCGCGCGGTCTCGGCCACTGCTCCCACGAGGTCGAAGTGGCGGTTGGTGAGCTGGAAGGCGATCATGCCCCCGGGGCGAAGGGTCCGGGCGTAGGTGTCCATCGCCTCGCGGGTGAGCAGGTGGGTCGGCACGGCGTCGGAGGAGAACGCGTCGAGTATCAGCAGGTCGAACTGCCCGGACGGCGATTCGGCGAGCAGCAGTCGCCCGTCGCCGAGCAGCACCTCGGGTTCGGTCGCTGCGTCGGCGAGGTACGTGAAGTAGCGGTCGTCGCGCGCGAGGTCGACGATCGTCTGGTCGATCTCGAAGTACGTGAGGCTGTCGTTTGGCCGCGCATACGCGGCGATCGTGCCCACGCCCAATCCCACGACCCCGATGTCGGCGCCTTCGGAATGCTGCTGCTGCAGGTCGGCCATGACGTCGCCGAGCGGCCCCTCGCGCACGAAGTACGCCGTGGGCTCGCTTGCCCGTTCGTCGCGGTACTGCAGGCCGTGCAGCGTGGTGCCGTGGATCTCGGCGAACGCGGCGCCGTCTGCAGCTTCGATGATGTCGGTCACGCCGAAGAAGGACCGCACGCGCTCGACCGGGTGCGGCGCGAAGAGCAGAAGCGCGACGGCAATCGCCGAGACGGTGCTGATCGCGAGCGCACGCGGTGACGTTCCGAGCACAACGGCGATCGCGCCGAGCACCAGCAGGATGCCCACGAATGCGGGGCCCGGACCGGCTGCGGGCGCCATCGTGGCCAAGACGACCAGCCCGAACGCGAGCAGCGGCAGGAGTCGCGCGCCGGCGGCCCGGAGCGTTGCGCCGGGCACGCGGACGCCCGATGGTGCATGTGGCGTAAGCGCCGCGATGGCGACAAGCGCGCCGATGAGCAGCAGCGGGTACTCGAAGACGTCCTCGAAGATCACGGGCGCTGCCAATGCGACGAACCCCGTGGCCAGCACGCCGCCTGCCGAGACCCACAGGTAGAAGCGCGTGAGATGCTCCTCGCCCGGTCTGTCCTCGGCAAGACGCCCGTGGACCGCGACCGCAAGGACGCCGTAGGAGAGCAGGACCATCGGGACTATCACGAGAACCGGCCAGTCTATGCGCGCCACGTAGGCGATCCACAGCAGCGTCACGGCGGCAGGCACGAGGCGTTCGGCGAGGGGCAGGATGCGCCGTCCGCGCGCGGAGAACGCCACGATGAAGCTGCCCAGGTACACACCGAGCGGGCCGATCCATAGCATCGGCGCGGACGCATGATCGGTCGCGAGCAGCGTGGTGGTGGCGGAGAGCAGCCCTGCGGGCATGCAGGCCGCGAGCAGCCAGATCAGCTGCCGTTTGCGCGGCAGGGGTGGCGCCGCCGCGTGCTCCGGCAGGGCGGGGCCGGACGCGTCGGAGATCAGCAGCCAGCATAGGAGCGCCGCGAGCACGCCGAGGAGCGCGAGCGCGCCCGTGCGCTGGGCCGAGAGCGGCATCCAGGGTTCGATGAGCAAGGGATAGGCGAGCAGCCCGCCGAGGCTCGCCGCGTTCGATGCCGCGTAGAGCCACCAGGGGTCGTCGCCGCGCGCGGCAAAGCGCGCCGAGACGAGCGGGGTCGTCGTCGCGAGCAAGAACGCCGGGAGCCCGACGATCGCGGCGAGGACCAGCAGGACGTTGAGCGCGGGCGGCATCCCGGAGACCCGAAGCTGCGCCAGGTCCTCCGGTGCCAGGGCGGCGGACGCGAGCGCCACGCCCACCACGACCAGCTGGATCACCCGTGCTGTGCGCCATTGCATGCGAGTGACGAGCAGGTGCGCGTGCAGGTAGCCGAGGAAGACGGCGCCGGTGAAGAAGCAGAGCGCCGTCGTCCACACGGCGGGGCTTCCCCCGAAGACGGGCAAGACGATACGCCCGGCGTAGAGCTCGAGGGCGAAGAGCAGGAACGCGGAGAGCGCCGTAGCGGCGACGGGCAGCGCCACTCGAGGTCGCACGCACGCTCCTTTCGTAACCCGACCCGACGCCTCAGATAGTGCGTCAGCGGCGGCTACTCGGCAACGGCTGTGATCGCCTCGGTAAGGGTCGATGTGGCGGGGACCGGAAGTCCCTCGGTGATGCCCGACTTCTCGAGGTGGCCGGCCACGGTGGCGTTTGCGCAGCACAGCGCGACGCGTACCTCGTGCTTCTCGAGCCGCTCGAGCGTCTCGGCGAGGCTGGCGAGTGCGGAGAGGTCCACGAACGGCACGTTCTCGAGGCTCACGACGACGCCGCGAGGTTCGGTATGGGTGTGGAGCAGCGCGGATTCGAACTGCTCGACCGCGCCGAAGAAGAACGGACCGTCGATCGTGTACACGAGCACGTCTTTGAAGGCCGGAACCTGCTCGGGCGCGTGCTTGGCAAACGCTTCCTCGCCGAGCTCGGTCACACCCACAGCGGCGGTCATCCGCCGGAAGAAGTTCAGCATCGCGAGGATCACGCCCACCTCCACCGCCACGATGAGATCGGCGAACACCGTGAGCGCGAGCGTTATGAGCATGACCGCAACGTCCGACCGCGGCGCCCGGCGCGCGATGCGCACGATGCGGCCGATATCGCTCATGTTGAACGCCACCACGAAGAGGATCGCGGCGAGCGTCGCGAGCGGGACGTTGGCGGCAAGCGGCGCAAGGACGAGGACCACGAGCAGCACGGTGAGCACGTGGAAGATGCCGGCGATCGGGCTCGTGCCGCCGTGCCGGATGTTGGTGGCCGTCCGGGCGATGGCCCCGGTGGCCGCGAACCCGCCGAAGAACGAGGCTGCGATGTTCGCCGCCCCCTGGCCGAGGAGCTCCTGGTTCGAGTCGTGCCGCGTGCCGGTCATGCCATCGGCCACGGTGGCCGAGAGCAGCGACTCGATCGCGCCGAGCATCGCGATCGCGAACGCGGGCCGGACGAGTTCGGGCAGGTTGGCCCACGCGAAGTCGGGCATCGCGAGCGACGGCAGTCCGCCGGGCAGCCCGCCAAAGGCTGAGCCGATGGTGGCCACACCGGCCGGGTGGGCGAGCGCCACGAACGCAGTGCCGCCGATGAGAGCGACGAGCGGTGCGGGGATCAGGCCGAGCTTCGGGATGCGGGGCCAGAGCACGATCACGAGCACGCTCACGATGCCGAGGAGCGTCGTAGTGAGGTCGAGCGAGGGGAACGACTGCAGCATCGAGAAGAGCTTGGTTGCGAAGTGCTCGCCCTCGGAGGCGGGCAGCCCGAAGAAGTTGGGCCACTGCCCGACCCAGATGACGACCGCGATACCCGCGGTGAAGCCAAGCACGACCGACTCGGGGATGTACTTGATCACCGTGCCGAGCTTTGCCAGGCCGAAGATGACGAGCATGACGCCTGCGAGCATGGTGACGGCCTGCAACCCGCCGAGTCCGTAGCGCGCGGTGACGCCCGCGAGCAGTACAGCGAAGGCGCCGGTGGGCCCGGCGATCTGCACCCGGCTCCCGCCGAAGAGGGTGACCACGAGGCCGGCAATGATCGCCGTATAGAGTCCCTGTTCGGGCTTGGCGCCTGCCGCGATGGCGAAGGCCATCGCAAGCGGGATGGCGACCACGCCCACGACCACCCCGGCAGCCATGTTGGGCAGCCAGTGCTCCTTGCGGAACAGACCGGCGCGCCACGCTTCGATCAGAACAGGCTTCACGAGGGACCTTTGGACGGGGGTGGGGCGGACTTCTACGTTAGCAGAGTGTGCGCGCATGCGCCGGTGACGGTCGGATGACGGTGCGCTCGCTTGCGGCCACTACAGTCTCGCCCGATGATTGGGAGGTTCCCGAACGGGAGGCGGTCCAGGTGATCAAGCACATCGTGGTGTGGCGGTTCAAAGATGAAGCGCTCGGCGCGAGCAGAGCCGAGAACCTCGAGCACGCGAAGGCGGCGA
This sequence comes from Coriobacteriia bacterium, assembly GCA_030652115.1. Taxonomy (NCBI): domain Bacteria; kingdom Bacillati; phylum Actinomycetota; class Coriobacteriia; species Coriobacteriia bacterium. The sequence goes on along the minus strand of JAUSBK010000001.1, from coordinate 93,458 downwards.
TCGAGTCGCTTCGCGAATCGGTACCGCAGGTGCGACACCTCGAGGTGGGCGTGGACATCCGCGCGGATCACGACCCGTGCGACCTGGTGATCTACTCGGAGTTCGAGACCGTGGACGATCTCAAGGCGTACCAGGTGCATCCCGAGCATGTGAGGATCGCCCAGCTCATCGGCGAGATGCGCGAATCACGTGCTGTCGTCGATTACGAGGTGTAGCGCGTCCGCCGGATCAGGCCCTGCGGCGGGGCAGCCTACGCGGGCTTGAGCGCCTGCACCGTGACGCTGTGGAAGAGCTTCGCCACCCGGCGCATCTCGGCCTCATCGAGGCCTGCCGGTACATCGATCCCGAACGAGGATGCCAGCGCGTCCGCCTCCTCATCATCCATCGCGTAGGCCACGTCGCTCGTCACGCGCACGTCGGTGTATCCTGCGTCCCGGATGGCCGCGAGGTAGTCGTCGAGCACCGACGCGCCGCCGAGGCACGCCACGTAGGCGGCCACCGACTCACGCGCGAGTTCGGGCAGCGGCTCGGTCGTGACGATATCGGAGACCGAGAGGCGTCCGCCGGGCTTGGTCACCCGGAATGCCTCGGCGAATGCCGCGTGCTTGTCGGGCACGAGATTGATCACGCAGTTCGAGATCACGATGTCGGCCGTGTCGTCCGGCACGGACATGGATTCCACTTCGGAGAGGCGGAACTCCACGTTGGTGTAGCCGCCCTGCGCGGCGTTGCGCCGTGCGAGCGCGATCATCTCGGGCGTCATGTCGATGCCGATGACGCGCCCGGTGGGACCGACCTTACGCGCCGCCAGGAAGCAATCGATGCCGCCGCCGCTGCCGAGGTCGATGACCGTCTCGCCTTCGGCAAGCGACTCGAACGCCAACGGGTTGCCGCAGCCGAGTCCCAGGTCGGCATCGGCCGGCAGAGCCGAGAGGTCGCCGAGGTCGTACGCGCCGTCGGGTACCGCGGTCGCCGCGGTCGGGCCGCAACACGACGATCCGGAGCCGCAGCACGAGGTCTTGTTCACGGCGTGCCCGGCATAGCGGTCACGCACCGCGTCTTTGATGGTGTCCTGCTCGTTCATCGTCGTCTCCTATCGCGGGGTGGGTGCGGCCGTCACAGGCCGAGCGCAGGGCCGATGAGCGAACGCACCGCGCCCGCCATCGCTTCGGTCTTCACGAGCGTGATGCAGCAGATCTCGCCGTCTTCGCCGCGGTAGCTCATGAGAGCGAGCCGCTCACCGGGGGCGATTCCGGCACGTGTCCTGAGATCCTTCGGCAAGACGAGCTGGCCGCGCTCGTCTACGCTTACGACCGCTTCGAGTGCGCAGCACTCCGCGGGGCCACAGGTGGGGCATTTCGCGTCCTCGGGCACGGGGACCTCCATTCGGCAGAATCAGCAGAATCAGAATAATCAGGATGCTACGCGGCGTCAAGCACCTGACGTGCGGTCATCTGGGTCGTGGTCCCAGCGGGTATGGACATTCCACGACCTCATGCGACGACGGGAGCAGCCATGCGTTTCGAGAATGCGGAATCAGTGGAGAAGCCTGCGGTGGGCGTGCTGGCCGAAGGCACGTACTCCTGGTGCCAATGCGGCAAGACTAAGACGCCGCCGTACTGCGACGGGTCGCACGCGGGCTCGGAGATCACGCCACTTGAGTTCGAGTCGGATGGTGTGACGTCGATCGCGGTGTGTACCTGCGGTCTCACCGGCAACCCGCCTTACTGCGACGGGTCGCACGTCGATTACTAGCCTGTATTGACTCCGGGAGGTGCACGGGTCTAGCGACCGCTCCGCCAACGTGCGAGCCGCGCCGGGTCGATCCCGAGCCGGTACCCCGCGATCGTCGCCATGTCGCGAGCGGTGGCGCCGATCAGCCCGCGCTCACGCCACGCGCGCGCCGATGTGCGGACCGCGCCCGGTGCGCGACCCAGGCCACCCAGACGCTTGAGCCTGAGCGCGAACTCGCGGTCTTCCATCACCGGAAGCTCCGGGAAGCCGCCGAGGTCCTCTAAGACGCTGCGCCGCGCGAAGATCGCCTGGTCGCCGTAGGGCAGGCGGAAGATGGCGTAGCGAAGCTGGCCCATCGCCGAGATGAAGCGGTCGAGCCGGTCGGTCTCACTTCCCGCCGAGTAGCCGAAGGCCCCGCCCACCGCTCGGGAATCGTCGAGCACGCGAGCGGCCTGTGCGCAGGCGTCGGGGGGCAGTACGGTATCGGCATGCAAGAACAGGAGCGTGTCGCCGGTGGCAATCGCAGCACCCGCGTTCATCTGCACGGCTCTGCCACGGGGTGCGTGCACGACCAGTGCCCCCGCATCTTCGGCCAGCGCAACGGTGGCGTCAGTGCTCCCGCCGTCGGCCACGATCACCTCGTATGCGCCCGCTACACGGGCACTCAGCACCGCACTCGCAACGGTCGACTCCTCGTCGAGTGCGGGCACGACCACGCTCACGCGTGATCCGTCCTCGCTGCGCCGCGCTTCCCAACGGCGTGAGTCCTCCGGTCGGTCGATGTCGGCGAGCGTGGGCAGCAGCACCGGAGAGATCTCACGTGCCGAGAGCCGCGCGAGCGTGACGGCGAGCACCTCCGACGTGCCCCAGGGGATCTGCTCGAACAGCGCGGCCGTGACCGCTTCTGAAACGTCCGCGCGCACGCCGACCAGGTAGTAGCCGCCATCTTCGGCCGGTCCGAGTGCGACGGGGGCGCGGTCGAGGTGGGCGATCGCCTCACGGATGATCGATCCGCCCACATCAGGGCAGTCCGCGCCGATCGCGATCGCCGCCGGCGCACCCTCGGAGATCGCCGTCCCCAGGGCTTCGGCGAGCCTGTCGCCCAAGGTGCCTTCGCGCTGTGGGCGCACTCGGAGCCGGTGTCCCAGCCAGCGTCTGCCGTCTGCGGCAGAGCCGTCGGCGAGCCTGATCTCCATGTCGACAGCGCCTGCGAGTTCGACGGCACGGGCACGCCTGAGCGCGTGCTCCGCAAGCTCGCGGTGTAGCGCGAGCGCTGCTTCGGCGCCAAGCTCCGCGGCTATCCGGCTCTTGACGGTGCCGAGGACCGGATAGCGCGTCAGGACGATGAGCCGGGGTCGCACGCCGTGTCCCGACCGGGTCACAAAAGTGCGCCCTGTCAACCCGAGCCGTCACCCGCCGCGCACGCCCAACAGTGCGACGCGAACCGGATGCGGCGCTGTGCGAGACGCAGTGCGTCGAACTCGGAGATGTGCGCCGGTTCTCCCCGGGCGGTGCCCAGGCCGGCGCCGAGGTTGAAATCGCAGTCGGACAGCGTGCCGTCCCAGGCGATCTCGATCGCTGTCCGGCACGAAAGGTTCGCCACGGTGGCGGGGTTGAATCGCCCGGCAAGTCCGCTGAGATAGGACTCGTATTCACCTCGCCGCTCCAGCGCGGCCCTGAAACGACCGATCGGCATCGTGGTGATGAGCATCAGGTCGTTGAAGTCGATGCGGAGACCACTGCAGAGCTCAGCGCGGTAGCGGGCGGTGAGGTCGTCTGACGCGCAGTCAGCACCGTATACGCTGGAGTCCACGGCGAGATCGAGGCGGACGCCCCCGGGACGCCCCCACCCCTCATCGTTGAGACGTCGGAGCACCGCGAGCGCACTATCGAGCTGTCTGCCACGCTGGCTGGCGTAAGCGTCGCTGGTCAGCGCGGGTACGGAGGCAAGCAGCTCAACGCCTGCCTCGGCGAGGTGGTCGATCAGTCCCTCGGCATCCGGTTCAAGAAGTGCCGTAAGGTTGGTGCGCATCCGGGTGCGCAGACCCGCGGACCGCAGCTGAGACACCAGCGCGGGCAGGCCGGGGTGGAGCTCCGGCGAGCCGCCGGTGATGTCCACGAGCGCTGGTCGTACGTCGAGGGCGATCCGGGACACGGCAGCCAGCGTCGCTTCGTCCATCATCTCCGTGCACGACGGCGAGCACGATTGATGACAGTGCGTGCACGCCGAATTGCAGCGCCGGCCGAGGTTGACCTGGAGGAGTTCCAGGCGCTCGGCATACGGCGCCTTCGGGAGCACGGCTGCGATGCTGCGCTCGAACGCGGCCGCAGACGTGTCCATCACAACGCTCACCGGTTGAGCCACGTGATGCTCGACTGCAGCGCGGTCGCGATCATCACCCACACGAGGTAGGGGGTGAGCGCGAGTGACGCCCAGCGCGTGTGCGGCCAGATCGCGATCATCGACCAGACGATCGTCGCCAGCACGACGATGATGTCGAACTCGGCGAGCCAGAGGTTCCGCAGGCCGAACTGGATCGGCGTGAATGCGATGTTGGTGGCTACGTTCAAGAGGATCGGCACCAGCAACGTCGGTGGGAAATCGCCGCGGAAGATTCGGTAGATGACGTAGCCGTACGCCACGATGATGATCGGGTAAAGGATGCTCCAGACGATGCCGAAGACGGGTGCCGGCGGTGCCCACGCTGGCTTGACGAGTTCCTCGTACCAGGTCATCGCTCTCTCCTCGGTCCGGCGGTGCGAACACGGGCCCAGCGTACACTCCCTGCGTGACTCGCTATCATCAGAGCTGACATCAGCTCGCGATGTTCGCCACCAATTGTGTATCCCCGCAGGAGGGAGCCGCTGTGCCGCGCAGGTACCGCTTCGTGATCGTGGATGTCTTCACCGATGTGCCGTTCGCCGGCAACCAACTCGGCGTGTTCACCAACGGGGGCGGGCTGTCCGACGCCGAGATGCAGATGCTCGCGCGGGAGCTGAACTTCTCCGAGACCACGTTCGTGCTGCCTCCCGAGGGCGACGCCGACATCCGCATGCGCATCTTCACGCCCGTACGCGAACTGCCATTCGCCGGTCACCCGACGCTCGGGACCGCGTTTGCGGTGGCGGGACCGCTCCAGAAGGTGGTGCTGCGTATCGAGACCGCTGCCGGTGTGGTGCCGGTCACCCTCGAGCGCGAAGGCGCGCGCATCGTCTTCGGCTGGATGGAGCAACCGATCCCGTCGGTCGAGCCGGTCGCCGAACCCGGGGCGCTCTTCGACGCGCTCGGCGTAGGCGGCTCGGCACTTCCGGTAGAGCGCTACGACAACGGCGTGCAGCACCTGCTCGTGACGCTCGAGAGTGAAGCCGAGGTCGCCGCGCTCAAGCCCGACATGCGGTTGCTCGCCGAAGCTTCGGGCGTGGCGGGTGTGAGCTGCTTCTGCGCAGCGGGGGACCGGGTCAAGACCCGCATGTTCGCCCCCGAGCTCGGCGTGGGGGAGGATCCCGCCACCGGTTCGGCAGCCGGACCCCTTGCGGTCCACCTCGCCCGGCACGGACGCATCGCCTGGGGCGATCAGATCGTGATCTCGCAGGGCGCTGAGATCGGACGCCCGAGCACGCTGCACGCACGCGCCGAAGGCGGGCCGGACGGCATCATGAGAGTCGACGTCGGCGGAAGCGCCGCTGTGGTGGCGCGCGGGGAATTCTCTCTGTAGAAGACAGTCCACGCGAATGGGGGAGTCATGGAGTACGGAGCCGGAAGCGACGCGACAGCCGGAGCGCTCGTTGCGCTCTGGACCTCGATGATGTGCCTGATGTACCTGATCCCGTTGGTGCTGGGTGTCGCTTCGGTCGTGGTGTGGGTCATCGCGCTCGTGGACGTCGTCCAGCGCGCGCCGGAGGACTTCCCCAACGCACGTGCCGGACGGGATGACCCGAACGAGCGGATGATCTGGCTGCTCATCGTGCTGCTCGTGGGGGTGATCGGTGCCGTCGTGTACTACTTCATCGTGATGAAGCCGTATCCGAGAAGGCAGCCGACGGCTGCGGCGCCGATGGAGGCATCGTCCGAGGTAACGCCCGCGGCGGAACACCGGCCACAGGCGGACGATACCGCCTGAGCCGGGTCATCGCGGAAGACATCAGGAGCGCTCGTCGGCGTACCCGAGTCCCCTCAGCACAAATGCCCTGAGCTGCACGATCGCGCTTTGAGTCTTGTTCACGTCGGTGAACGCCGTCTCCATGCCCTGGAGTGCGCCGAGGACGAACCAGGCCGTTGCTTCGGGGTCCTCGGAGACGAAATCCCCCTCCTCGACCCCCTGGCGGATGATCGCGGCGAGATTCGGCATCAGCCGCGGAACGAGGCTCCGCATCACCCGGTCGTGGATGGGCAGGTTGTCCGGGCGGTGGAAGACCGCCATCAACTCGACCTCGAACGGCTCGTCGTTGATCTCCACGAGCGCTGCAGCCATCGCCTCGAGCTTCTCGACCGCGCGCCGGTCGGGATCGGCGAGGGCGTCCTCGATGTGGCCCACCATCTGGTCGATAAGCGTCTCGACCACCGCGCAGATGATGGCGTCCTTGCTTTCGAAGTACAGGTAGAAGGTGCCTTGCGCCACACCGGCGGTCTTCACGATGTCGCTCACAGCGGTATCGCTCACGCCACGTTCCGCGAACAGAGCGGCGGCCGCCGCCACGAGCTCCGCACGTCGGACTCCCGGGTCCTTGCGCTGCCTGGGACTCATGCCGCCTCGGTCACCACCCGTCCATCGAGCACCCGTATCACGCGGTCGGCCTGCTCGGCCACCTGCGGGTCGTGCGTCACGACCACCAGCGTCATGCCGGTCTCGCGGCTCACTGTGCGCAGCAGGTCCATGATGCGCTTGCTGTTTGCCGAGTCGACGGCGCCCGTCGGCTCGTCTGCAATCAGGATACGCGGCCGATTCACCAGCGCGCGTGCGATCGCCACACGCTGACGCTCCCCGCCGGAGAGCGTAGTGGGCAGGCTGTCCACCCGGTCGGAAAGCCCTACTCGCTCAAGCAGTTCGAGCGCGCGGGTGCGGCGCTCGGCTGAACCGAGTCCGTCTTCCATGAGCGGGATCTGCACGTTCTCGAGCGCGGTGAGGGTCGGGATGAGATTGTGCAGCTGGAATACGAATCCGACGGTTCGCCGTCGGAACGAGGCGAGGTCCCGCTCCTCGGCAAGATCGATGTCGTCGATGACGACGCGCCCCTCATCGGGCGTGTCGAGCGCGCCGAGCATGTGCAGGAGCGTGGACTTGCCCGAACCGCTCGGGCCGATGATCGCCACGAACTCGCCGGACTCGATCGCGAGGTCCACGCCGTCGAGCGCTTTGATCGCGCCGCGGTCAAAGTGACGCTTCACGCCGATGGCTTCGATGATTGCCATTGCCGACTCCTTTACTCGTACCGAAGGGCTTCAACGGGGGAGAGACTCGCTGCTTTCCACGCCGGGTACAGCGCGCCGATGACCGACACCAGCACGGCTACTGCCGTGGCGCGCAGCCAGAGCTCGACGCTGTATGCAGGCTGCAGGAACGCACGGGCCATGTCGGTCTGCGACATCGGAACGAGCACGGCCATTGCGATCGCCGAGCCCACCACCACAGCCACGAGCCCGATGATGACCGACTCACCGAGCACCATCGCCATTACGGTGCGGCGGCGCCAGCCTACGGCCTTGAGCACGCCGATCTCCCGGATGCGGTCGAAGACGCTGATGATCATCGTGTTCATCACGCCGATCGCACCGATGATCACCGCGAGTGCGGAAATCATCCAGGTGGCCCCGTTGATGATCTCCGTGCCCTGGTCGATGCGCGAGACCTCGTCGGCGCTCTTGATCGTGACGATCTCTTTGGCGTACTTCTCATCGAGGTGCGCCGTGATCTCCGCCACATCCGTTCCCTCGGTCACCTTGGCGAATGCGATGGTGATGTTGCCCTCGGTCTGGGTGACGCGCTGCAGCGTGGACGTGCGGAACATCGCGCCGCCGTCCTGGAGCTGTTCGCCTGTCTCGTACACGCCCACGACCTCGAACTCCTCGCCGAAGAGCTCGATCGTGTCCCCGGGCTCCTTGCCGGTCACACTCGCGGCGACCTTGCCGAGCACCACCTCGTCCTCGCCGGGGTAGAGGGCATCGCCGCGCACCCGCGAGAAGCCGCCGAGTTTCACGCCGCTCTCGGAAAGCCCGAACGCCATGAAGAACGGGTTCTCGCCGTAGCGGGTCACGCCGAGGCTCACGCCCTCGATCTGCTCGATGCCGTCCTCGTCGCGCAGGCGGTCGAGGATGTCCTCGTTCAGGCGGCTGAAGGTGAGGTCCGAGGAGCCGGCCTGACCGATGAGGAAGTCCGCCTCGCCGGAACTCACTATGCCCGAAAACGCCACGGTGAGCCCGTCGGCCACCGCGCCGAGCGTGAGGATCGTTGCGATGCCGATGCTGATCCCGAGCAGGGTCAGCCCGGTGCGCGTCTTCTGGCGCAGCACGTTCTTGATGATCAGGTTGCCGAGTTTCATTGCCCATCCGCCTCCCGGGATCAGGGAGAGGGCCCCCTGCACGCTAATGACTGACGGTCAGTCAGTAAGATACCCGCATCCACGGAGGACTAACGCCAGAAGACGGATTCGATGGCGTGAAGGTCGACTTGTGATGGGCGCTGTGCACGGCCGAGGGATGGCTCCGGCGGAGAGGCTCGCGCCCCCCGCCGGTGCGGTATCCTTGCAGGGTGTGTCCGTGGGGGTACGGGGAGGACGGCCGCCGGTGAGCATGGGATTCGGTACTCGAAGCATCGGGCGCGTGATCGATGATGCGATCGCCATGTACCGCGCACACTTCAAGACCTACGCGACTGCGGCCCTGTGGATCATCTTCCCGGCGATGCTTCTTCAGTTGGCCGCGTCGAGTGTCTACAACTACGTGTACATGGACTCCGTCATGTCGATGTCCGCGGCATCCGAGGAGGAGGCCGCCGCATTCCTCGTCTCCTTCATTGCTCTGTACGGGGTGTTGCTGGTGGGCATCGCCGCCGCCGGACTCGCTCGCGCCTACTACGCTTCGAGTGTCTACAGCTCCGCCGAAGTCATGCTCTTCGGTCAACGGAGCACACCCGGTGAGTTCCTGAAGGCCGGACGTGAGCGGTGGCTCGCCTATCTTGGGGCGACGATCGTCGTCGGCATAATCCTGTACGGCGTCGTGACGGTCGCCAGCATGATCGGCACATTCATCATCTGTCTACTGCCAGCGGTTCTGATCGGGAGCGTCGTCGGCTCGCTGTACTTCTGGGCCCGGTTCTCCATGATCGGCCCGACCGTGGTGGTCGAACGCGCGTCGCTCAGCGCAGCGTTCACGCGGAGCGCCTCCCTCGTGCGTGGCAACGAGTGGCGCACGGTCGGTTTCCTCGTGATGATGGCGCTGATCAACTCGGTGCTGCAGCAGGCCATCTCATCGATCACGTTCATCCCGCTGATCGTATCGATCGTGCAGAACCCGGATGCCGTGTGGGCGACAGGCGGGTTCGGCGCTCCGGGTATGGTGTGGCTGACCGTGGTCACGGGCCTGATCAACGCGATCGCGCTGTCCATCACCGTGCCGCTCACGAGCATCGCGACCTACTCCTACTACCTCGACTTGCGGTCGCGTTGCGAAGGCATGGACCTCCTGATGCGGGCACGGACGCTTCGCGGAGTCGCTTGATGCCACATGCGCCGAGGATGATCTCGCGCGAAAGCCTCTGCCGGAAGCGCGTTATCTGGTTCGCGTTCGTCTCGTTCGCGATCGCCCTGCTCGCCCTGAGCGTCGGTGCCGCATCGGCAACGGCGATGTCCGTGGTGGAGTACCGCATAGTGCTGCGCGAAATCCGCGATGAGGCGGCGGACCTGACCGAGGCGACGCCCGCGCGCGCCGCCGAGGTAGCCGAGGCGATCGACAGTGCGCTCCCCTCCGATGAGACGGTGGATCTCGACGGCTCCCGGATCCCGGTGCGCGACAAGAAGCTGCTCGAGCTTGCCGGGCGCCTCGGCAGCGCGAGGAGCTCGAGCGGCATCCGGATTGCGGCGGATGAAGTCGAGGCGCGGGCGATCGCCCTGCTCGAGGCGATCGGGACGGGTCGAGTCGTCGAGGTGCCCGAGGACCGGGAGGCCCTTGCCACGATCCTCGAGGCGGACGATGACGACGAGGGCACAACGCTCGGCGACCTGCTCATCGACCTGGCGGAGAGGCTGGCCGATTGGCTTGAGGGACTCTTCGCCGGGCTTCCCGGTGTCAACGCTCCCGAGGCTCCGGACATCGATCTGTCTGGCGCCTGGCCCTACATCGTCGCCTTGTCCGCGGCGGTAGCGGCGGGCCTGCTTGTGCGTCTGGGAATGTGGGTCATGGCGAGACGCCGTATGCGGGCCGTGGTCGCGGCCGAAGAGGATGGCGCGCCCGTCGTGGCAGCCGCCGAGGATCTGCCGCCTGACGCTCTTGCCTATGCCGACCGGCTCGCCGGGGCGGGTCGCTTCCGTGAGGCCGTTCGAGCGCTCTTCGGTGGTGCTGCACGCACGCTCGTGGATGTGGGCGCGATCGCACGAACGAAGACGCGCACGAACGGCGAGCTCCTGAACGACGTGCGGACGTCCGCACCCGGTGTGGTCTCCGATCTGGACGGGCTCGCCCGGATCTTCGAGAGTGCCTGGTACGGTCGGCGCGATCCTGGCAAGGCGGGGCTCGATCTTGCCCGCACGCACTACCTCGCCATCACCGACGGCGCCGGGCGCTGGAAGGGGGGCGACGCGTGAGCAAGCGGGTACCAAGCGCGCGCGCCGGCCAGCGGCGTGGCCTCCGACGTCTCGACACGAGGCTGGTCGTGACCGTCCTGATCCTCGGCGTCCTCGCCGGCCTCTACTCCCTGGTGGTCGGTCTTGCGCAGCGGCAGTACTCACAGGAGCTGCCGATATCGTCCATCTACAGCGCGGCGCCGGAGGGCACGCAGTCTTTGTATCGCTACCTTGGCGAACTGGGAATGGACGCGCAGCCGCTCGAGCAGTTCGACCCGCTGCCCGCCGAGGGAACGATCGTCGTCGCTTCGGACACGTTCCTGGTCAAGTGGCCCTCGGCAGCCGACGTCGATCGGCTTACCGAGTGGGTCGAGGATGGCGGCCGGGTGGTGCTTGCGGGGCCGGTCGCGATCGATGCGTTCGCGGGCCCGCTCCTCGGGGACGTCTGGACCACGGTCGCGGAGCCCATGGAGGATTCACCTGCAATCCCCACGCGGTATGCGAGCGGTGTGACGACCGCATCGTTCGGGTCCGCCCGGCTCACCGGGGTCACGGCGGAGTGGGTGACGGTTGTGGGCGAAGACGAGTCTCTCGTGGCTACCCGACGTCTTGGGGCGGGCGAGGTTGTCGTGCTGTCCTCGCCGTATCCGATGACCAACGATGGGCTTGGGCAGGAGGACAACGCTCGCCTGGCAACGCTGCTGGTTGCCGGAGGCGCGCGCCCGGTGTACTTCGACGAGTATCACCAGGGATATGCGCGCGGTGGTTCGATCTGGGATCGTCTGAGTCCCGGCGGCCGCATCGGCTTGCTGTTCGCGCTGGCCGCGCTCGTCGTCGCACTTGGGGCTCGTAGCAGACGGCTGGGGCCGGCGATCCCGCAGCCGCAGACCGTGATGGCTCGTACCGGCGCATACATCGCGCAGCTGGCCGAGGTCTACCGAAGCGCGGGTGCCCGCGCGCACGCACTCGGCGTGCTCGAGGACGCGCTCGCGCGGTCACTACGGCGGCGGCATGGGATGCTCACGGTGGGGCTCGCCCGCCATCCCGGGGCGGCGGAGGCCCTGGAGCGGTCGGAGCGGATTCGGTCGGCTGACAAGGTGAAGGTTGAGGAGTTCGTCGCAGCAGCCCGGGCGCTCGTTCGGGCTCGACGTGAGGTGGAGGACAGAAATGGCTGATATCGAGGCGACACGGGATCTGGCACGCGCGGTACGTGGGGAGGTTGCCAAGGCGGTGGTGGGCCAGGACGCGATCCTCGACTCGCTCCTGATCGGGTTGGTGACCGGCGGCCATGTGCTGCTCGAGGGCGTCCCTGGAACCGCCAAGACGCTGCTCGCGCGGGCTCTCGCGTACTCGCTCGACATGAGCTTCAAGCGCATCCAGTTCAGCCCCGATCTCATGCCGGCCGATGTGGTTGGAACGAACGTCTTCGATGCCGGGCGCCAGGTATTCACGCTGCGCAAAGGCCCCGTCTTCGCCAACATGGTGCTTGCCGATGAGATCAACCGCACGCCACCCAAGACGCAGTCGGCGTTGCTCGAAGCGATGCAAGAGCGGCAGATCACCATCGACGGCACGACCCACCACCTGCCAGCGCCGTTCATCGTGATCGCCACACAGAACCCTGTGGAGTACGAAGGCACCTACCCGCTTCCCGAGGCCCAACTCGATCGATTCCAGCAGAAGCTGAAGGTCAGCTATCCATCCGATGCCGAGGAGGTCGCTATCCTCAAGCGACACATCGGTGGCATGGAGGAGACCGACTTCGCGGACCTCGGGATGAAGCCGGTCGCGACCGCCGAGGACGTCATGGCCACGCGTGAGGCGCTCGCGGGCATCGTGGTCGAAGACGGGGTGCTCGCCTACGTGAGTGCGATCGTCCGGGCGACGCGCGAGCACCAGTGGGTGTGGCTGGGCGCAAGTCCTCGGGCGGGGGTGAGCTTGCTCGTAGCGGCGAAGGGCCGTGCCGTACTCGAGGGGCGGGAGTACGTGACGCCGGATGACGTGAAGTCGATGGCCGGGTCATGCCTCCGCCACCGGGTTCTCGTTCGCCCCGAGGTGGAGATCGAGGGCACGGATGCCGACGCCGTGCTTACCGATGTTCTCGACAGGGTGCCGGTACCGCGGTGACCGATCGCACCGACAGACCGATCCGGCATCGCCTCTTCGTGACCACACGTGTCGCGGTGGCGCTCGCTATCGCTGCGGCAGCCGTGGCCGCACTGCCTGCGGTGCTCGCGGTCGTCCTTGCGGGAGCCGGGATCGGCGTGTTGATCGCACTTGTCGTCGCAGACGCCCGGCGAGCCGCGCGCGCGAGCGACATACGATGCGAGCGCACTGTGCCGGTGAAGCTCTCGATCGGCGTACCGAATCCAGTGGATGTCCGCCTAGTCAACACGTCTGGACAGCGAGCCAGGCTCTCCCTCCGCGAAACGCCCCCGGTCGGGTTCAGCGGTGAGCGCGAAGTTCGACTCGTTGAAGTCCCGCCGCACGGTGAAGTGCAGATCACCTTCCACTTCACACCACCGCGGCGAGGCGGATACCGCTTCGGTCCTGTGGCGCTCAGATGCATCGGCGGCCTCGGCCTGGCAGGCTGGCAGTGGCAGGCGCCGCTCGACCAGGACGTCCGTGTCTACCCGGACATCATGGCGGTGAGCAGGTACGCACTCCTGGCCCGGCGCGGGGCGTTGCGCGAGCTTGGTATACGCGCGCTTCGCCGGGCGGGTGAAGGCACCGAGTTCGAGTCGCTTCGCGACTACCTGCCGGGCGACGACTACGGTGATATCGATTGGAAAGCCACGTCGCGGCGTGGCACACCGGTCACACGTCTCTACGAGGTGGAGCGAAGCCAGGTGGTCGTGCTCGCGATCGACGTGGGTCGCATGATGACCGCCATGGCCGGGCCGCTCTCCAAGCTCGATCGGGCGGTCAACGCCGCCTTGCTGCTCTGCTATCTCGCCATCGAGCACGGTGACCTCGTGGGGCTACTCGTCTTCGGGCGAGACGTGGTGCGATACGTGCCGCCACGCAAGGGGCAGCGGCAGTTTCACGCCATCCTCGAAGCCCTCTACAGCGTTGAGGCGAGGGTAGAAGAGCCAGACTACGCGGGTGCGATGGCGTATCTGACCAGCCGTCTTGGCCGCCGCGCGCTCATCGTGCTGATGACGGACATCGTTGGACGCGGACCGTCCGAGCGTCTTCTCAAGGTCGTCGGCGCCCTGGTCCCGAGACACCTGCCGCTCGTGATCTGCCAGCGCAACCGCCTGACCGAAGTCGAGGCGTCAGCATCGGTGGATGACGAGATCTCCGCGTTTCGCGTCGCCGTTGCGCAGGATCTGCTGAGGGACAAGGCCGAGGCACTTGCGATTCTCGGCGCGCGGGGCAGTCTCATCCTCGACGTGCACCCCGAGGAGCTGTCGGTGGCGGCAGTCAACCGCTACCTGGAGATCAAGGCGCGCGGGCGACTCTAGAGGATGCGAATGCGCGGAGCAGAGAGCTCGCTGCTCTCGGCGTCCGCCTCCCGGGCAGCGGTCTCGGTACGTCTGCCCGGCAGTGCGATGTATGCCGTGAGCAAGACGGCGGAGATCAAACCGACCGCGAGCTTGAGCTCGGTGCCATACGCCCGCGGGGTCACGAACCCCTCGATGAAGCCAGCTATCACGAGCAGCGGAATCGCGCCGAGCGCGAGCTTAAGGGCGTCGTCGGTCACCGCCCGGAGTGCGGCTCCGCGCGGAAGGTCGCCCGGGAAGAGCAGCGCCCCCGCGAGAAGAAGGCCGGAGCCACCGGCGAGGACGATCGCGGGAAGCTCGAGCGCCCCGTGCGGGACGATCAGCACCCAGAAGTCGAATGCGGCGCCCGCCTGGTGCGCTGTCCCCGCAAGCACGCCGAGCATCGCGCCATTCATGAGCAGCGCGTAGACGGTGAGGAGGCCGTACGTCATGCCGCCGGCGAACGCCAGGAACGAGACGCGGATGTTGTTGACCGTGATCGCCGCCGACATGACCGGCGACTCTGCAGGGCTCACGAGCGCACGCTCGCTGCGGCCGACCTCGGGAACGAGGTCGCGCACCTGTGCCGGCACCATCACCCGGGCAAGGGACGGATTCGCGTACGATGCGGCAAACCCGCTCAGCGCCGCGGCGAGGAGCACTGCCGAGGCGAGCACGATCGGGCGCCAACGCCGTCGCACGAGCCGTGGATAGCCTGAGGCAAGGAATCGCCATACCGCCGAGATGCGACCCTGGGGGGCGCTGTAGAGTTCGGCATGTGCGCGCGCGACGAGGGCATTCAGGTGGGCTGAGGCAGCCGAGCCGCGAAAGTGGGTCTGCGCGTACGCGAGATCGGCGGCAGCGGTCCGGTAGTCCTCGTGCATGCGCTTGAGGTCGTGAGCGCCGAGGCTCGCAGCTCCGTGCCTGCTCGAGCGCTCCGCCGCTTCGGCGAGGCGATTCCATGTGGCCTGCGATCCGGCTACGAACTGCCGCTCGTCCAAGACGCCCCCTTGCGCGAGGTAAGAACGGAGTGGTCGGGCACCCGGCCCGGCCGCGTACCTATGCTAGCATTCAGCGCAGCCGATTCGGACAGGGGGAGGGCAGGTCGGTGGGCGCAACGGTCTTTGATGACAGGCTCACAGTCGAGACGCCGGAGGCCGTGGCGTTCGATCTCGAGCTCGCAGGCGTCGGATCGCGCGGTGTCGCATTCGTGATCGATCAGCTCTTCGTCGCGCTTGCGATCGCCGCTGAGGCCCTCCTGCTGGTCCTCCTGGTCGTGCTGCTCACCGCGACGGGGCTCACCGAGGCGTTCAGCGAAGACGCGTTCGTCTACGGTGCGATCGCTCTGGGCGTGGTCCTGGTGTTCTTGACGGGCTACGGGTACCACATCTTCTTCGAGGTCCGACGCAACGGTCGCACTCCCGGTAAGCGGATCGCGGGGATCCGGGTCGTGCGTGAGGGCGGCGGCAGGGTTTCGTTCGGCACCTCGGCGACGCGCAATCTCCTGCGTATCGTCGACGCGCTGCCAAGCGCGTATCTCGTGGGCATCCTCGCGGTGCTGCTGTCACGTCAGCGCCAGCGTGTCGGCGACATGGCCGCGGGCACAGTGGTGGTCTACGAGCCGAAGGAGCGCCCGCTCGAGATCGGCGATACGCTTGTGTCCGAGAAGACCGAACTCGGCTTCGACTACCTGAGGCGCCGGGACTCGCTCACAGCCCAGGCGCGCGATGTGATCGCGCGCGAGGTCTTGCTCACGCTCGGCGAGACGGCCGACCCGGCCTGGGACGAACCAACGGTGGCGGGGCGAGTTGCACAGATCATCGGCGCGGCGCCTGTCCCTGAGGCACCTGCGGAGCCGGACCCTGAGGCACCTGCGGAGCCACCGCTCGCCTAGCCGCGGCGCGCTATCATCTAACCGCGCATCTCCGACCGTCAGGCGGCTTCATATGGAGCTCGACACCGAATTTCGCCCGTCGAAGCACGGTTTCGGCTTCCCCAATACCTGGAAGGACACACTCCTCGGCGTCGTCGCTTCACGCGGCCGCTGCGGGGGCATGGTGTTCGCCGCACTCGATGCATTCGTCGCCGATGAGCCGCTCGGCCCCGAAGCGCTCGGTCGGGAGCTGCCGCCCCATGGCTCACCTGCGGCTCGCGCCATCTGGCGCCGGCAGGTGGAAAGCGTGGTGGCGGGCACCGGCGTCAACCTCGTCGAGTTCGCGCGCTACACGTACCTGCCCTCGGCAGGCCGGCTCGGCATCGGCGTGGCCACCAGGCGCGAGCTACTGACGCTCTTCGACATGCTGCGGTCGGGTCGCCCGGTGCCGCTGGGCATGGTGAGCGGGATGACGCTCAAGCACCTCGCGCGCAACCATCAGGTGCTGGCGTACGCAGCCGACTTTGGCGAGCAGCGCGTGGCCGTGCGCATCTACGACCCCAACCATCCGCGTCGAGACGACGTGGTCCTCGACGTTCCGCTCGATCCGGCCGAACCGGTCGTCGAGCGCTACGGGCAACGCGTCAAGCTGTGGCGCGGCTTCTTCATCGAGCGATACACGCCAAGGCCGCCCGAGCTGGGGGGTCTCGCGTGACGGCGTGAGACGCACTGACATCTGGGGTACGCTAGTTGCCGGATGTCACCGAGCAGGGAGTCGCACACATGAGCACGGCACTCGTGGTGTATGGAACCAAGAGCGGCTGCACGGCGGGCGTCGCCGAGGCGATCGCTGAAGGGCTGCGGAGCGTGGGCGTCACGGTGGACGTGAAGCCGGCCGACGAGAAGCCCGATCCTTCGGCGTACGATGCGGTGCTCGTGGGGAGCGGCGTTCGCGCCAGCATGTGGCATGCGTCGGTGAAGCAGTGGCTGGTCGGGCATGCGTCCGATCTCAAGGAGCGTCCGCTCGCGCTGTTCACCGCCTGCCTCACCATGCACACCAACCCCGAGAAGGCCGACGAGGTGCGCGCGTACACCGACCTGCTGCTCAAGGAGACCGGCCTCGAGCCGGTGGACATCGGCCTGTTTCCCGGCATGAACGTGCCGAAGACGTTTTCGCTCCCCGAGCGGCTCGTCATGAAGGCGATGAAGGCCCCCGAGGGCGACTTCCGCGACACGGAGGCCGCCGCCGCGTGGGGAACGGCTGTCGCTGCGAAACTCGGACTCACTGCGTAGGCTGCGCAGCGCAGTCGGCGAGCAGCCCGCTCAGCTCCCGCCAAACCCGCGCATGATGTGCTCGAGCGTCTCGCGGAACGTGGCCTCGTCGAAGCGGGAGATGGCGCTGCCGCTTGCGCGCGCCACGGGGTACCGGTCGTCGTCCGTGCGCAGGGCCGAGCCGTCCGGCGCGATCGGCCTGTCGCTCGCGATGAAGGCGTTGCCGAACGCGTAGGCCACGAGCGACTGGTAGAGCTGCCCGACGCGCTCGGGCGGCAGACCGCTGCGAGCGAGCACGGACAGCGGCGCCTCGATGAAGTCAGCCGAGCCCTCGGTATTGAGTGGGCGGCGCGCCAGCAGGACGATCGTGTTCGGGTGCTCAACAAGCACGCGACGGAATGCGACGAACATCTCCTCGGCCAATGCCATCCACTCCTCGGGGAGCGGCTCTGGGATGCGCATCTCGGCGAACACGCGCTCGACCACGCCATCCAGGATCGCGTCTTTGTTGGGAAAGTGATGATAGAGCGTCATCGCCTCCACGCCGAGGGTGCCGGCCAGCTTGCGCATGGAGAGTGCGTCCGTTCCCGCTGCGTCGATCATGGCGAGCGCGGCGCCGAGGATCTCGTCGCGCGTGAGCGTCTGCTCGCGCGGGGTCACGGTGTGGACCCTTCGGCGAGCAGATCGCGCAGTGCGATCGCATCTTCCTTCGAGAGCATGTGGATCGCGTAGCTCGCGTCGCGGCCCTCGCCATCGGGCGCGTTGAAGCAGACCGCGGTGTCCATCGCAAGATTGTCGATGCCCGGTGCGTACGGTGCGATCACGAGTCGCATCCCGTCGCGCGCCCAGTCGTCGCCGATGGTGAGGTTGCGCACCGCCGACAGCGGGATCTCGGTCGCGTCGAAGCGGCCCTCGCCGACGAACAGCGTCTCGCCCATGCCTGGCCACACCCCGGCGCCGATCGCCATGAAGAGCGTGCTGGCGAGCATGATCCCGAGCGAGAGCAGCAGCGCGCGCCAGTCGAGCTTCACGATGGCAAGCACGAGGGCGGGCGGCACGAGTGCGAGGGTGAGTCCCTGCAGCCAGATCCACAGCACGTAGAGCCCGCGCGGCGCGCGTGGGCCGGCGATTGTGACGGTGTCGTCACGCACGACCACACGGACGCGACCGGCGTAGCGCGAGGTCACCCGGTACGCAAAGCCGTCGAACGCGTGCTCGCCGCTCTCGGGCGTGGCACCCACGAGGCCGGTCTCGAGCGGGGTGGAGTGGCGGACCGCCGCGGTCCCCTCGGCCGGGCGCGACAGCATCCGGACGATGGTGAACGACATGTACCCGACGCACGCGACCGCAACGGCCGCGACGACGATGAGCTGCCAGGTCTGCATCTTGAACATCGTGACTCCTCTCCCGGGCGTCCCCTGACACCCTTACACTGTAAGCGTACAGCGTAAGGGTACGCTGCGCCACGCGGTCCGTCAAGCCCGATTCGAGAGAACATGTCAGGCGCGTTTCGTCGTGTCAGAAAGGCCACCCGGCAGTCTGTATCCGCTAGAATGTATCGAGTCGCCGCAACACCACGGAAACACGCCGGCACAGGCTTCGCACATGCGCCCCGGTGGTACCCGGCCACTCCCGCCCGGCCACGCCACCGTAAGGAGCGCCCGCATGCCGCGTCGCGACGACATCAGCAAGGTCATGATCATCGGCTCCGGCCCGATCGTCATCGGTCAGGCGTGCGAGTTCGACTACTCGGGCACGCAGGCGTGCAAGGCGCTGCGCGCGCTTGGCTACAAGATCGTGCTGGTGAACTCAAATCCGGCGACGATCATGACCGACCCGGTGATGGCCGACGAGACGTACATCGAGCCGCTCAACATCGAGACGCTCGAGCGGATAATCGCCGCCTCGCGCCCCGACGCGCTGCTGCCGAACCTCGGCGGGCAGACGGCGCTCAACCTCTCGCTCGAGCTGAACCGCCGCGGCATCCTCGCGAAGTACGGCGTGCGGATCATCGGCGTGAGCCCGGATGCAATCGAGCGAGGCGAGGACCGGCTCGAGTTCATGAAGACGATGGAGCGCCTCGGCATCGAGACCGCCAAGGGCATCACGGTCCAGAGCGTGGAGGACGCCGAGAAGATCGCGGCTGACTTCGGCTACCCCGTGGTGATCCGGCCGGCGTACACGATGGGCGGCACCGGCGGCGGCATCGTCTACAACGTGGAGGAGCTGCGCACCATCTGCGCGCGCGGGTTGCAGGCGTCCATGGTGGGGCAGGTGCTCGTGGAGGAGTCGGTGCTCGGCTGGGAGGAGCTCGAACTCGAGGTCGTGCGCGACGCCAAGGGGCAGATGATCACGGTGTGCTTCATCGAGAACGTAGACGCGATGGGCGTACACACCGGCGACTCGTACTGCACCGCGCCGATGCTGACGATCTCACCCGAGCTGCAGGCGCGACTCCAGGACTACTCGTACCGCATCGTCGAGGCCATCGAGGTCATCGGCGGCACGAACGTGCAGTTCGCGCACGACCCGGAGACTGACCGCGTGGTCGTGATCGAGATCAACCCGCGCACGAGCCGCTCGAGCGCGCTCGCGTCGAAGGCCACCGGCTTCCCGATCGCGCTCGTCTCGAGCCGCCTGGCGGGCGGCCTCACGATGGACGAGATCCCGTACTGGCGTGACGGCACGCTCGAGAAGTACACGCCGGGCGGGGAGTACGTGGTCGTGAAGTTCGCGCGCTGGGCCTTTGAGAAGTTCCCGGGCGCGGTCGACAAGCTCGGTACGCAGATGCGGGCGGTGGGCGAGGTCATGTCCATCGGCAAACACTACAAGGAGTCGCTCCTGAAGGCGATCCGCTCGCTCGAGAACGGGCGCATGGGCCTCGGCTTTGCGAAGGACTTCTACCGCCGGGACCTTTTCGAGCTCATGTCGATGCTCGCCGAGCCCACGAGTGAGCGGCAGTGGGTGATGTACGAGGCGCTCCGCAAGGGTGCCGACATCGACGAGCTCGTCGCGCGGACGCACATCAAGCGATGGTTCATCGAGCAGATGGCCGAGCTGGTGGCGCTCGAGGAGGAGATTCTCGCGTACGCGGCGGACGCGGGCGTTGCGGGTGCGGGCGCGAAGGCGAGCGAGACGCTACCCGACGAGATCTTGGTGCGTGCGAAGCGTGACGGGTTCGCCGATGCGTACCTCGCGCGCCTCCTTGGCGTAAGTGAGGCTTCGATCCGCACCCGGCGTCTCGCGCTCGGCGTGAAGCACGCCTACGAGCCGGTGCCGGTGAGCGGTGTCGAGGACGCCGCCTACTACTACTCGACATACAACGCCACAGACGCGGTGCCCGTCTCGGATGCGCGCAAGATCATGGTGCTCGGCGGCGGGCCCAACCGCATCGGTCAGGGCATCGAGTTCGACTACTGCTGCGTCCACGCAGCGTTTGCGCTGCGCGAACTCGGCTTCGAGACCATCATGGTGAACTGCAACCCGGAGACCGTCTCCACCGACTACGACACCTCGGACAAGCTCTACTTCGAGCCGCTCACGGTCGAAGATGTGCTCGCCATCTACGACAAAGAGCGCCCCGAGGGCATCATCTGCCAGTTCGGGGGTCAGACGCCGCTCAACATCGCGCGTGCGCTCGAAGAGGCAGGTGTGCCGATCGTGGGCACGACGCCCGAGACGATCGACCTCGCCGAGGACCGGGACCGCTTCCGCGAGATCATGGAGAAGCTCGAGATCCCGATGCCGGAGTCGGCGATGGTCTCGACGCTCGACGACGCGCTCGAGGCGGCGGCGAGCATCGGCTACCCGCTGATGGTGCGGCCGAGCTACGTGCTCGGCGGGCGCGGCATGGAAGTCGTCCACGACGAGGACATGCTGCGCATGTATGTGGCCGCCGCCGTGGACGTGACGCCCGAGCGGCCGCTGCTGATCGACCGCTTCCTCGAGAACGCGATCGAATGCGAGGCCGACGCCATCGCCGACGGTACGGACGCCTTTGTTCCCGCGGTGATGCAGCACATCGAGTACGCGGGCATCCACTCGGGCGACTCGGCATGCGTGATCCCGCCGGTCATCATCTCGAACGAGGACCTCGCCACCATCGACGACTACACCAGGCGCATCGCCATCGAGTTGGGCGTCGTGGGCCTCATGAACATGCAGTACGCGATCTCCGACGGTGTCGTATATGTGCTCGAGGCCAACCCTCGCGCGTCGCGGACGGTGCCGCTCGTGAGTAAGGTCTGCAACATCCAGATGGCGCGCCTTGCCACCCGGGTGATGATGGGCGAGAAGCTCGCCGACCTCGCGCTCGAGCGCAAGCCGATCCCGCACTTCGGCGTAAAGGAGTCGGTCTTCCCGTTCAACATGTTCCCCGAGGTGGATCCGCTGCTCGGCCCCGAAATGCGCTCCACCGGCGAGGTGCTCGGTCTCGCCGACTCCTACGGCCTCGCGTTTTTCAAGGCGCAGGAGGCCACGGGCACGAAGCTGCCCGAAGAGGGCTGCGTGCTCATCACCGTGGCCGCGCGCGATCGCGAGCACGTGCTGCCTGCGGCGCGCGAGTTCGCCGACATCGGATTCCGCATCATGTCCACGAGCGGCACGGCCGCATTCCTCGCCGAGAACGGCATCGAGACTGCGGCGGTGCTCAAGCTGCACGAGGGTCGGCCGAACATCGAGGACGCGATCGCTAACGGCGAGATCCAGCTCGTGGTGAACACGCCGGCGGGCAAGTCGAGCGAGTTCGACGACTCCTACATCCGCAAGACGGCGATCAAGCACCGCGTGCCGTACATCACCACCACCTCGGCGGCGCTTGCGGCGGCACAGGGGATCCGTGCCCACCGGGAGTCGGCGGGCACGGTGCGTTCGCTGCAGAGCTACCACGCGAGCATCGGATAGCGCTACTCGGCGGCGCCCGGGGTGTCAGTCATCTCCTCGATCGAGGTGATCACGATCTCCGGCCCCGCCATGCGGACCGAGACGCCGCTAAACCGCGTGCCGGTGACCGAGACGGTCTTGCCGAGCAGCGCCTCAAGCTCGGCCTCGAACTCGCCGGCGTTCGCGATCACGGCGATGTTCCCGTCGCCTTCCGGGCTGCCGGTCAGCGCGTAGAAGCCGCCTTCAAGATCGATCCACTCGAGCGTGCCGAGGGCGAGGACGGTGCCGTCCTCCTGGTCGTACAGTCCGTTCGCGAGCCGCAGGCCGGTCGAATCGTCGGCGGGCGGTGAGGCGCCTTCGTCGGGTGCCGGTGTCTCGGCCGCGCATGCGCCGAGCGTGAGGGCGAGTACCATCGCAAGCAGCATGAGTGGGATTCGCGTCTTCATTGCGGGCCTCCTTGAGTGGATGTCGCTGATCGTTGGACGTCCCGGCGCGCTTCCGGGTTCACGTGCCGAAGTGCTGCAGCACGCGGAGCGCCCGGTAGGTGAGCCACCGGCTCGGCTGGCCCTTCTCCTCAACGTCGGCGAGCATCTTGCCGTTGAAGGTGTTGCGCAGCTTCCAGCGCATCTGGTCATCGGCGGCGGCGCGCACCACGTCGAGGGCCGGCTCGTACTCGGGCCGCGCGGGCCCGCCGTGGAGCGCGAGCGCGAACAGCGCCTCGAGCGCATCGGAGTTGTACGAGAGGGGATAGCCGAAGCGCAGCCACCCGGCCTTCTCCTTGTAGTGCAGCAGCGGGTGCTCCCCGAGATACCGCTCGCGCAGCCCGTCGCGCTCCGAGGACTTGGCCGTGTAGAAGACGTCGAAGAACTCGCGCCCCTCCTCGGGCAGACAGCGATGCACCTGCTTGTCGCGCAGCACGCGGACGCACTCGTCTCGCAACGGCTCCGCGCCGTCGGGCCACGATGTCTGCGGCATCTCGGCGAGGAACAGCAGCAGCTTCGGCGCGAGCATGTGGCAGTAGCCGTTGAGCGTGGACGAACTCGCGCCCCAATCCTTCGGCGCGTCGTCTTTCTGGGAGTAGATGGCGCCGCAGGTGAGGCAACCGAAGGTGTCGAGAAGCTTCACGCAGTAGGCGAGCGCATTCGTGAGCCGCTCATCGTCGGCGTAGCCGAGGCGGGCGAGCGCGCGGCCCACGTTGGCCGTGAGGCAGGGGATGGATGCGGCCGGACGGCCGTTGCACGACCACGAGCCGTCCTCCAGTTGGCGCGAGAACGCGTACGCGGCCGCCGCCTGCACGCGCTCGTCGTCACCGCTCGCGTAGAGCTCGCCGAGGAAGTGCACCTGCCACAGCGACCCGCCGTACTTCCGGTAGTCCTGCGACGGCCTGCCCCAGGAGCCGTCCTCGTCCATGAGGTCGAGGATCCGGGCAACCGGCTCGTACTCGTTGCGCCGCGACCACAGCGCATCGAGCGCCGGGGTGACCGACTCCCCCAGCACCTCGCGACTGACGAGCACCGCCACCGCCGGGTTGTCTTCGGCGGTGAGCCAGGCGATCGTGGGGTCGGGGACGGCCGGGCGAGTGCTCATGCCTTCCTCACCGGCATCAGGACCTCGGTCAGGTACTCCTCCGGCGGGACTTCGGCCGGATCCGAGTAGTAGCGCTCCATCGGCGGCCCATCGAGCACGTAGCCGTTCTCGCCGATCCAGCGCCAGAGCATCTCGTAGGTGGGAGCCACCGTTTCGTACGGCCCCTTGTGCATCGCCGAGGCAGCGAGCGTGGCCGGCACGTGCCTGATCCCAATGCCCGAGGCGTCGGCAGGAGCCTCGGCGGGATCGCCCGCAACAGGCGCCCAGAGCTCCCACACCGCATCGGCCTCAGGGGTCTCCGGCGGCATGGTGAGGTACACCGCCGCGGGCATGCCCAAAGGCTGCAGCCCGTGCTGCCCGATCCACGCGTAGAGCCGACCGTATCCCTCGGGTGTTTGCGCGTACCGGCCGTGCATTGTGATGTAGGCTATGGCAACGGGCTCTGTCGTGATCACGCTGGGTTCTGTCATGAGAACCACCCCCCGGGACGGGTATATGCCCGCAGAGTGCGCGACGGACACGGGCGCGTGGGAATGCGACGGCTCGCGCGCCGCGGAGCCGATGTGCAGACAGACGAAGGGGGACCAACGCATGAAGAGAGTACTGGTCGGCATCGTGGTGATAGCGCTCGCGCTCGGACTCGTCGGGTGCAAGAGCATCCAGGACAAGATCGGCGAGGAGATCGGTGAGGGGATCGTCGGCGCGGCCACGGATAGCGATGTGGAGGTCAACGACGACAGCGTCACGATCCAGACGGACGATGGCGAAGTCACGATCGCGAACGACACGGGCGAGATGCCCGATGGCTTCCCGTCCGACTTCCCGCTGTACGACGACTACGTGCTTGATGGCGCGTCGAGCGTCGCGAGCGGCGGAACCACCACCTACTACATCAACATGACCTCCGAAGACGAGGTCACCGAGGTATTTGAGTGGTACAAGGCGGAGTTCGACGACGGCTGGACGACGACCGGCGACACGTTCTTCACGGACTCAGGGAGCAGCAGCGGGATGCTGACCGCCGAGAAGGGCGACATGGAGGCAACCGTAAGCATGACGACCGA
Organism: Coriobacteriia bacterium; assembly: GCA_030652115.1. Taxonomy (NCBI): domain Bacteria; kingdom Bacillati; phylum Actinomycetota; class Coriobacteriia; species Coriobacteriia bacterium. The sequence goes on along the minus strand of JAUSBK010000001.1, from coordinate 68,787 downwards.
GAACGACGGGACCACGTTCGGCGTGATCCTGGTGGTCACGGACTAGCACAGGGCCGCGACGCTTCCGGCTCGAACGCGAAGAAGGGCCGCTCCGCTCTATCGGCGGGGCGGCCCTTTGGCGACCGCTACAGGGAGATCGAGCCGGTATCACTCTGAGTGTCGCTCCGCAGCGCGGTTACTCCACAACCACGAGGGACGCTGTGGTGATCGAGCTCGTGCTGGTGTCGCCCGTGGGGCCGCCCACCGGCTCTGCGATAACGATCACGGTCGAACCCGCAGCGAGGTCGCCCGCACCCTCGACGTACGCGATCACGGTGTTCTCATCGGTATAGACGGTCTGCGAGCCGCTTTCGAGCGAGATGGTGATGCTGTCCTCGGCGACCTCGATGACCTCGCCTTCGAGGTTGCCGCCGCGCGTTGGACCGCCGAGGGCGGCCCCATCGCCCATGTTCTCTTGCAGCCAGGCCTGCCGTTCCTCATCGGTCATGTCCTCGATCTCGGCCTGCTCCTCCTCGGTCAGGCCGGGCATCGCCCCGCCGCGCATGCCCTGCGCTCCGCCGCCGGCCGGGAATCCGGTCTGCGTCTGCGAGCCTTGGAACAGCGTGCCTCCCCAGAATGCGCCGCCCACGAGGACGAGCACCGCCACCGCGAGAATGATGGCCTTCACGGGACCCTTCATGACTGTCTCCTTTCGTGCTGCCGCCCGTGGGCGACGGGTCGGATCACTGGTATCTGAGCGCCTCGATCGGGCTGAGCGCTGCGGCCCGACGGGCAGGGTAGTAGCCGAAGACGATCCCGATGGCGGCGCACACGCCGGCGGCGAGCAGCACCGAATCGAGGGTGATGATCGCCGAGTAGTCGAGGAGCTCGGCGGCCAACGTGCCGATGCCCCATCCGGCCAGCACGCCGAAGCCTCCGCCGAGGAGCGTGAGGACGACCGACTCGGTGAGGAACTGCGCGGAGATCGCGCTGCTGTCCGCGCCGATAGCCTTGCGCAGGCCTATCTCCCGCGTGCGCTCGGTCACGGTGGTGAGCATCATGTTCATGATCCCGATGCCGCCCACCAGGAGCGAGATGCTCGCAATGCCGGCGAGCAGGGTGGTGAACGTGCTCGTGACGTCCTCGATGGTCGAGAGCATGTCGGTCATGTTCTGGATCTGGAAGTCGGCAGAGTCGACATCGGCGATGCCGTGCTGTTGGAGCAGCAGCGCCTCGACCGTCGCCTCGGCAGTATCCATCTGCTCCTCGTCGGTGACGGTGACCGTGATCGCCGAGAGGTACTCGCTCCCGGTGACGTAGCGCTGGCAGGTCGAAAGAGGGATAAGCGCCGCCGAGTCGGTGTTGGTGAAGCCCGAGGTGCCCTTCTCCTCGAGCACGCCGATGACGGTGAGCAGCATGTTGCCCGAGCGGACCTTCTCGCCCACAGGGTTCACGCCTTCACCAAAGAGGTCCTCGGCGAGCGTGGCGCCGAGCACCACCACCTGCGCGTTCTTCTCGTCGTCTCGCGTGGAGATGAACGAGCCGGTCGTGACCGTGAGGCCCTTGACGGTGGCGTACTCGGGGGTCACGCCGTAGACGGTCGTGCTCGAGTTCGCCTCACCGGCCACCAGCTGCGCCTGACCTGAAGACGAGGGCGCTACGTCGCCTACGAGTTCGAGGCCGGACAGCGCCTCGGCATCCTCGCGCGTGAGCGAGTCGACGCTCGTGCCGAACGACCGCGCGCCTGCACCGATCTGCCCGCCTGCCGAGGGCGAGATGGTGAGCATGTTCGAGCCGGCCGCCTGGATGCTGCTTTCAATCGAGGCCTTCGAGCCTTCGCCGATGGCGACCATGGCGATGACCGAGGCGATGCCCACGACGATGCCGAGGATGGTGAGGCCGCTGCGCACCTTGTTCGAGGTGAGCGAGTTGATCGTCTCGGCGATGAGGTCGGCGAAGCTCATGAGGGCTCACCGGCCCCGTCGCCGTAGCGCGGGACGTGCGCCGACGCCGTGGAGGCGTCCTCTATGATGACGCCGTCGGTGATGCGCACCACGCGCTTCGTCTTCCCGGCGATATCCGGCTCGTGCGTGATGAGCAGGATCGTCCGGCCTTCGTCGTTCAGGCGCGCGAAGAGCTCCATCACCGCATCGCCGGTAACTGTGTCGAGGTTGCCGGTGGGTTCGTCGGCGAGGATGAGCGACGGGTCGTTCACGAGCGACCGCGCGATCGCCACGCGCTGCATCTGCCCGCCGGACAGTTCGTTGGAGCGGTGCGTCCAGAGCTTCTCGTCGAGCGACACCGCCCGGAGCGCCGCCGCCGCCCGGTCCTCCCGCTCGTCGCGCGGCACGCGAGTGTAGATCATCGGCATCACCACGTTGCGCATGACCGATGACCTCGGCAGCAAGTTGAACGCCTGGAAGACGAACCCCACGGTCTCACGCCGGACCTCGGCCAGCTCGTAGTCATCAAGCGTGGCCACATCGCGTCCCGCGAGGAAGTACTGGCCTTCGGTGGGCGTGTCGAGACAGCCGAGGATGTGCATGAGCGTGGACTTGCCCGAGCCCGACGGCCCCATGACCGCCGCGAACTCGCCCTCTTCGATGCTGAGCGACACGCCACGCAACGCGCGCGTTTCGGCGTCGGCGGCGTCGTAGATCTTCACGAGGTCGCGGGCGTCGATCACCGGCGGACGCTTTGGAGTCTCCAGTACGTGCGTCGCCATCACTGGCCGCCCATCGGGCCGCCGCTGGGAGGTGTGCCGCCGCCCATGCCGCCTCCGCCGCCGAAGTTGAGGAGTCCCGAGCCGCTGTCGTTGTCCTCGATGTCGGACTCATCGCTGCTGTCGATCGTCTGGGTGACGACCATGTCGCCCTCGGCGATGCCCGAGAGGATCTCGGTCTGGGTGTCGCTCGCCAGACCGGTTTCGACCGTCACCTGCGAGGACTCGGCTGCGCCGTCGGACATCAGGAGCACGTAGTAGCCGCCGTCGCCGTCGGACTGCACGGCCGAGTTGGAGACGACGAGCACGCTCTGCGCGACGTCGGTCACGATAGTGGCCGAGGCCGACATGCCGGGGCGCAGGCGCGGATCGGCCTTGTCGATGGACACGTACACGTCGAACGTGACAACGCCTGAGGAGTTCGTGCCCTCGTCGGCGATCTCGTAGATCTTGCCTGTCGCGGTGATGTCGGTGAAGGCGTCGAACCCGATGTCGGCGCGCTGCCCGATTTCGAGCGTGGGGAGGTCCACCTCGTTCACCGTGAGGTGCACCATGAGTGGCTGCTCGGGCGCCATCACGACAGGCGCGGTCGAGGAGCTCGCGCTCGTGGTGGTCGCCCCCATCGTGCTCGTCGCGCCCGACGTGGTGGCGGAACCCGTGCTGCCACTGCTTGTCGACACGCTATCGCCCACTTCGACGGAGAGCGTGTACACCTGGCCGCTGCACGGCGCGGTGACCGTGAGGTCGTCCTCGGCAGCGACGGCCTCGTCATACGAATCGTCGGCTGCGGCGACCTGCGCGTTGGCGGAGGCCACCTGCGCCTTTGCGACTGCGACGTCGCCTTCGGCTGCCGCGATGTCGGCCGAGGTGACGGTGGGGGTGGGCTCGGCGCTCCTCGCGTAGAGCGTGCTCAGCGTGGACTTCGCTTTGGTGAGCTGCAGCCCGGCCTGCGTGACGCTTTGCTGCGCCTGGCGCAGGCCCACGAGCGCCTGGGCGGAGGCCGCCTCGGCATCGGCGGGGTCGATGGTGAACAACACGTCGCCCGTTGCGACGACCGAGCCCTCGGCGACCGCAAGCGAGGCGACCGTGCCGCCGGTCTCCGGGTAGACGTCCGTCGTGGTGCCGACCGCGAGCGTCCCGGTTCCGGAGACGGTGGAGGAGATCGTGCCCACGGAGGCAGCCTCCGTCTGGTAGCTGATGGTGCTCTCCGCCTCACTGCCGCCGCGCATGAGCACGTACGCCGTGCCCGCCACGACGACGAGCATCCCTGCGGCTATCCAGCCGCGATATCGCCTGATTCCCTTCGACAGTGACATGCCGCCCCCATCTCGTTCGCTGGCCGTTCACGAACTACCGTAGGGCGGCAGCGTGCGGCGCCTGTCGGACGGATGTGGTGATGTCGTGGAGTGCGGATGGAGAGGCGCGCTTCGCGCGGGCTACAATAGTCGCGCACGGTCGGCGCGCGCAGGGCCGGATTGACCCGATAGAAGGAGACCCGCCGAATGCGATCGGTTCCCCGCTGCATGAGCACCCAGCACCCCGACAACGCGTCGGTGCCGTTCTTCGCCTCAACGCAGGTGCTCGCCGGCGAAGACGAGATCAAGGAGGCCTTCTACGCCTACTCGCACCTCGGCTGCGACGAACAGATGTGGGACGTCGAGGGCAAGGAGATCGACTCCTTCGTGGTGAAGAAGCTGCTCTCGTACTACGAGCCGTTCTTCCGCACCAACACGCTTGGCGAAGACGTGCGGCTCACCGTGCGCGTGCCCAACCCCGCCGTGGAGACCGCCGAGGCGAAGGTCCTGCTGGAGACGCTCGAGAGCATCCCGCGATCCTTCGACGCCGCGCAGCTCTTCTACGGACGCGACGTGACCCCGATCTTCGAGGTCATCCTGCCGATGACGACCTCGGTGGAGGACATCGACCGCATCTACCGCTACTACGCCGACTTCATGGTCGGCCGTCAGTACCAGGCGCTCCGTCCGGGCGATATCTCGGTGGCCGAGTGGCTTGGCCCCACACGTCCTGACCGCATCAGCGTCATCCCGCTCTTCGAGGACCTGGACGGCATGTACAACGCCGCTTCGGTGGTGGAGGCGTATCTCGCCGACAAGGAGATCGCCGATCAGCGCGTCTTCCTGGCGCGCTCGGATACGGCAATGAACTACGGCCTCGTGAGCGCGGCGCTCTCGAACAAGATCGCGCTTGCGCGGCTCGACGCCCTGGCCGGTCGATGCGGCACGCGCATCCACCCGATCCTCGGCATGGGCTCCGCGCCGTTCCGGGGCGGGCTGTCGCCGGTCACCGCCGAACGGGTGGGGCGCGAGTATCCGAGCGTGGCGACGTTCACCATCCAGTCGGCGTTCAAGTACGACTACCCGCCCGACGAAGTCCGCGCGGCCATCGGGCTGCTGGAGTCGCAGGAGGTCGGGCCCGCACCTGCGATCGACGAGGAGCGCGCCGGTGCGATCATCGCACGCTACAGCGAGGCGTACCGCGCGCAGGTCGTCTCGCTCTCGGACGCCATCAACCGCCTCGCGGCCTTCGTGCCGAAGCGGCGCGCCCGCAAGCTGCACGTCGGTCTCTTCGGCTATGCCCGCCAGCTCGGCGACGTGACGCTCCCGAGGGCGATCGCGTTCACCTGCGCGCTCTACTCGATCGGGCTGCCGCCCGAGCTGCTCGCGCTCGATGCGCTCACCGCAGACGACCTGGTGTTCGTGCGCGAGGCCTACCCGTCGTTCGACGCCAAGATCGCCGAGGCACTGCGCTTCGCCGACCTCGACGGGCCGCAGGTGCCGAAGGCGGTCAGCGACGCCGTGGTGCGCGCAGGCTACGACTGGGAGCCCGACAGCACCCATCTGGAGCTCGTACGACGGATACGCGAGGCGCTCGGCGCGCGGCAGGAGATGCTGCTCCCCGAGACCTCGTGTTGCGCGCTGCGCTGGTGAGGCGCTTCCTCGGCTAAGACTCGACGGGGTCCGCGAAGCACGAAGGGCCCGCCCGGGTGATTCCGGACGGGCCCTCTTCATGTGCGGAGGCGGTAGAGCGCCTAGTAGGTCTCTACGAAGATCTCGTAGTGGGCCTGCGGGTGCGCGCACGCCGGGCAGAGCTCGGGTGCCTCGGGGCCTTCGTGTATGTAGCCGCAGTTCCGGCACTTCCATCGTACGACGGTGTCGCGCTTGAAGACGGTGCCGCCTTCGACATTCGCGAGTAGCTTGCGATACCGGGCCTCGTGCTTCTCCTCGACCTCGGCGATCTCGCGGAACGACTCGGCAACCTTGGGGAAGCCCTCCTCCTCGGCGATCGTCGCGAACTCGGGGTAGAGCTCGCCCCACTCCTCGTGCTCGCCGTTGGCGGCGGCGAGCAGGTTCTCGGCGGTGGTGCCGATGATGCCGGCGGGGTACATCGCGGTGATCTCGAGCATGCCGCCTTCGAGATACTTGAAGAAGACCTTAGCGTGCTCGCGCTCGTTCTCGGCGGTCTCCAGGAAGATGGCCGCGATCTGCTCGTAGCCGTCCTTCTTGGCCACGCTCGAGAAGTACGTGTAGCGCGTGCGGGCCTGGCTCTCGCCGGCGAAGGCCTTCAGCAGGTTCTGCTCGGTGCGGGTTCCTTTGATGGTCATACTCCGGACTCCTCACTGTCGGGGACGGGACGGGGCCGCCGAACGGGGCAGCGTGTTCTCACATAGTACCCGTGGGCCGCGGCGCCTCACCGCCTTTCGGCCGAAAGGTCGCAGTGGCGGGCCGGATGGCGCCAGGGCATGGAGAATTTCACCCGGGTGATATTGACGTGCTGAATTTCATACGGGTAAAATTGGCCGCAGCCCACGCGATGCAGGAGGCTAGCTTCATGAACACCGATCTCACACGCACGTGCATAGCATTTGCGGGCAGCCGCTGCCTCGAGCGCGGTCGGCTCGCCGAAGTGGCGCTGGCCGCCAAAGCCGAGCTCGACGCGCGGCCTGATGCCAGCGTGTTCATCTTCGACGACGAGACGTCCGAGCCGGTGGAGATCGACTTTCGCGGCGACGCGCGGGACGTGATGGAGCGATTGGCGGCCGCGATGGCTCCCGCCGAGGCAGTCCCGGCCGCACGCGAGCATCGCTCGCCCGGCCGCCCCAAGCTCGGCGTGGTGGCGCGCGAAGTCACGCTGCTGCCGCGCCACTGGGAGTGGCTCGCCGCACAGCCGGGCGGCGCGTCAGTGACGCTACGCAAGCTCGTTGAGGAGGCGCGGCGGAGCGGCGTCGGTGATGGGACGCGGCGCACCGCGCAGGAGGCCGCATTCCGCTTCATGAACGCTGTGGCCGGTAACGAGCCGGGATTCGAGGAGGCCGTTCGGGCGCTCTACGCAGGAGATGCCGCGGCGTTCGCATCGCGCACGGACGCCTGGGCGCCCGACGTGCGGGACCACGCGCACCGGCTGGCGGAGCGGGCGTTCTAGGCGGGCGCGAGCTGACCACGCACGCACGAACCGCCCGCGTTCACTGCGGCGAGCGGCCCTCGGCGGCGGCGACGACCGTGGCGGTGATGCGGCGCGCCCGCGTCTCGGCCCGCTTCGCGCTCGCGATCCAGTAGAGCGCTATCTGCTTGGCCGAGTCGGGCAATGCCGCGAACCCCGCCGCCGCCCGCCCGTCCGCCGCGAGTGCGGTCGCGAGGTCCTCGGGCATCACGAGTGCCTCGATCTCGTCGAGGAGCGTCCACGCGCCGCTCGCCTTCGCGGCGTCGATCACCGCAGCACCGGCCGGTTGCATCCGGCCTTCGGCGATCAGGCGTTCGACCCGCTCCTTGTTCGAGCGCGCCCACGTGCCGTCGGGCTTGCGCGGCGTGAACAGCTGGAGGTAGCGCTCGGCATCCAGACGCCGCGCCGTGGTGTCGATCCACCCCCAGCAGAGCGCCTCCTCGACGGCCTCCTCGTAGCCAGGCGCCGCTGCGCCAGCGTGCTTCTTCGCGAGCGCGAGCCAGGCGCCGTCGGAGGTTGCGTGATTCGCGGCGAGCCAGGCGTGCCACTTGGCGGCCGAGCTGAGTTCGAGCAGCGGGCGGTCGGCCTTCGGCGTGCTCACGGTGAGCCTCCGGTCACTCCAGGATCTGCGCGAGATACGTGGCGGCCTTCTGGCCGCTATCCGGTGCGATCGCCACCGCGATCCCGCTCCGGGCGTCGTCGCCGAGGTACTGGAGCGTGCCAGCGAGTATCGCACCCGCCGACGGACCCACCATGAGCGCCTCTTCCCGGTACAGGCGGCGCGTGGCCTCGTCTGCCATGGCGTCATCGACCCACACGATCTCGTCGATCACCGACATATCGAGGTTGGCGGGCACGGCGGTCTCCTCCATGTTCTTGAGGCCGGAGATGTGGTGCCCACGCACCGGCTGCACGCCGATGGTGCGGATCGAGGGATCCTTCTCCTTCAGGAAGCGGCTTGTGCCTACGAGCGTGCCGCACGTGCCGAAGCCCGCGAAGAAGTAGCGGATCTTCCCCTCGGTCTGCGCCCAGATCTCCGGCGCCGTCGATTCGTAGTGGGCGCGCGCGTTGTCCGCGTTGTCGTACTGGTTGGGCATCACGTACTTTGCAGGGTCGCTGTCGCGGATCGCCTCGGCCATGCGAAACGCCACGTCCATCGGGTGCAGGCCCGAGTCGTCGTCGGCGGGCGTGAGGCGCACCTCGGCCCCGAACGCGCGCAGCAGGGCGGTCTTCTCGGGGGAGAGAACGTGGGGAGCGGTGGCGATCATCGGCACGCCGAGCTGCGCGCAGATGGCCGCGAGCGCGATTCCTGTGTTGCCGCTCGTGGCTTCCACGAGCGTCTTGCCTTCGAGCTCACCGCGTTCGGCGAGGCCCCTGAGCAGCCACTTGGCGGTGCGGTCCTTGATCGAGCCGAAGGGGTTCACCCATTCGCACTTCACGTAGAGGTCCACGGCGGGATTGGGGAGCGTGCGATTGAGCCGAACGAGCGGCGTGGGATGGTCGACGTCGCCGCACAGGTCGAGCAGGTCGTCGTACCGGGCCAGCCGGGAATCGTTGCCGAGCGACACAGATGCCTCCCAGGAGCAGTGGTCAGTAGAGCGAGGATACACGAGGGCCCGCCTGGTATGCTCGTGTCATCGGCCATCGTCCGGAGAGTCGAGGTGCTCATGGGTGACGACATACACGGCGGACCGCACATCGAGCCCCTCGAGGACGGCCCGCTGCGCTACCGTCGTGGCGACGATTCGGAGCACCAGGGAACGCTTCAGGGTCCCGACCGGATGCCGCTCTCCATCCGCGACAGCGCGCTACTGTGCAGGTGTGGCGCTTCGGACCGCAAGCCGTTCTGCGATGGATCCCATGTCGCGACTGGCTTCTCGAGCAAGCGCGTGTGGAAGCCCGGCGCAGGCAGGCTCGTGGACCATGTGGGCGCCCACGTGACCATCCACGACAACCGCGCGCTGTGCGCGCACGTCGAGTACTGCGTGCTGGAACTGCCGGGCGTGTTCGATCGCAGCAAGCGTCCCTGGGTCGATCCGGACGGTGCGAGTGCCGAAGAGATCATCGCGCTCGTCCGCAAGTGTCCGTCGGGTGCGCTCAGCTGCACGGTTGACGGCGTGTTGTACCGCAACTACGAAGACCGCCCTCCCACGGTGATCGCGTCGGCCGAGGGTCCGTACTTCCTCGAAGGCGGGGTACGCGTCATCGACGAGCCGCACGCCGAGGGCGAGTCGCACGAGCACTGCACGTTGTGCCGATGCGGCCAGTCGCGGAACAAGCCGCGCTGCGACGGCAAGCACTGGGACGTCGGTTTCACCGACCGCAAGGACTAGCGTGTATCAGACCGACTGGCTCCTGCGGCAGATCGAGCAGATGGGTGACGCGCTTCGGCGCCTGCTCGCTGCGCTCCGCGAGCACCGCCCGGAGGAGGCCATCGAACTCTCCCGCGAAGCGGTCCACGAGCTGCTCGATACCGATCCCGATCTCGTGGACGCGCTCACAGGCGACGGCCTCGTGACGATGCTCTCGGCGGGCGGCACCCTCGACACCTTCCGGGCGCACATGCTTGCCGAGCTGCTCGTGGCGCGTGCCGAGGCTCTCGCGATGCAGGGTCATGATGCCGAGGCAGCGACCGAGCGTGTCCGCGCTCGCGCGCTGCTGGAAGCAGCTGCGCCGCTCGTCGAAGGTGCGGACGAGCGGCGCATAGTCGAGTTGCTGGAGTGGCTCGAACGCTAGGCCGCAGCGGCCACCAGCTCCGAGCGCGCGTCTTTGCGACGCTTGACCCACTTCTCTATCTCCACGGCCCAGAACACCACGCTCGAGAGTGCGAGCGCGATCAGCAGGTCGCCAAGCGAGAGCGCCTCGGTCTTGAAGACCTTCTGCATGAACGGCACGTAGATGGTCGCCATCTGTAGCGCGAACGTGAGCGCCACCGCTCCGAGCATCGGCTTGTTGGAGAGAAGGCCGATCTGGAAGAGCGACTGGCGGTCGGAGCGGATGGCCATGGCGTGGCCCATCTGCGAGAGGCAGAGCACCGTGAAGACCATGGTGCGCCAGTAGAGGTCGTGACCCTCGGGTGAGCGCGGCATCGCCCACGCCTGCATGAACAGCGATGCGCCACCCATGAGCAGGCCCACCCAGATGAGGTGCGTGCCGAGCCCGTCGGCGAAGATCGACTCCTTGGGCGCGCGCGGCGGACGCTCCATGATGGCGCGCTCGTGCGGCTCGCTTGCATAGGCGAGGCCCGGCAGGCCATCGGTGACGAGGTTGATCCAGAGGATGTGGATGGGGAACAGCGGAATCGGCATGCCGAGGAGCGGAGCGAGCAGGATCGTCCAGATCTCGCCGGAGTTGGACGTCATCGTGTACTTGATGAACTTGCGGATGTTGTCGAAGATGCGGCGACCCTCGCGGACCGACGACACGATCGAGGAGAAGTTGTCGTCCAACAGCACCATCGAGGCGGCCTCCTTGGCCACGTCGGTGCCGGTGATGCCCATCGCCACGCCGATATCGGCGGTGGCGAGCGCGGGTGCGTCGTTCACGCCGTCGCCGGTCATCGCCACGAACTCACCGCGGTCCTGAAGCGCCTGGACGATCTTGAGCTTCTGCTCGGGCGCCACGCGCGCGTACACGCGAATGCCCTCCACGCGGCCCTCGAAGTCCTCGAGCGAGAGCGCGTCGAGTTCGACGCCAGTGATCATCTGCTCCTTGTGGTCCGCGATGCCGAGGCGCTTGGCGATCGCGAGCGCGGTGGCCGGGTGATCGCCGGTGATCATCACCGGGATGATGCCGGCGGTCTTGCAGGTGCTTACCGCCTCGCGCGCCTCCTCGCGGGGCGGGTCGACGAGGCCCGTGTAGCCGATGAGCGTGAGATCCTGCTCGAGTGCGGAGATGTTGCCGTCCTCAGGCAGCGTGTCGAGACGCCGCATGCCGAACGCGAGCACGCGCAGCCCCTCGGCCGACCAGCTGTCTACCAGCGCGGACGATGCGTCGGTGTCGAGTGCGACGGGAGCGCCATCGGCGGCGATTGCCTCACGCGAGCGCTCGAGGATCGCCTCGGCGGCGCCCTTGGTGAACGACACGTACCCACCGTCGGGCAGCGTGTGCACGGTGGTCATGAGCTTGCGGTCCGAGTCGAACGGCACCTCGGCCGAGCGCGGCAGCTCGGCGGTGAGCGTGGCGGGGATGAAGCCGTTCTCGGCGGCGATGCGATAGAAGGCGATCTCGGTGGGGTCGCCCACGAGCGCGTCGTCACTACCGGTGACGTCGTTCGAGAGTGCGAGCGCACGGCCGAGCCACGTGAGACCCTCGCCGCTGCCGTCGAGTGCTGTGGTGGCAATCGTCTGTGCGTCGCCAGCGGCGAGGTGCTCCACGGTCATTTTGTTGAGCGTGAGCGTGCCGGTCTTGTCGGTGCAGATGTAGGTGACCGAGCCGAGCGCTTCCACGGCCGGCAGCTTGCGGACGAGCGTGTTGGTCTTCACGAGCCTGCTTGCGCCGAGGGCGAGTGAGATGGTCGCCACCGCGGGCAGCGCCTCCGGCACGGCGGCCACCGCCAGGGCTACGGCGGTGATGAACATCTCGAGCATGTCGCCGCCCTGGACCATGCCGACGATGAAGACGATCGTGCAGAGCCCGAGGGCGGCCAGGCCGAGCTGCTTGCTGAACTGCGCGAGCCGTTTCTGCAGCGGCGTCTTGACGTCGCCCGTCGAGCCGAGCAGGTGGGCGATCTTGCCGAGCTCGGTTGCGAGACCCACGCTGGTCACGACGCCCACGCCACGGCCGTAGACGACCTGCGTGCCGCGGTAGGCCATGCTCGAGCGGTCGCCGATGGGGGAGTCGGCGCCCTCGACGGCCTCGGTGTACTTCTCCACCGGCAGCGATTCGCCAGTGAGTGCCGCCTCGGCCACGCGCAGGCCGGCCGACTCGATGAGCCGCAGGTCCGCGGGCACCACACGCCCGGCGTCCAGCAGCACGATGTCGCCGACGGTGAGGTCGGCGGCGGGTACGTCAGCGGCCACACCGTCGCGGCGCACAGTGGCGGTTTCGGCGGCCATCTCGCGAAGTGCTTCCATCGCGCGCTCGGCGCGGAACTCCTGCACCACACCGATGACGGCGTTCAGGATGACGATCACGAGGATGGCGATGGTGTCGGCCAACTCTCCGAGTACTCCGGAGATCACAGCCGCGCCAAGGAGCAGCAGGATAAGGAAGTCCTTGAACTGGTCCAGGATCATCGCGGGGATGGTGCGCTTCTCGCCCTCGGGAAGCTCGTTCGGGCCCACCGCTTCCTGACGCCGCGCGACTTCATCGGCAGTCAGGCCATCGGGCGTGCTGGCGAGATGGGAGAGGACCTCGTCGGCGGGGACGGTGTGTGCCGCTTCGACGACGAAGGCCCCGTCGAGAGACGCGGGGTCGAGCGGGATCCGTTTGGACATGCATCCTCCTGTGCGCAGCGGGTCAGGACACGAACGATCCTGAAGGTCTCGCACGCGAGGTGTTCCGCGCAGCAGGGCCGGGGCCGGGATGCCCGTGATGACGGCCTGCCTCCCGGCTGCGACGCCGGGCAGCTACTCCCCTTCGGCGGGATGATACCCGAAGCGGAGAGGCGCCGCACGCGCTAGTGCGCGCGGAACGCCTCTTCGGCGCGGACCTCGACTGCGCGGTTGGCAGAGTCCACGAACACCGCGCGCGGAGCCCAGGCGCGGGCTTCGGCGTCCTCGAGCTCCACGAACGACGCGATGATCACGAGATCGCCGGCAGCAACGAGGTGGGCGGCAGCGCCGTTCACGCAGATTGCGCCCGAGCCGCGCGGGGCGGCGATCGCGTAGGTGGTGAGGCGCGCGGCGTTGGTGACGTCCCAGATGTGGACGAACTCGCCGGGCAGGATGCCGGCGGCGTCGAGCAGGTCCTCGTCGACCGAGACGCTGCCCTCGTACGCCACGTTGGCTTCCGTAACGACGGCGCGGTGGATCTTGCCGCCGAGCATGGTGCGCTTCACTTGAGTTGCTCCCTCGGGTACACGCCCTGGGTGGGTCGCGTCTCGATACGGGCCTTAGGTGGCGGATTGTAGCACGGTGAGGGGGCTGCACGTCGAGGGCGCAGCGTGGGGCTAGCGCCCGCGCCGAGATGGAGGGTCGGTCAGGATCGGCACGTCACCCGAACGCAGCGGGCCGCGGTAGAGCTGCTCGCCGAAGCACTCGAAGCCGGGAACCGATACGCTGCCGTCGACCCGGCTCGCGATGCGCTCAAGCACGATGTCGTCGGTGAGCTCGGCATCGCTCGCGAGCAGGATCACGTTTTCCGGACGCTGCTCGCCGGACACCGCTGCATCGACGCGGAAGAGCCAGACGGTGCGCCACACGTTCGACGCCGTGCGATGCAGGCTCCGCAAGGGCTTGCTCTGGCTTCCGGCGATCGTCCCGATCACGTTGTAGGCGACCACACCGTCCGGGGTCAGATGCGCGTAGGCCGATCGCATGAACTCCTCGGTGACGAGCGGGCGGGGGATGTGATCGTCGTCGTAGGCGTCTATCACGATGATGTCGTAGGCGCCGTCGCTCGCGTCGAGAAACGTGCGACCGTCGGTGACGTGCACCGAGATGCGCTGGTCGTCCGGCAGCTCGAAGAGTTCACGCGCGATCGCTGCCACTTCGGCGTCTATCTCGATCGCGTCGATGTGAAGCGTCGGGTGGTCGCGCCACAGCTGCTTCACGAACGTTCCGCCACCGAGCCCGATCACGAGCGCCCGCCTCGGCTCGGGTGAGATCGCAAGCGTCAGGTGGAGGTAACCCACGTACTCGATGTCGGTTGCGAAGGGGTCATCGAGCCGCATGGATGACTGCTGGTGGCGCTCGAAGCGCAGCGTGCGGACGCCGTCGCGGTCTGTCACGTGCAGGCGGTGGTGTGCGGAGGTATGCGAGTACTCGGCCATGGTGCGAGGATAGCGACCCTGGCTGATACCGTCATCCGGCGGCTATGCGGGAGTCCGAGACCCCGGTCTCGCGGGCGATTGCCAGGATGCGGCTGCGGTAGTACGCCCGGCGGCCGATGTTGGTCTTCTCCATGGCCGAATGGGCGGAGGCCTGCCGAAACTTCGCCGGATGATAGGAGCCGTCGGCCTGATGGCGCATGAGTACCTGGTCATCCTCCATGCGCAGCTTGCCCGATGCGAGGTGCTGGCGGATCTCCTCATCGCGTGAGCGATCCGCGCGGGTGACAGAACCCGTGCGGGCGTAGGAAGCGCGAGCCTCGGCCGCGACACTCGCACCCTCGGCGCTCGGGAGGCGATACTCGCCGGAGTTATCGATCTCGCGGGGCTTGAGCCCGATGGTGAGTTCGCAGTCGAGCGCGTGCGCGGCTTCGACGAGTGTCTTGAGTGTGAAGTTGCCCTTCTCCTTGAAGATGTTGGTGATTCGGGCAGGTGAAACGCCCATGCGCTGGGCGAACTCCTTGCGCGTGAGCCCGAGCTCCTCCATGCGGACGTAGAGTGCTTCGGAGATGGCGTAGGTTGCGCCTGCGAGCCGATACTCGGGAGTCAGGCGGTCGGCGGCCACCATCGCCTGGAATTCGTCCTCCTCGTGCGGGAGCAGATTCATGATCGCGTCCTCTCGTACTCATCATGCAGTTGTTGCGTCTCTCGTATCAGCCGTTGCAGTGTGGCGCTTCCGGGCTTGTAAACCGCGAAGGTGATTACCCACCCAACGTCAGACCTGAAGCTCAAGTAGCGTACCGCCACGGCCTGGTGCACTTTGAACTCGAAGACATCGCCCTTGAGGTGCCGGAAGCGGTTGATCCTCCTCGGAGGGCCTGATACCTCCGTTTGGTCGAGTAGACGCCATGTCGCCATTCGCGTTTGCCCGTCGAGCTGCTCGATGGATCGCCTGACCGGCGAGTCGCCTCGCTCGCGACGCATGAACCAGATCTTGTCCGGTGACTCCCGACTGCTGTAAGGGGAGAGCTCCACATGTCCTCTCGTCCCCTCCTGAGGTAGCCACAAAATACACCCATGCATGAATGGCGGTCAAGAGGGATTCGCGCGCCCGCGTGCCGTGCGATAATGGGTCCCCGCACGGCCGCACCGGACCTGCCCGCCGACTCACCAAAGGAGCCGACGATGATCGATCGCTACACCCGCCCCGAGATGGGCGCCATCTGGGACCTCGAGAACAAGTTCGAGATTTGGAAGCGGATCGAGATCCTCGCGTGCGAGGCGCAGGTGGAACTCGGCGTGATGCCCGCCGAAGACGTGGCGATCATCCGTGAGCGCGCGGCTTTCGAGGTGGAGCGCATCAACGAACTCGAGGCCACGCTCAACCACGACGTGATCGCGTTCCTCACGAACATGGCCGAGCACATCGACGCGGGATATGCCGAAGACGACCCGAAGCCGTCCCGCTGGGTGCACTACGGCATGACGTCGAGCGACCTCGGCGACACCGCGCTGTGCTACCAGATGACGCAGGCGCAGGACATCATCATCGAAGACGTGCGCAAGCTCGGCCGCATCTGCCAGCGGCGCGCGGCCGAATTCCAGGACACCCTGTGCGTGGGCCGCACACACGGCATCCACGCCGAGCCGATGACCTTCGGCATGAAGTGGGCGGCGTGGGCCCAAGCGCTCAAGCGTGCCGAAGGACGGCTCGTGGCGACCCGCCGCTTCTCGTGCGCGTGGGGCGCCATCTCCGGCGCCGTGGGGTCGTACTCGAACATCGACCCGTTCGTGGAGAGCTACGTCTGCGAGAAGCTCGGCCTCACGCCGGATCCGGCGTCGCAGCAGGTGATCGCGCGCGACCGGCACGCGCACGTGCTCGCGGTGCTCGCCACCGTAGCCGCCACCGCCGAGTGGATCGCCACCGAGATTCGCGCGCTGCAGAAGAGCGACACCATCGAAGCCGAGGAGCCGTTCACCGCCGGGCAGAAGGGCAGCTCGGCGATGCCGCACAAGCGCAATCCGATCACGGCCGAGCGCGTGTGCGGGCTGGCGCGTGTGGTGAAGGCGAACGCGCAGGTGGGCTTCGACAACGTGGCGCTGTGGCACGAGCGCGACATCTCGCATTCGAGCGCCGAGCGCGTGGTGCTCGCCGACAGCTTCATCGCAACCGACTATCTCCTCGCCAAGCTCGAGTGGATCCTCGACGGGCTCGTGGTGTATCCCGAGGTCATGATCGCCAACCTCGAGAAGACGCGTGGGCTCATCTACTCGAGCCGCGTGCTGCTCGAACTTGTTGACGCCGGGATGAAGCGCGAGGACGCATACCTCGTGGTGCAGCGCAACGCCATGGCCGTCTGGGACGACATCCAGCATGCGCGAGAGGGTGCGAGCTACCGCGAGCGGCTCGAGGCGGACGCCGAGTGCGTGCTCTCGGCCGAGCAGCTCGACGCGATCTTTGACCCGCGGGCGTTCCTCGCGAGGGCGGGCGTGGTCTTCGAGCGGGTGGCGGGGCTGGAGTTCTAGGCTTTCGCACCGCCCGTCGCCCATCGTGTCGGACGGCGCACACTCGTCTGGCAGACGGCTCTCAACGCCGGTGAACCGCGGGCCGATAGCATGGGTGCCAGGTCCCACGATTCCTCGAGGTCACGCATGCGCGCTGTTCAGCCGATGCTCAACGCACTCAGCCCTCACTTCGAGGCAGACCCGGACCTCACCCGGATCCTCCTGAACGCCACGTCCTGGCTCGAAGCGAGTCTCGCACTCGGCGTCCTTGCCGAAGCGGTCCCGCCGCGCACGCTTGTCACCTGCGCGAACGTGCGGGAAGTCATCAAGGAGCTTCCGCGCTGCCCCATGCCGATGAGTTTGGACTTCGAGAGTCTGGCGCGGATCTGGGGGTTGGAGCGCGAGGAGCACGCCTGGGCGCGGCGCTTCGGCGATAGTGTCGGTGGCTACGGCATCGCGCTTCTCGGCGACGGCAACTACCTCTACGACATCGTCATCCGAACGGACGAGCGGACGTTCATGCTGATGCCGCCGGACCGCGCTCAGGACTTCGTGAATCCCGAGGTCATCGACCTGATGGTCGAGCGACCGGACATCCTCGGGAGTGTCGTGGACCTGACGATCGCGATGGGCCTCCCGTTCTACCCGATGTTCTATATGTCGCTTGAGGACTGGCAGCAGGAGTACGCAGCGGCCGTCTTCGGCGAGATCCTCGAGGGCTTCGACAAGTACCGTGAGCCGGCAGTCGTCGAAGCGGCCCATGCTGCGGCGCCGAAGGTGAAGCACAAGCCTCGCCGGCGGAAGAAGAAGTCCGCACCGGCTGCATCGTGGAGGGGCTGCGGCACCTAGGCCTCGGGCAGATACGCTTCGAGCTGCTGCAGCACGCTGGGCAGATCGTCGGTCACCGTCAACCAGACCGTTTCGATGTCGATGCCGTCGTACTCATGGGCGAGGCGGTTGCGCGTCGCGATCATCACAGACCACGGGACATCGGGGTGCCGGGTGCGGAGTCCCTCGGGCGTTCGGCGGGCGGCCTCCCCGATCACGGTGAGGCAGCGTACCACCTGGTCCTGGACACCCGTGTTGCACGCGAACTCGGCAAGGGACATGCCATCCAAGTAGGCCACGGCGCGGCGAGCGTACACCGCGATATCGGCCAGACTGGCTTCAGGGTCGCGCATAGATCGTCCGAGCGGTTGTGAGGATTGCCTCACGCCGTATCGTGTTCTCACTTCGCTCGATGCCACGGCGCGAGACGAGGTCCACCCGACGGCGCAACAGGCCGGCGAGTTCGGTTTCGTGGTCGACAAGCCTGAAGAGCGACGGCACTCGATCGGGCGCGTAGGTCACGAGAACATCCACGTCGCTCTCCGGCGTGAAGTCGGGCCTCAGCACAGAGCCGAACAGCTCGAGCCGCTCGATGCCGTGCGTGCGTGCGAATGCGGCCAGCGCCGCGGGTGAGGTGCGGGTGCGCGCGAGGGCGCGCAGGGCCTCGGCATCGGCGCCCGGTAGGGTGGTCTCGTACGTGCCGGGGGCTTCGGCCGCGAGCGGCAGATCTGGCGCGGCGATGTCGAAGCCGAGCGCCTCGGCCACCGCGCTCACGCGTTCAAGGGCCACGTTTCGGTAGGCAGCGGCCTCCCACCGTGCCACCTGCGGCTGGGCCACGCCAAGGCGGCGGCCGAGCTCCGCCTGGGTGATTCCGGCGGTCTGCCGTGCCGCGATCATCTGTCGTCCGATGTCAGACAGGGGGGTCATGCTGCGAGTATAACGCATGTGTGATGAAATAACACAAGTGATATGGTGGGGTCGGTCAGCTTTCGGGGCGCCACCGCCGTAGCAGCTGTGCGTTGGCGGCCACGATCACCGTGCTTGCCGACATGAGCACCGCGCCGACGGCGGGGGAGAGCACGATTCCCCAGCGAGCGAGCAGCCCGGCGGCTAGTGGTATCGCCACGATGTTGTACCCGGCCGCCCACCACAGGTTCTGCACCATCTTCCGGTAGGTGGCGCGGCTGAGCGAGACGATGGAGGCCACATCGCGCGGGTCCGAGCGCACGAGCACGATGTCGCCGGCTTCGACCGCCACCTCGGTGCCGGCGCCGATCGCGATTCCCACATCGGCGGTCGCAAGCGCCGGCGCATCGTTCACACCGTCGCCCACCATCGCGACGCGCATGCCGCCCGCCTGCAGCTTCTCGATCTCGTGCGCCTTGTCGGCCGGAAGCACCTCGGCGAGCACGCGGTCGATGCCGAGCTCGGCAGCCACCGCTTGCGCCACGGGCTCCGCGTCTCCGGTGAGCATGGCCGTATCGATACCCATGGCGTGCAGGCGGTCGATCGCCTCGCGCGACTCGGGACGCACCGCATCGGCGACGGAGAACAGAGCCAGCACCGTGTCGCCATCCACCAGATAGACCGCCGAGCGTCCTGCTGCGGCCGAGCGGGCAAGTGCCTCCTCGAGTGCGGGCGGGACCTCGAGGTCGAGCGCGTCGAGCAGCGCCGGACCGCCGACGGCGATCTTGCGGCCCTCCACGCTCGCACGCACGCCCTGGCCCGGGAGCGCCTCGAACCCGCTCGCGTGCAGAGGCCGGGCGCTCTTCTCGGCGGCTCGCGCGATGATCGCGCGCGCCACAGGGTGCTCGGAGTCGCCCTCCACGGCGGCTGCCAGCGCGAGCGCTTCTGCCGGGTCGACGCCCTCAGCGTAGGCCTCGTCAACCACGCGGTGCTCGGCGAGCGTGAGGGTGCCGGTCTTGTCGAAGACAACCGTGTCGATCAGCCGCGCCTCCTCAAGCCCGCGCCGGTCGCGGACGAGCAGCCCGCTGCGCGCGCCGAGGGTCGTGGAGATCGCGACCACGAGCGGGATGGCCAGGCCGAGCGCGTGCGGGCATGCGATCACGAGCACGGTCACCACGCGCTCGACGGTGTACGTCCACTCGGCGCCGACGAGCCACCAGGCCACGGCGGTGATCACCGCGGACCCGATCGCCACGAACGTAAGGAGCCTGGCCGCGCGATCCGCGAGGTCTTGCGCGCGCGAGCGCGACGCCTGTGCGCCCGCCACGAGTCGCATGATGCCGGCGAGCGCGGTGTCCTCGCCGGTGCGCGTCACGCGCACACGCAACGACCCGGCGCCGTTCACGGTGCCGGCGATCACCGCATCACCCGCGGCCTTGCTCGCCGGCCGGGATTCTCCCGTGATCATCGACTCGTCGAGCGTGCTCTCGCCCTCGGCCACCTCGCCGTCGGCCGGCACACGTGCGCCCGGCCGAACGAGCAGGAGGTCGCCCGCCGTGAGCGCCGAGACTGGCACCTGCTCGGCCGAGCCGTCGGCGCCGATCCGCTCGGCGGTGTCGGGCAGCAGTTTCGCCAGCTCCGCGAGAGCGCCTTGGGCCTGCGCGATCGAGCGCATCTCGATCCAGTGGCCGAGGAGCATGATCGTCACGAGCGTCGCGAGCTCCCACCACAGGTCCATGCCCGGCACGCCGAGCGTGACCGCGAGGCTGAAGCCGAACGCCACGCCGATTGCGAGCGAGATGAGCGTCATCATCCCCGGCAGCCGGTCGCGGAGCTCGTTGCGAGCGCCCTTGAGGAACGGCAGCCCGCCGTAGACAAAGACGATCGTCCCGAAGACCGCCGGCACGTACGCCGAGCCGGGGAAGGCGGGCGCCGAATAGCCGAGCAGGTGCTGGACGGCCTCCGACCAGATGACCGTGGGTACGGTGAGCGCGAGCGAGAGCCAGAAACGGCTGCGGAACATCGCAGCGCTGTGGCCCTCATGGCGGTCGTGGGCCGCAGGCATCGCCCCGCCACCACCGTGCGTGTCGTGGCCGCTGTGGTCCGCGCGCGCCTGTTCTCCGTGTCCGGTGTGCTCGTTCATCGGGTGACCTCCGCGAGCGTCCATGCCTCGGCTAGCCCCTAGGGCGTTTCTGCCCGCAGGCGCCTGCATGTACGCACATTGAACGTCGCTCGCGTGCTCGCCCCGCGGGAGTAACCCGCGCCTATTCGCCCCGTTCGGCCAGAAACTCGCGGTACTCGACCAACAGTGCGTCGAGTTCCGCCGAGGAACCGATGTGGTTCACGCGCTCGCGCACGTGGCTCGCGCCCGGCATGCCCGTGATGTACCACGCCACATGCTTGCGCATGCGCGCGACCGCGTGCTCGCCGCCGAAGGCCACGAGCGCCCGCGCATGCTCGCGCGCCATCTCCACTCGCTCGAACGCCGACGGGGGAGCGAGCACCTCACCATGGTCGATGAGCGCGCGCGCCTCGCGAAAGATCCACGGATTGCCCTGTGCGCCGCGCGCGACCATCACGGCGTCTGCGCCCGTGCGGTCGAGCATCGCCTTGGCGTCGCCTGCCGAAAACACGTCCCCGCTGCCGATGACCGGCACGCTCACCGCGGCCTTCACCTCGGCGATCACGTCCCAGTCGGCGGTGCCGCGGTAGAACTGCTGGCGCGTGCGGCCGTGCACGCAGAGCGCCGAGGCGCCAGCCGCCTCCATGGCGCGCGCGAAGTCCACGGCGTTCGCGCTCGCCTCGTCCCAGCCCTTGCGGAACTTCACGGTCACCGGTACCCGGACCGCTTCGGCCAGCCTGCCCACGATCTCGGCCGCCAGCTCCGGCGTGCGCATGAGTGCGGAGCCCTCGCCGTTGCTCACGATCTTCGTGACCGGGCAGCCCATGTTGATGTCGATACACGCGACGTGCTGGCCGTACTCGGCCACGATGCGCGCCGCCTGCTCGGCCATGAGCGCCGGCTCCGAGCCGAAGAGCTGCACTGCACACGGCGTCTCGGCCGGATCGAATGTGAGCATGGCGCGAGAGACGCGCGCGTCAGGGTTGTAGTGCAGCCCTTTCGCGCTGATCATCTCCGTGTAGGTGAGCGCTGCGCCCATCCGCTTGCAGATGCCGCGGAACGGCGCCTCGGTCACGCCCGCCATCGGTCCGAGCACCACGCTGCCGGGCGGGAGGAGTTCGCGCATGCGGTTCAGGGGATGCCCTCTCCTTCGGCAAAGTCGCCGGGCGGACGGTCGTGCCTCCGCCAATCGTACCCCGCGCGAGCTCACGCCGACGGAACGAAGAGCGGGCGGAGCAGCCTGCGCCCCGCCCGCCAGATTCGCCAAGTGATGCCCTACTGCGGGATCAGCACGTTCGCGAACACGAGCCACGCTAGCAGTGACTTGGACACCAGGCTCAGGAGCACGTAGGAGGACTCGCCGAACAGGTAGTCCTTCCACTTACCGACCTGCTTGTACTGCAGGATCATGTTCACCGCGAAGCTGTTGAAGAACACGAACATCGAGGCGAAGATCCAGTACACGAAGGTAGGCGTAAGGTCGCTCGCGCCGGGTCCCCAGAGGTAGTCGGCGATAGCGATCCAGGGCACGATCCCCGCGATGCTGCCGAAGATGAACGCGGTCCAATCGGGCTTGCCCGGCTGCTCGTACTTCTCCATCAGCAGGCCGAACAGGATCATCATCGCGTTCACGCCGAAGATCGCCGTGAGGGCTGCTATGTCGGTGATGCCGACGAGCGCGGAGATGAGCACCACCATCAGCGAGGAGCTGAGGGAGTACTCGATCCACCGGTAGTAGTTGCGGCTCTGCTTCAAGCCCTCGACGTAGCGCTTGTACGCCGGTCCGGCGATCACGAAGTGCGCGAGCGCCGAGAAGAACAAGAAGAGCGCGACCGCGTAGCCGAGCTCGAACTCAAAGTACAACTGCGGCATGCTGAACACTCCCGGACCCGGGCGGGTGTTCATCCACGAGGCGGTCACGGGTACTGCGTACGGCTGCGAGAGCGCAACGATGGCCGCTCCCTGCGCCAGATGGATGAAGCCCATCACGACGTTGTAGAGCCTCAATCTCTTGAAGCGGCGTTCCTCGTCCATTGCCGTTCTCCTCCCTGGGCGGGTTGCTTTGGTGCTCATATACCCCTATGGGTATCCCAGTAACACCGCCGGACGCACCATCTACCTCGTCCTCATGTGGTTTCAGGCGTCCGGGTCCGGCATGCCAAGCGGTCCGCGGAGTCTGCCCGCAAGCACCTGGGCCGAAAGCGGTTTGATCGCAGCCCAGACCTCCGGGCAGTGCGCCTCGGCACCCAGGCCAAAGGCCTCGCGGATCGCGCCGTCAACCCGCTTGCGGGTTACCGTGTCGGCCTCGAGACCGAGCAGCTCGAACAGTCGGCCGAGATGCCTGATGTAGCAGGTCATGCGACCAGAGCCTCTTCTCGTTCGCGCGCCCTCTGCAACCCGCGTCGAGTGTAGCGTATCGTCTTCTCCTGGCGGTTCGCCGCTGCAGGGACCGATCTGGCGCAGGGGAGGGGCTCGCATGGACGACCGCGAACGGATGGCAGCAAACCGCGAACTCTGGCAGCGCTGGACGGCGCTGCACGTACCTTCTGACTTCTACGATGTCGAGGGCTTCATCGCCGACCCGGCGTCGCGGCCGTTCGATCGCATCATCGCGGAGTTGGTGGGTGACGTGGCCGGCCTGCGCGCGCTTCACCTGCAGTGTCACTTCGGCATGGACACCGTGCGTCTGGCACTTCTCGGAGCGGAGGCGACGGGGCTCGATTTCTCGCCCGCAGCCATCGTGGCGGCTCGCGATCTCTCGTCGCGCATGGGCGTCCAGGCTACGTTCATCGAGGGCGATGTCACCGCTCCTCCGGCGGAGCTCTCAGAAGGCGCGTTCGACCTCGTCTTCACTTCCTATGGTGTGATCTCCTGGCTGCCGGATCTCGAGCCATGGGCGCGCACGATCGCACGTAGCCTCGTACCGGGTGGCGTGTTCAAGATCGCCGACGCGCACCCAACGCTCTGGATCTTCGACGATGAGGCCGAGGCCCCCGAGCTGCGCGTGCGCTACCCGTACTTCATGAGAGACGCCCTCGAGTGGCAGGAGTACGGCAGCTACGCCGCGCCGGGCGGTGAGTTCGCGGGCACCTCGCACTCCTGGCAGCACACCTTCGAGGAGATCATCGGCGCGCTCGTGCGTGCAGGTCTCGTGATCGACGAACTCCGGGAGTTCCCGCTGCTGGCGTGGAAGTACACACTCGGCATGGTGGAGCGAGAGCCCGACCTCTTCGGCATGCCCGACGGCCACCCCGAGGTCCCGATGATGTTCACGCTCACCGCGCGCAAGCCGGAGTAGCGTTTACGGCCCTACCGCCGACGGGTATCGAGTAACCACGCATGTCCGTGAGCGCACCAACGAACCCCGCACGCAACTCTTGAGCGCGGACTTCCGCATGGCTGTCGATCGAAAGGGAGTATTCCATGGTCATGAAGGTGCTCGGCATCGCGCTTCTGGTGGTAGCTGTGCTCGCGGTGGTCATCCCCGTAACGAACAACTGCACTGCTGAGGGCCTCTTCATCACGACCAAGGATGGCCGGCAGATCGACATGAAGTGCTACTGGACGTCGCGCGCCTCTGTGGCGGTGGCAGTGGTCCTGGGCGTTGTAGGCATCCTGCTCGCCGTCAGCCATCGCAAGGAGACGCGGCGCGTACTCGGCGTGATCGGCGTGCTGCTCGGCGCCGCGCTCGTCGCGCTTCCCACGGAACTCATCGGCGTGTGTGCGATGGACAAGACATGCCTCAACGTCATGAAGCCGTCGCTGATCCTGCTGGGCGCGATCGCTGCGGCGCTCAGCGTAGCTGCTATCGCTCTGGCCGGAAGCGGCGATACCGGAGAGGAGACTCCAGCCTGAGTCTCCCACGCGTGACGCGAGCCACGCCCGCAGACGATGTCCGATCGCACCGGAGGGACCCCGAGTGACGTTCACGCGACTCGCGCTCAGAGACATCGCGCGCAACGAGTTCCGCAGCTGGATTGTGTTCCTCTCGGCCATGCTGGTTGCGGCGCTCGTGCTCGCCGCCGCCCTCGTGCTGCAGGGGACGAACGACAGCCTTCGGCTCACCCAGGGGCGGTTGGGGGCCGACCTCCTCGTGGTGCCGCGGGGGACCGAGGCCAGGGTCGAGAGTGCGCTTCTCATGGGCACGCCGGGCACGGTCTGGATGTCTGCTTCGGCGGTTGAAGAGATTCGCGAGGTCCCGGGTGTAGAGGCCGCGAGCCCGCAGATGTACCTCGCGTCGCTGTCGGGCGCGTCGTGTTGCTCGGTGAGCGACATGTTCATCGTGGCGTTCGACCCGGCCACCGACTTCACGGTGCAGCCGTGGCTCGAACGCGAGCTCGGCGAGGATCTCGCTCTCGGCGATGCGGTGGGCGGCGCGTTCGTTTCGGCGTCGGAGGATGAGGGCGGCCTGAAGATCTACGGCTACCCGCTCAAGCTCGCAGCGAATCTGGAGCCCACGGGCGGGAACCTCGACCAGAGCCTGTTTCTCACCTTCGAGACGGCGCGTGACATGGCGCGCCTGTCGGTGACCGAAGCCGAACGTCCGCTCGAGATCCCGGACAGCAGCGTGTCATCGATACTCGTGCGGGTGGCCGAAGGTGAGGACCCGAACGCGGTTGCCGGCGCCATCCTGACTCGCGTACAGGATGTGGGGGTGGTGATGGCACCTTCGATGTTCGACGACTTCAGGCTGCACATCGCCACGCTGCGCAGCGGCCTGGGCTTCGTGCTCGGACTCACGGTGGCGCTCTCCATCATGCTGATCGCGGTCGTGTTCTCGATGGCATCGCACGAGCGACGCCGGGAGATCGGCGTGTGGCGTGCGCTTGGCGCCACCCGGGAGCACGTGGTCCTCTCACTCGTGATCCAGGCGGTGCTTCTGGCCGCAGCCGGCGGTCTCGTTGGAGCGGCGTTCTCCGCGCTCGCGGCCTACCTCTTCCACGACTACATCGTGGGGCGCATCGGCGTGCCGTTCCTCTTCCCGTCGCTGCCCGCACTCGCGATGCTCTTGCTCGCCGGCCTCGCCGCCTCCGTGGTGACGGCAACGCTTGCCTCGCTCGTTCCCGCGATCCGCGCAAGCCGGCAAGACCCGGCGAGCGCGATGAGGGAGTGAGCGCATGATCACCCTTGAGGGCGTCACGAAGACGTACGACGACAAGGTTCTAGCGCCCGTGACCGCGGTCGACAACGTGAGTCTCGCCATCGCCGACGGCGAGTTCGTGGTCATCAGCGGCCGCTCGGGCTCAGGCAAGACGACACTGCTGAACCTCATGGCCGGTCTCGCCAGGCCGTCGGCCGGGGCGGTGCGGCTCGACGGCACCGACCTGTGGGGCATCCCGGACAAGGAGCGCTGCCGGCTTCGGCACGGCGCGATCGGCTTCGTCTTCCAGTTCCCGAGTCTGATGCCCACGCTCACGGCACTCGAGAACGTGGTGCTGCCAAGCGTGTTCGGCGCCGAGCGGCGCGCGCTCGACCTCGACGAGCGGGCACTCGAGCTGCTTCGCCTCGTTGGAATCGCCGAGAAGGCTGCGGCGTTTCCGCGACAGCTCTCCGCCGGACAGCAGCAGCGCGTGGTGCTTGCGCGCGCGCTCATCAACCGTCCGCGTATCATCATGGCCGATGAGCCCACGAGCAACCTGGACGAGCGTACCGAGGCCGAGATGATGGCGCTGTTCAGTAGCGTTCACGGCTCCACGGATGTGACGATCGTGATGGTCACGCATGCGCTTGCGCTGTTGTCGCACGGAACTCGTGCGATCGAGATGGCCTCGGGACATCTCGTCGCCGAGGAGCACGCAGCGAGTCCTGTCCGAGCGAGCGAGTAGGGACGTACCCGTGGAACACGCCGAATCACAGGCGTTTCGCATCGAGGTCGACGGCATGCACTGCGGCGCGTGCGAGAAGCTCGTGGGCATGCAGCTCTCCCGTGTCGACGGCGTGGAGCACGTGAAGGCAGACGCGGCCACCGGCGTGATAGTGATTGCGGCGGATCCGGCAGTGGACCTCGCCGCGCTCGAGGCGGGGATCGTGGCCGCGGGCTTCACGCCCCGCGGCGGGGCCGTGACGCTCGAGCCGGTGGAGATGCCGGCCGAATTCGCGGAGCCGGCGCCCGGCGCGGCAACCTCCGAGGATACTGGCGAGCAGGAGACCGGCACCGCCGATGCCTGCCCGACCGGCGTCTGTCCTGTGATGCCCGACGACGTGGACGAAGACCTTGCTGCGCCCGTGCTCACGGGTCCGGCGGTCAGAGCCACGCTCGGCATCATCGGCATGACGTGTGCGTCGTGCCAGGCCGTGATCGAGAAGACGCTCATCCGGGTGGGCGGCGTGGTCTCCGCAACCGTGAATCTCGCCGCCGAGACGGCCGCGATCGAGTACGACCCTGCGCGGGTGAGCGTGGACGATCTTGTTGCGGCGGTGCGCAACGCCGGCTACGACGCGATCGTTCGGGTTGAGGAGGAGCGCGGCGGCGAGAGCGCGCGCGACGCCCAGCGCGAGGCGCAGCAGACCCATATCGACCACGAGGTGCGTCTGCTCGTGCTCTCGGTGGCACTCTCCATCCCGCTGCTCGTGATGATGTTCCAGCCGTTCATGGACGGCATCCCCACGAGGCTCGCCATGTGGCTCGCCAACAATGTGGGGGGCGCCTGGGATCCCATGGCGACCGGCAAGTACCTCGGCTTTGTTCTCGCCACTCCCGTGCAGTTCATCGCGGGGTGGCAGTTCTACAGAGGCTTCTGGCATGCGCTCAAGCGGCGCACCGGCAACATGGACACGCTCATCGCCATCGGCACGGGCGCAGCGTACCTGTACAGCGTCGCGGCCACGTTCATTCCGGCATTTGCCGAGGAGCCGGTGTTCTACGAGACCAGCGCGCTCCTCATCACGTTCGTGATCCTCGGCAAGCTTCTCGAGGCGAGGGCGAAGGGTCGCACGAGCGACGCCATAAAGACGCTGATGGGCCTTGCGGCCAAGACCGCGCGCGTGGTGCGAGACGGCGCCGAGATCGACGTGCCCGTTGAGGACGTCCTGGTGGGCGATGTCGTGGTTGTCCGCCCTGGCGACAAGGTGCCGGTGGACGGCGTGGTGCTCGAGGGCGCCTCGGCGGTGGACGAATCTATGCTCACCGGCGAGTCGATCCCCGTGGAGAAGCAGGTGGGCGATGCGGTGATCGGCGCCACCCTGAACAAGCTCGGGAGCTTCCACTTCCGCGCCACCAAGGTGGGCTCAGACACGGCACTCGCACAGATAGTGAAGCTCGTGGAGGACGCGCAGGGCTCCAAGGCCCCGGTGCAGCGGTTCGCCGATCGCATCAGCGCGGTGTTCGTGCCCGCGGTGATCGGCGCCGCGGTGCTCACGTTCCTGGTGTGGCTGCTCGTGGTGCCGCGCTTCGTGGATCCCGCCTTCTACGCCGAGCTCACGCCGTTCATCAAGGCGCTGCTCGCGGGTACCTCCGTGGTGGTCATCGCGTGTCCCTGCGCGCTCGGGCTCGCAACCCCGACCGCCATCATGGTGGGCACGGGCAAGGGTGCCGAGAACGGCATCCTCATCAAGAGCGGCGAGGCCCTCGAGACCGCCTACAAGATCAAGGCTATCGTCTTCGACAAGACCGGCACGCTTACTCACGGCAAGCCCGTGGTGACCGACATCGAGCTGGCCGAGGGGCACGACACCGAGCGCGTCTTCATGCTCGCCGCGGCGCTCGAGCGCAAGAGCGAGCACCCCCTGGCGGAGGCGATCGTGGCGCACGCCAAGGAGAAGAGCATGCATCTGCCGGCCGTGGAGGACTTCGCTGCGGTGCCCGGCCACGGCGTTGAAGGCAGCGTTGAGGGAACCCGCGTGGCCTTTGGCAACCGCAAGCTCATGGCACGTGAAGGCATCGGCATCGCGGCCTTCGAGGAGCGCATCAGCGAGCTCGAGAGTGAGGGCAAGACCGTGATGCTCGTGGGCGTGAGCGGCGCCAAGCTCGCGGGGATGATCGCGGTCGCCGACACGCTCAAGGACAACTCGGCCAGAGCGGTCGAACAGCTCGCGAAGATGGGCGTGGAAGTCTTCATGATCACGGGCGACAACCGTCGCACCGCCGAGGCCATCGCCGCCCAGGTCGGCATTCCCGCCGACCACGTGCTCGCCGAGGTGCTTCCCGAGCACAAGGCCGAGGAGGTCGCGAAGCTTCAGGAGCGCGGACTCACGGTCGCCATGGTGGGCGATGGCATCAACGACACGCCGGCGCTCGCGCAGGCCGACGTGGGCATCGCCATGGGTGCGGGCACGGACGTTGCGATGGAGACCGGCGGCATCGTGCTGATTCGCAACGACCTGCGCGACGTGGTCACGGCCATCGAGCTCTCCCGCGCGACTATGCGCAAGATCCGCCAGAACTTCTTCTGGGCGCTCGGCTACAACGCGCTCGGCATCCCGGTGGCGGCGCTCGGCTTGCTGCGGCCCGAGATCGCCGGCGGTGCGATGGCGCTCTCGAGCGTGAGCGTGGTGACGAGCTCGCTTCTGCTCCGGCGGTTCAAGCCCTCGCTCGTGCGGACCGAGTCATGATCACGCTCTTCGTGTCATCGTTTGCGCTCGGGCTGGCTACGAGTGTGCACTGTCTCTCCATGTGTGGTCCGATGGTGGTCACCTACGTGGTGCAGTGCAGCGACGACACAGGCTGGCGAGGCAAACTTGCCCCCAACCTCGTCTACCAGGGCGCGAAGATCTTCAGCTACGCCGCGGTCGGTACCCTGCTCGGCGCCATCGGTTCGGCGTTTGACGTGGACGCGATCCGGCCCTGGGTGATGGCGCTCGCCGGTGTGTTCATGATCATTCTCGGACTCGGCATGACCGGCCGGTTCCCCTGGGCGCTGCGTCTCACGCCACGCCCGCCAAAGGCGCTCGTGAACGCGCTTCTCCGCCTGCGGCGCAAGGCAACAGCCGATGCCGAGCAGGGAGAGAGCACGCTCGCCGTGCCCGCTGCGTTCGGTCTTCTCACGGGCCTCATGCCCTGCGCCCCGCTGCAGGCGGCTCAGCTTGTGGCCGCCTCGAGTGGGAGTGCGCTCACGGGCGGTCTGACGATGCTCGCCTTCGGCCTCGGGACCGCGCCGCTCATGCTCGCCTTTGGGACCGCGTCGAGCATGATCCCCAAGACGTGGAAGCAGCGGCTCCACATCGTGCTCGCGGTCGTGGTGATCATCTCGGGGCTTGTGTTCCTGAACCGGGCTGCGCTGCTCACCGGCTTCCCGGTCAACTCCCGGGCGGTGCTCGGCATCTTCAACGGCACCTCGGATGAGCCCGCGCTCGAGTTCACGACCGCCTCCGACGGCGTTGCCGAGGTGCCGCTCGTGATCCAGAGCGTGCAGTACTTTCCGTCCACCGTGGTGGTGCCTGCGGACCGACAGGTCCGGCTCATCGTGGACCGCCGTGAGGCGGTGGGGTGCTCCGATCGCCTGGTGATCCCGGGCATGGACGTTGACGTGGCGCTTGCCCCCAACGCCACCACCGAGGTGGTTCTGCCTGCAAGCGAGCCGGGCACATACCCGATGACGTGCGGCATGGGCATGATGTCCGGTGAGATCGTCGTGAGGGCTCCTTAGGTCCACCCCTACGAAGAGAGCAAACACATGCAAGTCTCGAGTACGGTCAAACGAATCGGCGTGGCCGCGATCTTCATCGCGGAGGTGGCCGTGATGGCGGCCATCGCATACGGATCGGGGGAACTCCCCGCCGACGGGGTGATGGTCGGGGCCGAGGACGTGGTCATCCGGGTGGAGGACCAGCAGATCTACGGTGCCGTTGCGATCGATCGGGTGCTGACCCCGGTGGACGGGTGGGTCATCCTGCGGGCCGATCGTGGCGACGGGACGCCTGGCGCGCTCATCGGCGCCGCACCGGTGAAGGCAGGAGAGAACCGCAGCGTCTCTGTAGCAGTGGATCGCACGCGCGACTACTCTGCGGGCGCCTTCGTGTCGCTCGTTGCCGACAAGGGCGTGATCGGTACCTTCGAGTACACCACCGGCGATCCCGACGACACGGTGTCGCTCGGCGGGGGGGCGATGGGTTCGGGCGGCATGGGCGGCTCTGGCGGTGGTCCCGCGATGACGGGTCCTGTCGACAAGCCGCTCGTGGCGGACGGCGTGGTCGTGACCGAGCACGTGAATATCACGATGGTCGACCTCGTCTACAGGCTCACCGAGGCCGATCTTGGTGCGGCCTTCCTCGTCGACTCCGGCACCGCGATCGACGTTCAGCGCGTGCTTGCACCAGCGGACTCCTGGGTCGTGGCGATCCGGGGCGCTACGCCGGATGAGCCGGGTGAGGTGATCGGCTCGGTGTTCGTGCCGGGCGGGCGCGCGGCCAACGTGCGGATCGAGCTCTCGGAGACCGTCGAACCGCAGGAGGTCACGGCCCTGCTGCTGGCCGATCTCGGGATGCCGGGCATCCTCGAGGTCGACCCGGTCGGTCCGTCGCGCGGCGCGGACGCGCCGTACATCGTCTACAGCTACTTCGTGCAGATCGGGGTCACCGCCGCGGAGTAGCGAAATCGCATCGCCGCCTCGGTCGCCTACTGCACCTGGATGAGCGAGTCTGTCGGCGCGTGCGAATCGGTCAGGAGCGGGACGTCGGCGACCGGCACCGGTTCGGTGTAGAGGTCGTCGGCCATCTCGGCAAACCCGTCGATCGTGACCGTGCCATCCACGCGTGAGGCTATCGCGTCGCGCAGCTCGTCCTCGCTCATGGGCGTGTCCGTGGCGAGCACGATGATGTTCCGCCGCGTCTCCGGGGTGCCGTCGCTGCCGATGCCGATCGGGAAGACCCAGATGCGGCCCCAGACGCTCTCGGCGGTTCGGTACATGCTGCGGAACAGGTCGCTGTTGTCGCCCTCGGTGGGGGAGATGACGTTGTAGGCGAGCACGCCGTCGGGCGCCATCACGCCCTTCACCTCGGTGAGGAACTCCTCGGTGGTGAGGTGTACGGGCAGCGCGTGGGAATAGTACGCGTCCACGATGACGATGTCGTAGGTCTCGCCGGTGGACTGCACGTAGCGGCGGGCGTCCTCGACGTAGACTTGGCTGCGCTCGTCTTCAGGGAGCCAGAAGTACTTGCGGGCGACGTCCACCACGACCGGGTCGATCTCCACCGAGTCGACCGTCACGCCGGGATAGTCGCGCCAGAAGCGCTTGGTGATGGCGCCGCCGCCGAGGCCGAGGACCAGCACCCGCTTGGCGTCCGGCTTGATCGCCATGGCGAGGTGCATGTAGTCGGGATACCGGATGCGGCTCTCGTACGGGTCCGCGATCGAGATCGCGCTCTGGTGGCTCTGGTCGAAGCGCAGGTGCCGGGCGCCGTCGCCCTCGGTCACCGTGACGCGGTGGTACTGCGTGTCGGCGCGGAAGAGGATGGCCTCGCCCTCGGCGTTGGTGTCCGGCACCGGCGCGACGCGCCAGAGCACGACGCCGCCGAGGACCGCGCCCATGACCGCGAGTGCGAGGGTGGTCGGGAGGACCGCTCGTGCGAAGCGTCCGCCGGGACCGGGGTCGCCCTCGGCCAGCCCTTCCTCGGGCTTCAGGCCGAGCGCGAGGAGGGCCACCGCAATCAGCGCTAGGCCCGTCCAGACCACGAGCGGCTCGAGCGACAGCACGGGGATGAGCCAGAAGGACGTCACGATCGTGCCGACGATGCTGCCCGCGGTCGAGACCGCGTAGAGGTTGCCGGTGGAGCGGCCGAGGTGCCCCATGCCCTGACGGGCGGCGAGGCGTACGCCCAGCGGGGAGACCATCGCGAGAAGGAGCGATGGGACGAAGTAGATGGCGAGCGCAGCCACGAGCGAGCCCGCCCGCGGGCCAAGTTCGGCGGCTCCCGGAAGCACGGCGATCGCGACGAGCGGTGCCACCGCGGTGAAGAGTCCGGCCCCGGCGATCACCGGCGGCAACGAACGGGCCGCGCCGAACCGGTCGGCCAGCTGCCCCCCGAGCGCGTAGCCGATCGAGAGCGCGATCATCACGACGGAGATCACCGAGCCCCACACGTAGATGGAGTTGCCGAGGTAGGGCGCGAGCACCCGGGCCGCGACCATCTCGAGCCCCATCAGGGCGGCTCCGCACGCGAATACGATGAAGCGCAGCATCGGTCTCCTCCAGGCGGCATACGAGGTCGGTGCTGCCGCTCTTCAGTCCAGATTTCCTGTCCCAGTGTGCCAGAAACCGGCATCGGCAGGCGGTCTGTGTGCGTCCGGCTCCGATGGCTGGGTTGTCACGGTGCTAGGTCCGCTGTAGTATATAGGAACTCTTCCTAACTAGGAGTCATTCGCATGTCAGTTGCACCTGACGAGATCTCCCGCAGAGTCGAACTCCTGACCGGCGCACTCAGGCGTCAGGGCTTTCGGCTCACCCACCAGCGGCTCGAGATCGTGCGTGAGTTGGCGGCGACCGATGAGCACCCCGATGTCGAGGCCATCTTCAACGCGGTAAGGGGCCGCGTGCCGACCGTTTCGCTCGACACGGTCTACCGCACTCTGGGGACACTCGTCGACATCGGTGTCGTTGCACGCGTCACTGCAACCGCCGGCCCGGCGCGGTACGACGCCAACCTGGCCGAGCACCATCACTTCGTATGCACGCGATGCGGGCTCGTCCGCGACGTCGTCGATCCCGCGCTCGACGCGGTCCGAGCTGCAGGTGCCACCTCGACGTTCGGCACGGTCGAGACGGTCGATGTCCATCTGAGAGGCATCTGCAGGCGCTGCGAGGCGCAGACAAGCGCCTGACGCGTGGCAAGGGTTCGAGTTCCGCGCCCGTGAGGGCGTGCGGGCGACACTATGAAAGGGGCGCGCGATGAGTGACAAGAAGAAGCTCACCACCAACTTCGGAGCACCGGTTCCGGACAACCAGAACGCGATGACGGCCGGTCCGCGCGGACCGATGCTGCTGCAGGACGTCTGGTACCTGGAGAAGCTTGCCAACTTCGATCGTGAAGTCATCCCGGAGCGGCGTATGCACGCGAAGGGCTCGGGCGCGTTCGGTACGTTCACCGTGACGAACGACATCACGAAGTACACGCGAGCGAAGGTATTCTCCGAGGTCGGCAAGACGACCGATCTGTTCGTCCGCTTCTCCACCGTTGCTGGCGAGCGGGGCGCCGCCGATGCCGAGCGCGACATCCGCGGATTCGCGGTGAAGTTCTACACCGAGGAGGGCAACTGGGACCTGGTGGGCAACAACACGCCGGTGTTCTTCCTGCGCGACCCGCACAACTTCCCCGACCTCAACCGCGCCGTGAAGCGCGACCCACGCACGAACATGCGCAGCGCGAAGAACAACTGGGACTTCTGGACGTCGCTGCCCGAAGCGCTGCACCAGATCACGATCACGATGAGCGAGCGCGGCATCCCGAAGAGCTACCGTCACATGCACGGCTTCGGAAGCCACGCGTTCTCGATGATCAACGCGGCGAACGAGCGCTTCTGGGTGAAGTTCCACTGGGTGTGCCAGCAGGGCATCGAGACCCTCACTGACGCCGAGGCCGAGGCGATCGTGGCCAAGGACCGCGAGAGCCACCAGCGCGACTTGCTCGAGGCGATCGATCGGGGCGACTACCCGAAGTGGACGCTCAAGATACAGGTCATGCCGGAGGCCGACGCCGCGAAGATGCAGTACAACCCCTTCGACCTCACCAAGGTCTGGTACAAGGGCGACTACCCGCTCATCGAGGTGGGCGTGATGGAGCTCAACCGGAACCCGGAGAACTACTTCGTTGACGTGGAGCAGGCCGCGTTCAACCCCGGCAACGTAGTCCCCGGCATCAGCTTCTCGCCGGACAAGATGCTCCAGGGCCGCCTGTTCAGCTATGGCGACGCGCAGCGGTACCGACTCGGCGTGAACCACTACCTCATCCCGGTGAATGCGGCCCGCTGCCCCGTCCACGGCTACAGCCGCGACGGGCAGATGCGCGTGGACGACAACTACGGCGCCACCATCGGCTACGAGCCGAACAGCTACGGCGAGTGGCAGGCGCAGCCCGAGTACAAGAACCCGCCGCTTGCCATCGACGGTGCCGCGGAGATCTGGGACTTCCGCGAGGATGATGACGATTACTACACGCAGCCCGGCAAGCTCTTCCGTCTCATGACGCCTGAGCAGCAGAGGGTGCTCTTCGAGAACACCGGCCGCGCGATGGGTGATGCGCCGAAGGAGATCAAGATCCGGCACATCGCGAACTGCGCCAAAGCGGATTCAGCGTACGGCGAGGGCGTTGCCGCGGCGCTTGGCATTGCGATGAGCGAGATCCCCAGGTAGGGAGCGCCACACGGCTGTGTCGCCGGGGGCCCCGCGTCGATCGCCGCGGGGCCCCCGGCGTGCATGCCAGCGGTCCCGTAGGCGACCGTTCGTCGCGTCCAGATACCCATCTGTCACAGAGTCCGGCGAATGGCCAGCTTGGAGTACTGCGACGTTAGTCTGGTGCCGATAGGCATGGTACCCGGGCTCGCCCGGTGGAATGCATGTGACCGTAAGGAGGAGCACCATGGGGGATGCACGAGCGGTTTCAGGGCGCACGTGGGGGGTGGCGGCGGCGGGTCTGGGCCTGATCGCCGTGCTGGAGGGGCTCAACATCGCCGGTGTCGGCGGTGAGGCACTCGAGGCCTGGGTCTCGAACGCACCGTTGACGTTGGTGACGATCTACGCCGCCAGCATCGTGATCTGGGCTGCCCTGCAGTTCTCCGCCGGCGTGCCCATCAGGCGCCAGTGGCTGTTCATTGGACTGGGAGTGTTGGCGTTCGGCCTGGGCAACGTCGTCTGGACGCTCTACGCAGCCCAGGGGCTCGAGCCCTTCCCGAGTCTGGCGGACATCGGCTACTCGCTTCTGTACCCCCTGGCGGCCTATGGCATCTGGAGCGCGCTCCTGTCCTTCCGCCGGATGTTCGACATCAAGACGCCTCTCGCGGTAGGCGCTGCGATCGCCGCCGTGGCCACGGGCACCCTGTACTTCTCGCTCTTCCAGACCATTGCCGCCGACACCGAGACGAGCGTGCTCGGCAAGGTGCTCAGCATCGGCTACCCCATCGGTGACATGTGGCTGCTGCTCCTGCCCGCCATCGCCATTGCCATCGTGGCAAGCCGCATGGCCGGCGGTCGGATCGCGTGGCCATGGTATGCAACGTGCGTCGGCCTGGTTCTGATCTCGGCGGCCGACTCGCTCTACGCTGTGCAGTCCTGGAACGGCACCTACCAGAGCGGCAGCTACGTGGACATCATCTGGTGTGTCGGGTTCACCGCCATCGCGGTCGGGGCATCGGTGCTCCTTGACGTGCAGAAGGCCGGCGGGACGAAGTCGGCCGCCGAACGGTCCAGCGAGGGTGGTGAGCAGCGATGAGCCAGGTCGCTGATGTGGTTCGCGAGGTTCTGACGCCCCTGGTGGGAGGACCGGCCGCGACGATGTGTATCCACGCCGCCGCGAGTTCGCTCGGCAAGCAGGCGGACGCGCTGACTCGCGCGGACCTGCCCGCCGTGGCCGAGCGGATCCGCACCGACATGCGGCCGTTCACGTCTCCCGAGTTGCTGGATGCGGCCATCGAGAACATCAAGACACTCGTGGGCTGACGGCCTCTCGAGAAGCACCAGATCGCGCGAGCAGTCTCGCGCCGCTCAGACGTGCGCCCTTCTTGCGGGTAGGGGATACTTCTATGCGTACGTTTCAGCGCGTCTTGCTGCGCGCCGTCACTGAAGGGGGTTGTTGATGTCCGAGTCGCTACCCGGCCTGCTCATCGGCAAGAGCGGAATCGACGTGCACCTGCTGCCGGCGATGGCGAACCGCCACGGACTCATCGCGGGAGCCACCGGTACCGGCAAGACGGTCTCGCTCCAGGTGCTCGCCGAGGCGTTCAGCGCGATCGGCGTCCCCGTGTTCGCAGCGGACATCAAAGGCGACCTCTCCGGCATCTCGCAGGCTGGCGGCGGAAACAGCAAGGTGGATGAGCGCATCGCCGCCCTCGGACTCGGCGACTGGGGCTTCCATGGCACGCCGGTGACGTTCTGGGACGTCTTCGGCGAGCAGGGTCACCCGATCCGGACGACCGTGTCCGAGGTAGGGCCGCTACTGCTCGGTCGCATGCTCAACCTGAACGACATCCAGGAGGCAGTGCTCACCGTCGCGTTCCGGGTGGCCGACGACAACGGCCTGCTGCTGCTCGACATCAAGGACCTGCGGTCGATGCTCGCCTACGTGGGCGAGAACGCGAAGGAGATCGGCCTCACGTACGGCAACGTGGCGCCTGCAAGCATCGGTGCCATTCAGCGCGCGTTGCTCGCGCTCGAGGAGCAGGGCGGGGACCGCTTCTTCGGCGAGCCGGCGCTCGATCTTTTCGACTTCATGCAAACCGATGCGAACGGCCGCGGGTTCGTGAACATCCTCGCGGCCGATCGGCTGATGACCTCGCCGCGTCTGTACTCCACGCTGCTGCTGTGGCTTCTCTCGGAGCTCTTCGAGCGCCTGCCCGAGGCTGGCGACCTGCCCAAGCCCAAGCTCGTCTTCTTCTTCGACGAGGCGCACCTGCTCTTTGACGACGCGCCCGATGCGCTACTCACCAAGATCGAGCAGGTCGTGCGGCTCATTCGCTCCAAGGGTGTGGGCGTCTACTTCGTCACGCAGAACCCGATCGACGTCCCGGACACCGTGCTCGGGCAGTGCGGCAACAAGGTGCAGCACGCGCTGCGCGCCTACACGCCGAGGGAGCAGAAGGCCGTGAAGGCGATGGCCGAGACGTTCCGTGTGAACCCCGAGCTCGACGTGGAGACGGTGGTGACCGAGCTCAAGGTGGGCGAGGCGCTCGTCTCACTTCTGCAGGCCGACGGCTCGCCGATGCCGGTCGAGCGCACCATGATGGTGCCGCCGCATGGACGCATCGGCGCGATAGCACCTGCCGAGCGGCAGGCCGCGATCGCAGCGTCGCTCGTTGCCGGCCACTACGAGGCGGCCGTGGATCGCGAGAGTGCACACGAGGTGCTCAGAGCGCAGGCCGAGAAGGCGATTGCGGATGCGCAGGCCGCCGAGGCGCGCGACTTCGAGCTCAACGTGCCGAAGCCGACGAAGGCCGAGAAGCCCAAGAGCAGCTCGCGGCGGAGCGATACCTTCGCCGAGACATTCGGCAAGAGCGTGATGCGGTCGATTGGGAGCCGGGCGGGTACCGCGATCGTCCGCGGTGTCCTCGGCACGATACTCAAGAAGTAGGGAGTGGTAAGCGATGAGTGACGAGATGAACGAGACCACACAGCCTGTCGCCGACGATACGGGCGCGAACCCCGAAGCCGCCGACGCGTGGCGCGAGGTCGTTGCGGGCCTCGACGCGTTCGGCGAGGCGCTGGGCCGCTGGGTGAATGCGGCGGCGAACGACCCCGAGAACAAGCGCAGGCTCGACGAGCTCTCCACGCGCCTCGACGGCATCGTGGACAGCGTGGGCGCGACCGTGAAGGGTGCCGCCGAGGGCGATGTGGGCCAGTCATTCAAGGAGGCTGCCGACAAGACGGGCGAGGCGTTCAAGGCCGCGGGCGAGAAGGTCTCCGCCGAGGTCGGCCCCAAGCTTGCGGGCGCGTTCAAGTCCCTGAGCGAGAAGCTACGCGGTGCCGCCGAGAAGATGGAGGACCGCGCTGCGGCCGCCGACGCACCCGCCGACGGCAACGCGCCTCCCGCCGCACCCGCCGATCCGGCCGAGCCCAGCGCCTGACGCGCGGGGAGTAGCGCATATGCCCCAGTGCGCCTTCCATCCGAACGTCGAGACGAGCGTCCGCTGTGTCGAGTGCGACCGGCCGATCTGCCCGAAGGACTTCGTCTCCACGCCAGTCGGCTACAAGTGCAAGGAGTGCGCTCGCCAGCTGCCGTCGGCCAGACGCGCGGTGAAGCCCCTTCAGCTGGTCCTCGCCGCGCTGGCCTCGGCAGGAGTCGGCATCGGCGGCGCGTTCCTGGTCGCAATCACCGGCCTCGGCTTCTGGCTGGTGGCCATACTCCTCGGCATGCTCACCGGTGAGGTTGCCCGACGCGCATCGGGAGGTCATCGGAACGGCGCGATCGCCGCGGTTGCCGGTGCAGGCGTGCTGCTCGGCACCTTCCTCGCGGGGCTCGGGATCGTTGCGATGGCGATCTCGACGGTCGCCGCGGTTCTGCACGTGACGTCGAACAGGTGGTGACCATGGGAATCGATCCGGCTGCGGACGTCTTTCCGCCCGCCCGCTCCTTCGGGTGGGTGTGGCTGCTCGCACTGCTCGCGATGGTCGTCGCGCCGCTCGGCACGCTCTTCATCCCCGGCGCGTTCGAGGGCGAGGACGCGGTGGGCGCGTGGATCACGATCGCGATCCTGCTCCCGCTCGATCTCTACGTGCTCGTCGTGCTGCTCTCCCTGCCGACGATGCGCTACGAGCTGGGCATCGATGCGCTCGTGTTGCGCTGCGGCCCGCTCTTCACGTATCGGATCCCGTACGCCGAGGTCACCGACGTGCGGCGTACCACGCTCACACCCACGCTGTGGTCGAGCATGCGCATGCCTGGCCTTGCACTCGGCGGGGTGGTGTACGCCGATGTGGGGAACGTCCGCATGTGCGCAAAGCGCATGGCGCGCGACATCCTGCTCGTCAGCGCGGGTGACAAGCGCTATGGCATCACCCCCGCGGATGAAGAGCGGTTCATGCGCGCGTTCACGCCGAAGCTTCCCACGCCGCCGGTGACCTCCGCGCCGAGCACCCAGGGCTGACATGCCTTCGATCGTGCCGATGGCGGTCATCACGCTGGCGGCCTCCGCAGCGCTGTGGGGTGCGATGCTGTGGGCGTACTCGGGACGCACCTGGCGCTTCGTCAGACTCGTCCCGTTCGGCCTGCCGCTTTCGGCGGTCGTGAACCTGCTCGTCAAGGGGCCGCTCGGCGAAGGTTTGGGCAGGCTGGCCGGCATCGAGCCCGGTCTCGGACTCGAGACGCCCGTGTGGTTCCTGCTCTTCCTCTTCGCACTTGCGCCGGTCTTCGAAGAGCTCATCAAAGTCCTGCCGGCGCTCGTTCCGGCTGTTCGCAGGCACACGACCGTTCCCGATGACGCGTACTGGACGGGCATGGCGCTCGGCATAGGCTTCGGACTAGGGGAGGCGGCGTACCTCGCGTGGGGCATCGCGGCCTCGGGTGCCTACGAGCAGTACCCCTGGTACGCGTTCACGGGTTACCTCGGCGAGCGGCTGCTCGTGGTGTTCGCTCACGGCTTCATGACATCGCTGTTCTGTTGGCTGATCGCCCGCAGGAAGCCGGTCCTCGGATTTTGCGCGGCCGCGGGCACGCACGCGCTCCTCAACACAGGCGCGATGCTCTACCAGCTCGGGCTGCCGCCTAGGTGGGTGTCGTCGCTGTGGCTCGTGGCGTGGCTCATCGGGTGCGTGCTCCTCTTCGAGCGCATCAGGCCCAAGACCACGCGGGAGCATACGGACCACCCCGACGTGGTGTACTACTCGGCTGACGAACCGTAGGCGCTCGAGGCTTCTCCACGAAATCTCCACACGGGCGTGACACACTCGGCGCGCGGCGTGCTCTATGCACGTCGTTCCCGCCCGTTCAGCAGGCGGCCGACAAAGGAGGTCCGTACGAGATGGATTCGAAAATGAAGACCGCTCTCGCGGTGATCGTGGGCGTGGTCATCGGCGTGACGCTGCTCGGGAGCGCGATTGCGCTGCCGGCGGCATTCCACGCCATCGCGTTCCGCAGCAATGCGGTGGGCGTCACCGATGGGTACGGCATGATGGGTCAGCAGAGGGCCGAGGACGCTTACGGCATGATGGGCCCGCGTGGCCAGGTCCCCCAGGGTGACTACGGCACGATGGGTCCGCGTGGCGGTCAGGCCCCGCAATGGGACGGCGGCGTGTGCCCCGACGGCAGCGCAGGCCCGAATGGTGCGCCAGGCATGATGGGTCCCCGCGGTAACCAGAGCGGGCCGCAGGACGGCACGGGCGTGTGCCCCAACGGCGGTATCTGCCCCAACACGACTGACGTACCCACAAGCGAGTCCTAAGGAGCGACGCGGGACGCATGCTCGCGGTATCCTCGTGCCGAGGAGGCCACCCATGAGCGAGCGCGTCACCATACGATTCGAGCCGGCCAGGCGCACCGTGAGGGTGCCGGTCGGCTCGACGCTTCTCGAGGCAGCTCGCGCAGCGGGTGTCACAATCGATTCGCCATGCGGGGGTACCGGCACCTGCGGGTCGTGCCGGGTTCGCGCGACCGGCGGCCTCCAGTCTCCCACCCGCACCGAGCGCGAGCTGCTCGGCGGAGCGGGTGTCGCCGCAGGCAAGCGGCTCGCCTGTCGGACGCGGGTCACGGGCGATGCGGTCGTCACGCTCGATGAGCCGGTCCGTGAGGCGCGTGTGGTCACCTCGGCAGCGCGTCGGCCGCTCGACGTCGAGCCTCCCGCCGAGCGCGGCATCGAGGCGATCGGCACGATCGTGGGCGCGGCGATCGATATCGGCACCACCACCGTGGCGGTCCAGCTTCTCGACCTGACCACCGGCGAGGTGCTCGCCACTGCAGGCGACCTCAACACCCAACGGGTATTCGGTGCCGACGTGCTCTCCCGCGTGGCGCATGCCATGGCCGGCGGCGCGCCCGAGTTGCAGCATCTCATCGCGGTGCAGGTCGAAGCGCTGCTCTCCGAGGTGCTCAGGAACGCCGGGTTCGCGGTCGAGCGGCTGGCCGAGGTGGTCGTCGTGGGCAACACGGCCATGACGGGCATCCTCCTGGGTGCGGACGTCTCACCGCTCGGCGCGGCGCCCTACGAGGATGCGCCGGTCGCGGCTGTTCGCGTTGGCGCGTGGGAGACGGGCATGGTCGCCTTCCCTTCGCTTGAACTCA
This sequence comes from Coriobacteriia bacterium, assembly GCA_030652115.1. Taxonomy (NCBI): domain Bacteria; kingdom Bacillati; phylum Actinomycetota; class Coriobacteriia; species Coriobacteriia bacterium. The sequence continues at coordinate 27,483 of JAUSBK010000001.1, read as the reverse complement.
TCGTGCTGCCGGGCGTCTCGGCGTTCATCGGCTCCGACATCACCGCGGGAATCATCGCCACCGGCCTCGCCGAGCGCGTTGCGCCGACGCTCATGGTCGACCTGGGCACCAACGGCGAGATCGTGCTCGCCGCCGCCGGCCAGCTCATCGCAACGTCGACTGCCGCGGGGCCCGCGCTCGAGGGGGCGTCGATCGAGTGCGGCATGGGTGCCGAAGCGGGCGCCATCGAGCGCGTGGATCTTGAAGGGGACAGACTCGTGCTGTCGACGATCGGCGGTCGCGAGCCGGTCGGCATCTGCGGGAGCGGCCTCATCGACCTGGTGGCCGCACTGCTCGACGCCGACGTGATCGACCCGAGCGGCCGATTCGTCGATGCGGTCGGGAGTCCGTTCCGCAGTCGGTTCACGTCGCGCAGCGATGTGCGCGCGTTCGTGGTGGACGCGGGTGCCGACGTTGTCCTGACGCAGAAGGACATCCGTCAGGTGCAGCTTGCCCTCGGCGCGGTGCGCACCGGCATCGATCTGCTGCTCGAGGAGACGGGGCTCGGCGCACACGCCATCGTGAGTATCGAGGTAGCCGGCGGTTTCGGGTACCACGTGCGCCCCGAGTCGCTGGTGCGGCTCGGTCTGATCCCGCCGCTGTGGCTCGACCGAGTTGCCTTCGGCGGGAACACCGCGCTCGCGGGCGCGCGGATGGCGCTCGTGAACAGTCGCGTGCGGGCGAAGGCAGACATCCTCGCCTCGGTCGTGCGCACCGTCGACCTCGCCGCGCATCCCGAGTTCCAGCAGCGCTTCCTCGGCGCACTCGGCTTCCCGGCCTGACCCGGGCGGCTCCCCCGTTATCGCGAGCCCACGACACGTGTGTACTTGACATTCCACTAATCGAATGACAATCATCGGTCGAACTTATAGTGCGTCCGAGGGGAGTGGCATGGTCAAGCGTAGGGTGGTGGGCCCCACTGCGTGGATCCTGGGAGGGGCCGGACTGTTCATTGGAGCGGTTGCCGCGTGGTTGGTGAGCCAGGGCAACCCGGGCAACATGGGCCTGTGCATCGCGTGCTTCCTGCGCGATATCACGGGCTTCTTCGTGGGCGGCGTCACCAATCAGGGTGCCGTTGCCTACCTCAGGCCGGAGATCATCGGCATCATCCTGGGCGCGATGGGTGCCGCGCTCGTCACGCGCGAGTTCCGTCCGCGCGGCGGCAGCCAGCCGATCATCCGGTTCGTACTTGGATTCATCTTCATGGCCGGGGCGCTCATCTTCCTCGGCTGCACCGTGCGCGCGTGGCTCCGCCTCGGCGGCGGCGACCTCACGGCCATTTGGGGCGTGCTGGGCATCGTGGCGGGCGTGCTGCTCGGCATCGTGGCGCTCAAGCGCGGCTTCAATCTCGGCCGCGCGAAGGCCATCGCCAAGCCGCTTGGCTGGATCCTGCCGGCGCTCGCGGTCGTGCTGCTCGCACTCGTGCTCGTCAGCACCTTCGGCACCAAGCCGGAGTTCGCCACGCAGACGAAGGAGGGCGCGTTCGCGACCGGCGACAAGCCGCCGGCGGTCTTCCTCAAGGCAGACGGTGCGCCCTCACAGGTGCTCAAGCCTGAGGGTGGCTCGCTTGCCGAAGACGGCTCGATCGTGGCCGAAGACGGCAGCGTGGCCGCCTCGGCCGAGTCGGTTACCGCCGCCAAGCCGCAGCCCGGCGGTAAGCGCGCCGTACTGTGGGTGTCGCTCATCGCTGGTCTGGCGATCGGCGTAGTGGCCCAGCGCAGCCGCTTCTGCTCGATCGGTGGTATCCGCGACGCGATCCTCGTGAAGCGCTACGACCTGCTCTTTGGTGTGATCGGCCTGCTCGTGGGATCGACGATCGTGAACCTGCTGCTCGGGCAGTACAACCTGGGCTTCGCGAACCAGCCTGTGGCGCACAACGACGCGCTCGGCAGCTTCGCGGCCATGACGGTCGCGACGTTCGCCGCGATGCTGCTCGGCGGGTGCCCGTTCCGCCAGGTGATCATGGGTTCCGAGGGTGACTCGGACTCGACGATGGCGGTCGCAGGTATGCTCGTGGGTGCGGGCTTCATGCACTGGGCAAGCCTGGCCTCGTCGGCCAAGGGGCTTGCGCCCAACGCATGGCTCGCGATGGGCGTGATGGCAGTGATCCTCGTCGCGGTCGCCCTCTTCGGCGCCCGCAAGACGGCATAACGAGAGGGGAGCACGATGAAGGAACTGGATGTGCGCGGGCTCTCCTGCCCGATGCCGCTGATGCACACGAAGAAGGCGCTCGAGGACGGCAGCCGTGAGTTGCTGGTCCTGGCAGACAGTGGGACCGCGAAGGCGAACGTTGTCGCGCTTCTCTCGGATGCAGGTTTCACGGTCACGGTTGAAGCCACAGAAGCCGAGTATCGCATCACCGCAGTGCGCGACTGATCTTCGCCCAGAATCATCGAGCGCGGTCCGGGGTAGTGAAGACGCCGGACCGCGCTGCGTTGTTGCCGGCTACTCGGCCTTCGCCCCGCAGCTCTCGCAGAACGCCGCACCTGCCGTGAGCGGCTTGCCGCATGCGGTGCAGAATGCGACGGAGGCGGTGGTCGCAGGGGAGACAGGCGCTCCTTCGGCGGGGATGTCGAGTAGCTCGATCGTTTCTTCGTCGCGGAATGCCGGGTCGCTGGTGGGCGCGGGAGCCGCCTGTACGGCTGCGGGCGGGTAGACGATCCGGTACGAACCGTCCGCCCGGCGCATGCTCCGGCCGTGATGGTAGATCTCCTGCAGCATCGTGAGCGCCTCGCTCGTATGCGTGATGAGCGCCGCGCCCATCAGAAACGCCTCGGTGGGCGAGAATCCGTAGCCGGTCATCAGGTAGCTCACGGTGTAACCCTCGTTGAGTGGTCGCATCGCCGAGGGATGGTTTGGGCCAGCCGCAGCGCCCGCCGCGGCGTAGGCCTGCAGGTCGCTGGCGAGATCCGGGACCCAGCTCATGCGCAGCGCGGCGTCCCACACGATGTCGTCGCTGTAGCCCAGCGCGCCGAGTGCGGCTGCGATGGGCGCGAGCTTGGCCTGGAGCGCGGCGTCCACAGTTACGCACCCGCCTTCGCGACCACGCGGACGAGCACGTTCGCGTTGGTGCCGATGCCCATCCCCGACGGGAACGCCGAGGTGAGCGCCCCGAGCCCTACGAGCGTCGCGGGCGCGAAGAGCATGAGGCTATAGGTGAACATCGTGGAGAGGAAGAAGAAGAGCAGCCACAACACCGAGTTGCGGGCGACCGGGCGCCCCTGCTCCCACTTGAGCTTCACGGTGAAGCCCCACAGCAGCCCCAGCACGATTCCGACCGCGTAGAGCACGAGTGCCACCGGCCAGCCGAACGGCACGCCGCCGATGACTACCTGCAGCGGCAGAACGAACGACGCGATTGCGATCGACAGCAGCAGCATCCACCAGGCCACCGGGCGCGGCTTGCGAAACCGCACGATGGTGAAGATGAACATCGCGGTCATGACGAACCCCATGAGGATGGCTACTATCTTCATTTCTTCGCCTTCAGATGGCCGAATACCGCATCGCGGATCGCCTTGCCGGCCACATCCGCATCGCGTTCCTGGAGTTGGCCGGAATAGCGGGTGTAGTCGTCGCCCGAGCTGTGGTAGTTCTGCGAGGCGTCGTTCCACTTCATGAGCGTGTTGTACGATGCGTCGCCGATCTGCGCTTTGGGATCGCCCTGAGCCGCATGGCGCAGCTCGTGGAAGATGACGCGCACGACCTCCTCAGGGTTGTCGAACTTGCTGCTGTTCGTGTTGATGAACAGTTCGCGCTGGCCCGGGGTCCACGACCCCCCGGTACCCGTGTCAGCGTCGTGGCCGACAACGATGTTCATCCGCGTGTCGGTGAGCCCGGTTGCCCGAGCCCCCCGGCTCACAAGGCCTTTGATCACGATGGAGCGCTGCCGTGTGTCGAGCGTCTTCCACACGGCCGGATCGAGGCTCTTGCCCACACCGGTGTCGAGGAAGTCGCCAAGCGCCTTTGTGGCGGCTTTCGCGTTCGTCGTCACGTCCGTAGTGGGCGTGGTGAAGATCGCGCCCTTATTGCCCAGGAGCGAAGGATCGGGGAGCGTGAAGACCGAGCCGGGTATGGGCTTGCCGAAAGCCCGGAACTGCCCCAGTTTGTAGAACCGCCGTACGCCGTCATCGTCGTCGTACCAGCCCTCGTCTTCGACGCTGTGTCCCTGGATCAACTGCCACTTACCGTTGCGGTAGACCCAGTGCCACATGTCTCCGTGGTACTCGCCGAGCTGCGTGGGTACGGCCCGCACCGTGCTCACACCCGAGCCGACCTTCGGCACCATGCCGCTCGCCATTCCGAGCAGGCCGATGAGTGCAGCGGCGATCGCACCGGCCGAGGTAGTGACACCCGCCGGCATCGGCTGCGAGCGAATCCAGTTCGCGAGGTCGTCCGCGGTGATGCCGGCACCGGTGAGCTGAGCGGCAGTGACCTGGAGACTCCACCACGGGTCTATCGAGAAGAACCCGCCGACGCCCAGGGGGACGTTGTTCGCGGGGTCGTATGTTACGAGATCAATGAACACCGGGTTCTTGAAGCCGTTCATGTTGATATTGGTGCGGTAGCGGACGAGCCACAGGGCCTCGAAATCTCCCTGGTTGTCTGGCTTGGTGATGCTGTAGACCTCGGTCACCTGGAAGTTCTCGGGGTAGCCCTCGTTGGCGATTCGGTCGGCCGCGATGGCGTCAGCGACCGCCTGCGGGGACGGGCTGCCTGGATCGAACGTTCCCGGAGGCACGTTGAACTGTCCCGCCGCGTCCTTGAGCTGTGCGAAGGCTGCGGCGGTGTCCTGGCCGAAGGCGACGGCGGGGAGCGCGAGAACGAGCAGCAGCGCTGCCGCTGCCAGTGCTCTCCGAAGGCCTGCGCGCCTCATCGGCTCCCCTTGTGCTTGTGCACCGACGCACCCCCGCCGTGCGCGCCTGGCACCATCGTAGGGGTCGCGCAGCAGTGATGGAAGTGGCAGCGTGCCCCTGGACGGCACTAGCGCGCCACGCGTACTCTCGGTACACCACTGTTAGCGGGGAGGCATCATGCTGCTGGGCATCACGATCACAGGCTCCATGCTCGTCGCAGGGGGCGCGGCCATCTTCCTATTGCTGGTGTTTCAAGTCCTTGTGGGCCTACGCAAGATCAAGTTCCAAGGCAAGCTGCACATGAAGGTGCACAAGTACGGTGCGTACGCGCTGGTGGCTCTCGCGGTCTTCCACGCGCTCGCGGCGTTCGCCTTCCTCGGCATCAACTAGCACGGACAACGGGCGGCCTGGCCGCATCAGACACCCTGGAGGAACCATGGAAACGCCGAGCCAGCATCCGGAGAGCGCGCCGCTTCAGCCCGCTGCGCCCGCCTACGACCCGCCGCAGAGCAGTCAGTACGCGCCGCAGGCGGCTCCGAAGAAGCGCATGTCCGCAGGCGCCAAGTGGGCGATCGGGCTGGGCATCGGCTTCGTGGTGCTCACGCTCTTCTCGTGCGTGGTCACTGTGGCGTTGCTCGGTTCGGACACGGGATCCTTCGGGGTGGGTGATAGCGTCGCGCTCATCCACATCAGCGACGTCATCCAGGGAAGCAGCGGCGGCAGCGGCGACCCCGAGTATGTTCTCGACCAGATCGACCAGGCACTCGAAGACGACAGCGTGAAGGCGATCGTGCTGCGGATCGACTCGCCGGGCGGCACGGTCGCTGCCTCGCAGGAGATCACGCTCGCCGTGCGTCGCGCGGCCGAGGAGAAGCCGATCGTCACGAGCGTGGGCGACATCTGCGCGTCGGGCGCGTACATGGTGGCCGCGCAGACCGACGAGATCATCGCCTCGCCCGGTTCTACGGTCGGCAGCATCGGCGTGATCATGGAAGTCGCCAATATCGAGGAGCTGCTGAGCAAGGTGGGCGTGTCCTTCACCACGCTTACGTACGGCGAGTACAAGGACGCCGGGAGCATGTACCGCAGCCTCACGGAGACCGAGACCGCGATGCTCAACGAGGAGCTCGCCACGATCGGTGACCAGTTCATCGCCGATGTGGCCGAGGGCCGCGGCATGGACGAGGACGAGGTGCGCGAACTCGCCACCGGTTGGGCGTGGGTCGGGAGCGAGGCGCTCGAGCTGGGGCTCATCGACTCCCTCGGAAACTACGATGACGCGATCGACCGCGCGGCTGAGCTCGGAGGAATCGAGGGCGACCCGTACATCGTGAGCTACGAGTACGTCGATCCGTTCGCCGGTCTGTACGACGATCTGCTCGGCATCATCTCGGAGGCAAACGACTTCGACGCCGAGTCGCTCCAGCGCATCGCCCTGCCGAGGTAGCGAATGGCCTCCGACCAGCGGATCGAAACGATAGGGCGGTCGCTCAAGGGCGTCTTCGGCGATCCAAAGTGGCTCAAGAAGTCCGCGCTCGGCGCGGTCATCAACCTGATCCCGTACGCGGGAATGATCTGGCTCACCGGCTTCGGGCTGCACTATCAGCGCGCGGTGGCGCTCGGCGAGGGCGAACGCCTGCCCGAGTGGAATCAGTTCGAGCCTCAGTTCAAGACGGGCCTCTACGCGTTGATCGTGGGTCTGGTCTACTCGGTACCGCTCAGCGTGGTGATGAGCGCCGTGGCGGTCGTCGGCGTGTCGGCTGCGATGGTGGGGGTGGCGGCCACCGAGGAGCTTGCGTGGTTCATCCTCGCGGGCGTGATCTGGTTCGTGCTGATCATGTTCATGAGTGTCCTGTACGGCATCCTGTTGTGGCCGGTGTACGTGCACGTGCAGTTGCATGACACCATCTCCTCGGGTTTCGAGTTCAAAGAGATCTACGGGCGCGCGAAAGCGCACAGCATCACGTACTGGACCGTGGCACGTCGTGCCATCGCGCTCGGCCTGCTCTCGATGACCGTCATGCTCGTGCTCATGGCTCTCGGCTTTGGCGGGGCAGCGTTTCTCGCGTTCGTCGTGCTGCCCGAGGAGCTGTACGGGATGGCGACGTTCGTGATGTCGCCGGTCCAGCTGCTGGTCGGCGTCCTCGGCAGCCTGGTGGCCGTGCCGATCGCGTTTGCGACCAACCGCCTCTGGGGGCAGTACGCGCGCATCGCGTACGACCTCGGTCCGGCTGCGGAGCCTGCGGCGTCCGAACCCGCTCCCGGGGCCTGAAACGGCCCGTATCCGCGTACCGCGGCGGCCCGCTATCGCCTACAATGCACGCATACGCCGCGCGCTTCCGGGGCGCCGCGCGATACGGATGTCCGGCCGCCCCGAGAGCGCACTCCGAAAGGACGCCCCCGTGCAGCCGATCGACCTCAAGCCGAGCGCCCAGGGCAAGGTTCGCGACATCTACGACCTCGGCCGTGCGTTGTTGATCGTGGCCACCGATCGCCTGAGCGCGTTTGACGTGATCCTCCCGGACCCGGTGCCATACAAAGGTGAGGTGCTCACCAAGATCTCCCTCTTCTGGTTCGACCACCTGGCCGATGTCGTGCCGAACCACCTGCTCACCGCCGAGGAGTGCGACCTGCCGGAGGCGCTCGCGGTGCATGCCGACGCGCTTCGTGGCCGCTTCATGATCGTGAAGAAGGCCGAGGTCTTCCCGGTGGAGTGCATCGTGCGCGGCTACCTCGCGGGGAGCGGCTGGAATGAGTACCGCGAGCACGGCACGGTCTGCGGACAGAAGCTGCCCGAGGGACTCACCGAGAGCGCGCAGCTGCCCGAGCCGCTCTTCACGCCCTCCACGAAGGCCGCCATCGGCGCGCACGACGAGAACATCAGCTTCGAGCAGATGGTGGAGATCGTGGGCGCCGAGCATGCGGAGCGTCTGCGCGCCGCCTCGCTCGCGCTCTACTGTGCCGCACGCGATCACGCCGCCACGCGAGGCATCATCATCGCCGACACCAAGTTCGAGTTCGGCCTGGTGGACGGCGAAGTCACCCTTGTCGACGAGGCGCTGACGCCGGACAGCTCGCGCTTCTGGCCCGCCGACGAGTACGAACCGGGCCACGGCCAGCCGAGCTTTGACAAGCAGTTCGTGCGCGACTGGCTCGAATCCACCGGATGGGACAAGAAGCCGCCGGCACCGTCTCTCCCCGAGGACATCCTGGCGGTCACTGCCGAGAAGTACATCGAGGCATACGAGCTCCTCACCGACGAGCCGTTCATGCCGGAAGGCGAGTAGCATGTCCCAGCGCAGCTACAGCAACGATCGCAACCGCAAGGGCGCCAAGCTCGGTTCCACCCGCAAGAGCGCGGCTGCCGCCAAGCCGGTGCGCAAGCAGGGCGAAGTCGCCACGCCTTCGGCCAAGCCGAAGAAGGCCGCCTCCGGCCCCGACAAGGACTGGTCCGGGCTGCCCACCTCGCCCGAGATCAAGAAGTGGCGGACCATATGGTGGGTGCTGCTCCTGGGCGGCCTCGCCGCGCTTGGCATCACCTATCTGGTGCCGGAACTGCGCTACAACGATCAGGTGCTGAGAGTCGTGACTCTGATCGTGCTCGTCTGCTCGATGGCCGCGGTCGGAATCGACTTCCTCGTCATCCGCAAGCTGCGGACCGAGCTCATTGCGAAGACTGCCAAGAAGCCGTCGCCCAAGCAGGCGGCGCACGAGGCCGAGGCGCGGGAGGATGCCGCAGCCAAGAAGGGCGATCGCTCGTCGAAGGGCGAGTCGTGAGTCTCAAGATCCTGCCGCCGCACGTGCGGGCACACCTCTACCTGTTCTGGGCAGGCATGGTCATCGCCGGGCTCGGCGTGGTCGGCTTCTTCCTGAGCTTCTGGAAAGTGGGATCGGCCATGGCCGCGGCCGTGGACGTTCACGAGGAGGTCCCGGTCTTCGCGTACGCGTCCATCGCGGCGTGGGTTCTTGGCCTCGGCATCATGTGGTACAGCCGCAGGCGCGTGGATGCCGCAGTGACCGCCAAGCTCAAGGAGAATCGCGAGGCGATGTTCGTGGAGCTCCGGACAGACGAGAACGAGGACAGCGCGCCCGACGGGCGCGACGCATAGGGGAGGAGCCGCTACCGTGGCACGCTTCGAGATCTACGTGACGTACAAGAAGGGGATCTTCGACCCGCCCGGCGCCACCGCCGAGCGTGCGCTCCAGAACCTGGGGTATTCCGAGGTCTCCTCGGTCAAGATCGGCAAGTACATCCAGCTCGAGGTTGACGACGGAACGCCGGTCGAGAAGGTGCGCGAGATGTGCGACAAGCTGCTCGCCAACCCCGTTATCGAGGACTACCGCATCGAGACCGTCGGGGAGGCCTAGGCATGCGCTTCGGAGTGGTGATCTTCCCCGGCTCCAACTGCGAACAGGACGTCGTTCACGCCGTCGGCCATCTGGGGCATGACGCCGGCTACATCTGGCATGGCGACACCGACCTGACCGGCTACGACGCGATCGTCCTTCCCGGCGGCTTCAGCTACGGCGACTACATCCGCTGCGGCGCGGTGGCGCGTTTCAGCCCCGTGATGGCCGAAGTGGTGCGCTTCGCCGAGGCCGGCGGCCCGGTCATCGGCATCTGCAACGGCTTCCAGATCCTCGCCGAGGCGCACCTGCTTCCCGGCGCGTTGCTGCGCAACCGCGGTCTCAAGTTCATCTGCAAGACCGTGAGCCTCCGCGCCGAGGAGAGCGTCTGCCAGTGGCTCGACGTGCCGGCCGGCACGGTGCTCCGGATACCCATCAACCACAACGAGGGCAACTTCATCTGCGATGACGAAACGCTCGCGCGCCTGCAGGGCAGCGGGCAGATCGTGCTGCGCTACTGCGAGGCGGACGGCTCTCGCGCCGAGGGCGGCAGCGCCCCCAACGGCGCGCTCGACGACATCGCCGGCATCTGTAACGAGCGTGGCAACGTCTTCGGTCTCATGCCGCATCCCGAGCGGGTGGTGGATCCGCTGTCCGGTGGCACCGACGGGCAGCACTTCTTCGCCGCGATAGCCCGGCGTGTCGTGGAGGTGGCGTCATGACGCTCGAGACGCTCTCCCCCGAACTCGCTCCGCAGCTCGCCATCGAACTGGGCCTCAAGCTCGATGAGTACGAGAAGGTCGTCGAGATCCTCGGCAGGGTGCCGAGCGTGACCGAGCTCTACATGTACTCGCTCATGTGGTCCGAGCACTGCAGCTACAAGCACTCGCGCAAGGCGCTCAGGATGTTCCCGACCGCAGGCGAGCACGTGCTCCAGGGCCCGGGTGAGAACGCGGGCGTCATCCGCGTGGGCGACGGCTGGGCGGTCGCCTTCAAGATGGAGTCGCACAACCATCCCTCGGCGATCGAGCCGTACCAGGGCGCGGCCACCGGCGTGGGCGGCATCATCCGCGACATCTTCACGATGGGCGCGCGGCCGATAGCCAGCCTCGACTCACTGCGCTTCGGCACGCTCGACAAGCCGCGGCAGCGATACCTGTTCGAGGGCGCCGTGGCGGGCATCGGCGGGTACGGCAACTGCCTCGGCGTGCCCACCGTGGGCGGCGAGGTCTACTTCGAGGAAGCGTACGAGGGCAACTGCCTCATCAACGCGATGGCGATCGGCCTCATGCGCGAGGAGAACCTCACCCGTGCGGTGGCAGCCGGCCCCGGCAACCTCGTGCTGCTCATCGGCTCGACCACCGGCCGTGACGGCATCGGTGGCGCGTCAACGCTCGCGAGCCAAGAGTTCGACGAGAAGGCCGAGGACAAGCGTCCGAGCGTGCAGGTGGGCGACCCGTTCGAGGAGAAGCTGCTGATCGAGGCGTGCCTCGAGCTCTTGGACGGCAAGCTGCTCGTGGGCCTCGGCGACCTCGGCGCGGCCGGGCTCACGTCGAGCGCGAGCGAGATGGCGAGCCGCGGCGGCGTGGGACTCGACATCGACGTGACCAAGATCCCGGCGCGCGAAGAGGCGATGAAGCCGTTCGAGTTCATGGTCTCCGAGAGCCAGGAGCGCATGCTGGCGATCGTGACTCCCGAGAACCTCGAAGCCGCGCATGCGGTGTGCGAGAAGTGGGGCCTGCGCTCGACGGTGATCGGCGAGGTCACCGGGACGGGTCGCTTCGTGGTCCGCGAGGGCGACACGGTTGTGGCCGACATGCCCGCCGCCACGCTCGCCCACGACGCGCCGATCTACGACCCGGCCAAGGAGCGCCCGGCCTACCTCGACGAGGTGCAGGCCTTCGACCCGATGGGGCTGTCCCATCCCGAGGGGCGCGAAGCGCTCTCGGGCACGCTCCTCGCGTTGCTCGCGAGCCCCAACATCTGCTCGCGGCACTGGATCTGGGAGCAGTACGACCACCAGGTGATGGTGAACACGGTCGTGCTGCCCGGAAGTGACGCCGCCGTGCTCCGCGTGGGCGACACCGGGCGCGGCGAGGTCTCGAACCGCGGCATCGCCGTCAGCAGCGACTGCAACGGCCGCTACTGTTACCTCGACCCGTACGTGGGGGCGCAGATCGCGTTCGCCGAGGCCGCGCGCAACGTGGCGTGCTCGGGCGGTCGTGCCGTGGCGATCACCGACTGCCTCAACTTCGGCAATCCCGAGAAGCCCGAGGTGTTCTGGACGTTCTACGAGTCGATCCGCGGCCTCGCTGACGCCTGTACCGCCTTCGGCGTGCCGGTCATCAGCGGCAACGTGAGCTTCTACAACGAGAGCTTCGGCCAGCCCATCTACCCGACGCCCACCGTCGGTCTCGTCGGCCTGCTCGAGGACGTCGAGGATCACTGCACGATGGGCTTCAAGCACAGCGGCGACGAGGTCGTGCTGCTCGGCCGCACCAAGGCCGAGCTGGGCGGCAGCGAGTACCTCAAGGTCGTGCACGGCCGGGTGGCCGGCCGTCCGCCGAAGGTGGACCTCGTGGAGGAACGGCTGCTCGACGAGCTGCTCCTCACGGCCATCGGCACGGGGCTCGTGCGCTCGGCACACGACTGCTCGGAGGGCGGGCTCGCCGTGGCGCTCGCCGAGTGCTGCCTTGCCGGCGGCATCGGCGCGACAGTCGACGCCGGGAGCACGCTTCCGGGCGCGGCGGCACTGTTCAGCGAGAGCCAGGGGCGCGCGATCGTCACGGTGCCGGCGGGCGGCTACAGCGCGATCAAGGCGCTTGCGGCTACGCACGGGACCGCCTGCGTGAAGCTCGGCACCGTTGGCGGTGCTAGTCTACGCGTAGGAGACCTCGTGGATGTGACGCTCGACGACCTGCGATCGGCCTACGAGCCCACGCTCGAGCGGCTGGTCCACGGCGCCGAAACGCTGCAGACCGAGGAGCTTGCCGAAGGCTAGGGGGTTGCCGTGGAGCTGCTGACCGCGCTCGGCCTGTCGATCCCGGCGGGTCTCAACGCCTACATACCGCTGCTGGCGATCTCACTCGCCCAGCAGTTCGGATGGCTCGAACTCAAGGAGCCGTTCAACGCGATGGGCGAGTGGTGGATGATCGCGATCATCGCGGTCCTGCTCGTGATCGAGATCGTGGCCGACAAGGTGCCCGCCGTCGACCACGTGAACGACGTCATCCAGACCTTCATCCGTCCGGCGGCAGGCGGCATCGTGGCCGTCGCCGCAGCCGGTAGCACCACCGACGTCAGCCCGTGGCTGCTCGTGCTTGCGGGCGTACTCCTTGCGGGCGGCGTGCACGCGGCCAAGGCCACCACCCGGCCCGCTGTGAACGTGACCACCGCCGGGATGGGCGCGCCGATCGTGAGCGCTGCCGAGGACATGGCGGCCGTGGCGATGTCGATCATCGCGATCGTGGCGCCGATCCTCGTCGCGTTCTTCGCGGCAGGGCTCGTCTACACGTTCTGGCGGCTGTGGCAGCGCAAGAAGAGGACCGGCAGCATCGTCGCGGATTACTAGGCGCGCATGCCCCTCGACGCCGACGACCTCCGCCAACTGCAGGCCGACCTCCGCTCGGAGGATTCCGACGTGCGTGCCGCGGCGGTCGTGCGCGCGTCTGCGGCCATCGACGCCACCGTCATGAGCGTGGTGGCGCAGGCGCTGCTCTCCGAGAACCCCGAGGTGCGCGCGAAGGCGCTCGCGCTCATCGATCGGCTTGCGGAGCTGGCCGAGGAGTAGCGGAACCGCGGGACGGCATGCGCGTGTCCCGCGCTGCGTAGTCCTCGCCGGGGGCCCGCGGCGCCTCGGAGGGCATGCCTCCTCGGCGCCTACCCCGGCTGCGGAGTGACTCCGCGCAGAACACGCGCACGCCATCCCGCGTACGGCGCCCGCAAGGGGTACACGCTCCTGCGAGGGGTGGGTGATGACGATGTTCTGTCCGTCATGCGGTCGGCGAGTGGCCGACGACGCGTCGTTCTGCGATGGCTGTGGTGCAACGCTCGTCGAGGCGCGCGAGCAGTTCTCTGCGATGAAGCCGGTGTCCGAGGCGGCGCCAGTCGCACCGCCCACTCCAGCACCCGCAGCTCCGTCAGAGCCCGCACCTGCTCCCGCGCTTACCGCGCCGCTTCCGGTCGCGGCCCCTCCGGCCGTAGCACCCCCCAAGCGCACCCGAGGGCCTCGCCGCTGTGGCGGATGAGGGCCTTACCGGCTACATCGACGAGCGCGGCGAGTGGGCGATCGAGCCCACGTGGGAGTACGCCGAGGAGTTCACCGGGGGCCTCGCCATGGTCACGAGCGGCCTTTCGGTCGGCTACATCGACCGCAGCGGCCGGTTCGTGTGGGAGCTGCAGGAGTAGCGTACGTGCGACGCTACGGCGTCATGTGGTCGAAGAGCGCCTTGAAGCGCATCGCTGCGGGCAGCGAGCCTCGAAACGAGATCCTCTTGCGGAAGAACGCGGCATCGTAGTCGAGCTTCCCGAACAGCAGGGCCATGAACGTCCCGAGCTCGCCTTCGATCTCGGCGAGCGGCTCGACCTCCGGCGCCATGACGAAGCGCGCGTCGCGTACGGCGATCACGAAAGGTCGGGATACCCCGCGCACGCGCAGTGCGATCGCCTGCCCTTCGTAGTCGGGCAGGTGCCGTCTCGCCTCGGCGCGCCCCGAAAGCACGCGAAGCGTGAGCAGGACGAAGGGAGCGAGGAACCCGTAGATCATGACAGCCGCCGCCTTGCCGTCGGCCCAAAGCGCAGCGATCCTTCGATCGCTGCCTCGAGCGCGAGCCTGGTGTTCTCGGCCGACGCCTCGCCGCGGAGCAGCGCGGCGTACGCCGAAGCGACCGGAGCCACCTCGCCGGGGCCGAGCCACAGGCGGCCGAACGCGGCGCCAGCCTCGGCGTATCCGGTGATCTCGTCGACGGTAGCGATCACCTGTCCCGGCAGGACGGCCGGGCCATCAGCCACGAACCCGTCTGCACCCTCCAGGTTCTTGAGCACGAGCCCGTCCTGTTCGCGGCAGACGTGTCCGCACGCGTTCTGCGGCCGGCCGGCGAACCGGGTGGCATAGCAGCGCCAGGAGTGAGCGAGTGGCGGGCGGCCGTGACAGAAGACCTCGACCGGCAGCGGGCCGTTGGCGCTGAGATCGGTCATGGTCTGGGGCATGAGGTCGATACGCAGTGATACGCCCGAGCAGCCCCAGTCCCGGACGATCTCGAGATCGTCGTTGTTGTACAGGCTCGTGAGCGGCCCGGCCACGACCGTCATCTCCTCGAAGCGCTCCTTGAGCCACGGGATGAAGCCGAGATTGTTCACCTCCACGGTCCGCACGCGCTCGATGTACGGTTCGGCCGCCTCGTAGTCGGCCTCTCCGGCGGGCAGGGCGAGTGTCGAGAAGAACACCTGCTTGCCGGCGTCTTCGAGCAGCGTCACAGCCTCCTCGAAGGCGCGCAGCGGTATCAGGCGCTTGGCGCAAAAGAGCTCGCCGATGTAGACCCGGTCGATGTCCGGGCTTGCGGACGCCTCGCGGTAGAACTCCGCGATCGCGCTGGCCGGGTACCGGCCGGAGAGCGGCGCGAGTGAGAGCTTCATGTCTTCTCCCCGTACGCGGTCGTGGTGAACTCGCCGCCTTCGAAGAGCGCCGCGAGCCGGGCCTCCCATTCGGGTCGGACGGTGAATCGTGCGGGATCGGCGTAGTACGCGTCGATCGCCTCGCGGAAGACGCTCACCGCCTCACGGACGTACATCTTGCTGCGCTGGCGTCCCTCGATCTTGAGGGCGTCGACGCCCGCCTCCACAAAGGCAGGCAGCATCGTCATGGTCTGCAGCGAGGAGGGGCTCTGAAACGGGTAGGTCACACGTCCGGAGCGCTCCTCGCGGTACCGGCCCTTGCAGGGCGTCGGGTACGTGCGGACCTCCTCGGCGGTGAACGAGTTCATGAGGTACCCGTCGAGACGCATCTCCAACGTGTCCGCCGACTCGTCGAACTCGATGAGCTCGGCGGGCGAGCATGCACCGTAGGTCTGGTTCGGCACGCCGGTCACGTAGCACGACATCGTGCAGTTCGGTTCATAGTTGATGCACAGCAGGCCGAAGGCGAAGGTCTCGATCTCCACATCGGTCGCGCGCCGCACCGCGGCGATCTCCTCCATCGACAGGATGCGCGGAAGCACCACACCCTTGATGCCGAACTCGTCTCTCAGCATGTTGATGAAGCGCGCAGTGGCGGCGCCGCCCTGGACCGACACCTGCACGGGCATCTCGGGGAAGTGATCGTGCACGAAACGCATCGCTGCGAGGTCGGCGATGATGAGCGCGTCCACGCCGAGGGAGACCGTCGTCTCGATGTCGCGGTAGACCGCCTGCACCAGGTCGCCCTGCGGATACGCGTTGATCGCGACGTAGATCTCCTTGTCGCGCTCGTGCGCGTACTCGAGTCCCTCGCGCAGCTCCTGGACGGAGAAGTTGATGCCGGGGAAGTTGCGGATGTTGCTGAGCGAACGCAGTCCTGTGAAGACGCCGTCGGCGCCGGCGTCCACGGCTGCCCTCAGCGAGGGCAGTGTGCCGGCTGGCGCTCGCAGCTGGATCTTCCGGGCGGCCACGCTACCAGTTCACCACCAGGAGAAGGACGATGATGCCGAGGTTCAAGAGGATCGTCGCGAAGCAGAGCTTCTCGAGTCGCTTCTCCTCTTTCCAGGCGCCCACCTGGATCGCCGTAGAGACGTCCAGGCTGAGCAGTACCGGGAGTGCCAGGATGTAGCGCCGCCAGCCCTCGAAGTAGGTGAAGCCGAGGTAGGCGAGCGAGGCGATGGTGGCCACTCCGAGGAGCGTGTACACCCACGCCGCCCGCTCCCGGCCTATGCGGGCCACGAGGTTGCGCTTGCCGCTCGCCTTGTCGGACTCGTAGTCCGGGTACTCGTTGGCCACGATGACCATCACGATGGTGAGCGCGACGGGCAGGCTCATGAGGTGCACCATACTGCCGCTCGGCACGCCGCCCGTCAGGTAGTAGCCGATGAAGACCGGGATCCAGCCGACCGAGATGCCGATCATGAGCTCGCCGAGCCCGCGGTAGATGAGACGGAACGGTGCACCGGTGTACGCGTAGCCGATGAGGGCCGAGAGGGCGCCGAGCACGAGCGTGAGCGGGCCGGTCTCGAAGCCGAGCTGGATCACCAGCCCGAGCACGAGCGCGAGCGCTGCGCACAAGCCGGCGGCGATGAGGACTTTCCGCCGCTCCACGAGCCCCAGAGGCAGAGAGCGGGACCCGCCGCTGAACTTGTTGTGGGCGACGTTCGCCACGTCGGTCTCGTAGTCGAAGTACTCGTTGACGAGGAACGTCATCGCCATCACGAGGGCGACCGCGATGCTGGCGAGCCCCCAGATGGCCCACGACATCGCGTTGCCGTCACGGACGGCGAGCAGCGTGCCGAGGCTGAAGGGCAAGACACCCACAAGGTAGAACGGGGGGTCGCGGAAGACCTTCACCCATCCACGGACGGTATTCTTCGGCGCAGCGGCGACGTGCCCCATGGTGCCCCCTTCGTCGGCGTCCCCAGAATCCTACCATCAGTCCGGCACGGCACCGCTCGTGCTATCCTATGCCGCGTCAGCCCGTCCCCACGCAAGGACTCCCAGTCTCCATGAGTGACCAGCGCTTGACCGACCCCTCGCTCTCCAGCGGTGACGTGTGTCCCGCAGACGGCTGGATCCTCTCGGAGCGGCCGGAGAACCCCGAAGAGGCCTGTGGCGTCTTCGGCGTCTACGCGAGCAACGAGGACGTCGCACGGCTCACGTACTTCGGCCTGCACGCGCTTCAGCATCGCGGCCAGGAGTCGGCCGGCATCGCGGTGGCCGACGGTCACACGCTCATGGTCGTGAAGAACCTCGGGCTCGTGCCGCAGGTCTTTACCGAGGGCGACCTCGACTCGCTCCAGGGCCATCTCGCGGTGGGTCACACCCGCTACTCCACCACCGGCTCGGGCAAGAAGTGGGAGAACGCGCAGCCGATGATCAGCTCGATCGGCCCCAACACCATCGCGCTCGGCCACAACGGCAACCTGGTCAACACCGCGTCGCTCCGTGAGGAACTCCACGCGCTCGGCGTGCGCTTCCGCTCCACCACCGACTCCGAAGTGATGGTCCGCCTCGTGGACCACTTCACGCAGGTGCACAACTCCATCCGTGGTGGCATCCGCGACGCGATGCAGATGATGCGCGGTGCCTACTCGGTCGTGATGATGTCCGAGGAGGCGCTCTACGCCTTCCGCGACCCGCACGGCGTGCGGCCGCTCGTGCTCGGCCAGCTGAACGCGGGCCGACGAGGCTGGGTGATCGCTTCCGAGACGTGCGCGCTCGACATCGTAGGTGCCGAGTACCTTCGCGACGTGGCGCCCGGCGAGCTCATCCGCATCAAGGATGGCGAGCTCGAGAGCGAGCAGGCGGTGCCGCCCGGTGCGCCGAGCATGTGCCTGTTCGAGTTCGTGTACTTCGCGCGCCCGGACAGCGTGCTCTCCGACTGCTCGGTCTACGAGTCGCGCCGTCTCCAGGGGATGGCGCTCGCCAAGGTGCTCCCCGTAGACGCCGACCTCATCATCGGCGTGCCCGACTCGGGCATTCCCGGCGCCGTCGGCTACGCGCGGGCGAGCCGCCTGCCGTACGGCGAGGGACTCGTGAAGAACCGCTATGTGGGGCGCACGTTCATCTCGCCCACGCAGTCGCTTCGGCAGCAGGGCATCCGCCTCAAGCTCAACCCGCTCCGCCACATCATCGATGGCAAGCGACTCGTGGTAGTGGACGATTCGATCGTGCGCGGCAACACCTCAAAGCAGCTCGTGCAGCTGCTGCGCGACGCTGGTGCGGCCGAGATCCACCTTCGGCTGACCTCACCGCCGGTGGTGTGGCCGTGCTTCTACGGCATCGACACCGACACGCAGGAGCAGCTCATCGCCTCGAGCCACTCGGTGGAGGAGACGCGTGCCTTCATCGGCGCCGATTCGCTCGCCTACCTGCCGCTCGAGAACCTCGTGGCCTCCACGGGGCGGCCAGCCGGGGAGTTCTGCCGGGCGTGCTTTGACGGCGAGTACCCGATCGAGGTGCCCGAGAGCGTCCGGCGCGGCAAGCTCGCCCTGGAGCCCAACGCGTGAGTTGGCTCCCATCCGCCTGGACGGCCCTGCACGATGGGCTGCTCTTCTCCCTGCAGTACAACCCGCTGTGGGCAGCGCTGGGTGCCGGGCTTGCGGCCG
Source organism: Coriobacteriia bacterium (assembly GCA_030652115.1). Taxonomy (NCBI): domain Bacteria; kingdom Bacillati; phylum Actinomycetota; class Coriobacteriia; species Coriobacteriia bacterium. The sequence goes on along the minus strand of JAUSBK010000001.1, from coordinate 8,954 downwards.
CGCTCATGGGCTTTCCGAAGGCGAAGCGCGACCGGCGGCAGTGGGCCGCACTCGTGCTGCTGGCGGCGTGGCTCGTGGGCGACGGACTGCGCATCCTCGCTCGCGCGCGCGACTACTTCGACAGCTCGGCGGCGTACACGACAGCGGGGCTTCCGGTGTGGCAGGGCTGGGTGATGCTCGGCGCGTGGGCGCTCGGGTCGCTCGCGCTCGGCTATGCGGTACCCGCGATCGTGGGGGCGATGGTGGGCAAGCGCGTGACGCACGGCACCGGGTGGCTCGCTGCCGCGGCGATCGCGAGCGCGCTCACGCTCGCGGTCTCGGCCGGGGTCGGCGCGCTCGGGTAGGGGCTAGCCGAGCGCTCGCATCTTGCACGCGCCCGAGGCGGCCAGCTTCTTGTCGTCGGTCACAAGTTCGCACTCCAACTCCCGGGCGAGTGCGGCGAATGCGGCATCGTACGCGGTGATCCTGTGCTCGACCGCGAGCCGTGCGGCGCGCTCGAGAAGTGCGTCGTCCGGCTCAACGAAGACGATGTGGAGCTGCCGGAGCAGACGCAGGGCACGAGCGATCTGCGCTGCACTCGCCCTGTGCGACCAGAGCGCATTCATCACCTCGAGCAGCAGGTGGCTGGGTGCGTGGAGCGTGACGTCCCCTGCTTGGTGCCGGTCGAGGAGCTCCGAGGCCGCTTCGACGCGCAGCTCACCCTGGGGCTTGAGCCACTTCAACGCCACCGAAGTGTCCACGACGAGTGGCGCGGTGCTCACCGCTGACCCGCCTTCCGGCCATGCCCGTCTCGGTCGGCGCGGACCGCTGCGGTGCCGTCGAACGCTCCAAGGTCCTTCGCGAGCTTCTTCATCTCTCGCCGGGCCGTTCCGATATCGGCCTGGCGCTCCTCGGCTGCGCGCTGCTCGTGCAGCATCGTGACGTACATCGCAGACGCCTCCTGGATGATGCCGCTCCGCGATCGCTTGAGCCATGCGGCAATCTCATCGAGGTCCTCGACGAGCCCGTCGGGCATCGAGATGTTGATCTTGGCCATCGCCATGGTAGTCCTCCGTGGTAGTGCCACATGGTAGTGCTGCGAGCAGTATACCCAAACAGGCAAGGGAGGTGCGCTACAATGCACGCGTGCGCAACCGTCCGCGCACCACTCGAGGGGAGACCATGGCAACCGAGGAGCCAAAGCACCCGGTCGACTACCGCGCCGCCGGCGTGGACACCGCTGAAGGCGCGCGCGCCGTCGAGGGCATCCGCAGCCATGTGCGCAGCACGTATCGTCCCGAGGTGATCGGTGACATTGGCGGCTTCGGCGGCCTGTTCTCGGCCTCGGCGTTCAAGGACATGGCCGATCCGGTGATGGTCTCCGGCACCGACGGCGTGGGCACCAAGATCGAGCTCGCGAAGCTGCTGGACCGCCACGACACTGTGGGCATCGACCTCGTGGCGATGTGCGCGAACGACATCTTAGTCGCGGGCGCCGAGCCGCTCTTCTTCCTCGACTACATTGCTGTCGGCAAGCTCGACTCGGCGCGCATGGAGCGCATCGTCGCGGGCGTGGCCGAAGGCTGCGTGCAGGCCGGCTGCGCGCTCGTGGGCGGCGAGATGGCCGAGCACCCGGGCACGATGGCGCCTGACGACTACGACCTCTGCGGATTCTGCGTGGGCGTGGTGGACCGGCCGAAGATGATCACCGGCGAGACCATCGCACCTGGCGACGTGATCCTCGGCCTGGGCTCGAGCGGCCTGCACTCCAACGGCTTCTCGCTCGTGCGCAAGGTGCTCGTAGAGGGCCGCGAGGCCGACCTCCCGCTCCCGCGCGTGGACCTCGGCGGCATCACGCTCGGCGAGCTGCTGCTCACACCTACGCGCATCTACGTGAAGTCCGTCCTCGCCACGCTCGCCGAGGTGCCCGTGAAGGGCATGGCGCACATCACCGGCGGCGGCATCACCGAGAACCTCGACCGCGCGCTGCCCTCAACGTGTGACGCGCGCGTGGTGCGCGGCTCGTGGAAGGTGCCGCCGGTCTTCGGCCTCGTCCAGGCGGCGGCGGGCATCGACGACGCGGCCATGTTCCGCACCTTCAACATGGGCGTGGGCTTTGCGCTCATCGTGGACCGCAAGCACGCACCGGCTGCCGCCGCGAAGCTCCGCGAACTCGGCGAGAGCGTGAGCGAGATCGGCGAAGTCGTGGAGGGCACGGGGGTGGTCACGTATGTCTGAGCTTGAGGCCCCGCAGATCTGGGACGCAGTGGCAGTGCCGCTCGAGCTCGAGGAGGACCTCCCGCTCGCACTCGGCGTGCTCATCTCGGGCAGCGGCACGAATCTGCAGGCGCTCATCGATGCCATCGCAAGCGGTGCGCTCGACGCGCGGATCACCGTGGTGATCTCCAACAAGGAGGCCGCGTACGGTCTGGAGCGTGCGCGCCACGCGGGCATCCCCGCGGTGCACATCGACCCGGCGAAGCACGGGGACTACCGCGCGTACAACCACGCCATCCGCGAGGCGCTTACGGCGCACGGTGTGGAGCTCGTGGTGATGGCAGGTTACATGCGCCTGCTCGGCAACGAGGTCCTGCGCGCCTATCCCGGCGCGGTCGTGAACCTGCATCCGGCGCTGCTGCCGGCATTCCCCGGCGCCTCGGCGATTCACGACGCGTTCGACTGGGGCGTCAAGATCACCGGCGTGACCGTGCACTTTGCCGACGAGGAGTTCGACCGCGGGCCGATCATAGCCCAGGAGCCCGTGCGCATCGAGGACACCGACACGGCCGAGATGCTCGAGGCCAAGATCCACACCGTCGAGCACCGGCTGCTTACCGAGGCCATCGGCCTCATCGCCGACGGGCGCGTGAGCGTCTCCGGCCGCATCGTACACATCAGCGAGGGGTAGGGACACCAGGCATGGACAACGTCACCATCAAGCGCGCGCTCGTCTCGGTCACCGACAAGACCGGCGTGGCCGAGTTCTGCAAGGCGCTTTCCGACGAGTTCGGCGTGGAGATCGTCTCCACGGGCGGCACGGCAGCGGCGCTCGCCGAGGCAGGCGTGCCGGTGCGGCCCATCGACGACCTCACTGGCTTCCCCGAGATGATGGACGGGCGCGTGAAGACGCTTCACCCGAAGGTCCACGGCGGCCTGCTCGCGCGGCGTGACTCGGCAGAGCACATGGCAGCCGCCGAGGCGCACGGCATCAGCATGATCGACATGGTGATCGTGAACCTCTACGCCTTCGAGGCCACCGTCGCGCGCGAGGGCGTGACCCTCGAAGACGCGGTCGAGAACATCGACATCGGCGGCCCCAGCATGCTGCGCTCGGCGGCCAAGAACTTCGAGTCCGTGGCCGTCGTGACCGACCCCGCCGAGTACGAGGTCGTACTTGAGGAGCTGCGTTCGACCGGTGGCGCTACCACCCGCGAGACCCGCAAGCGACTCGCCACCGACGTCTTCCGCCTCACGAGCGCCTACGACAGCGCCATCTGGATGTACCTCTCCGAGTACGGCAAGGAGCGCTTCCCCGAGGAGGTCCGCTTCCGTCTCGAGAAGGTGCAGGACCTGCGCTACGGCGAGAACCCGCACCAGGACGCGGCGTTCTACCGCTTCATCGACGCCAAGGAGCACACGCTCGCTCGCGCCGTGCAGGTGCAGGGCAAGGAGCTCTCGTACAACAACATCCTCGACACGGACTCGTGCTGGACGGCGGTCCGCGAGTTCTCCGAGCCGTGCTGCGTGATCGTGAAGCACACCAACCCGTGCGGTCTGGCCATCGCGCCCGGTCTCGCCCTGGCCTACCAGCGCGCGTACCAGGCCGATCCCGTCTCGGCATACGGCGGCGTGATGGCGTTCAACCAGATCGTCACGGCGGACGTCATCGAGGCCATGTACGAGAACAAGCACTTCGTGGAGGTCATGATCGCGCCCGACTACGAGCCCGCGGCGCTCGAGCTTCTCGACGAGAAGCGGAACCTGCGCGTGCTCAAGACCGGCGGCGTGCGCCTCACCGGCGGCCACTACGAGTCGCGTGCGGTCGAGGGCGGCATGCTCGTGCAGACCTCGGACGCGGTGAACGAGGACCCGTCGCGCTTCCGTGTGGCCACGATCGCCAAGCCGACCGACGCCGAGATGGAGCAGCTGCTCTTCGCCTGGAAGGTCGCCAAGAGCGTGAAGAGCAACGCCATCGTGCTCACCAAGGACTTCGCCACCATCGGCGTGGGCGCCGGGCAGATGAACCGCGTGAACTCGGCGCGCATCGCGGTCGAGGCCGCGGGCGATCAGGCGCGCGATGCGGTGTGCGCGTCGGACGCGTTCATGCCGTTCCCGGACACGCTCGAGGTGTGTGCCGAGGCCGGCGTCACGGCGTTCATCCAGCCGGGCGGCTCGATTCGCGACGATGACGTGATCGCCGCGGCCAACCGCCTCGGCGTGTCGATGGTCTTCACCGGGCACCGCCACTTCCGCCACTAGGGCGCCGGTCATACGATGTGCCGAAGGGCCGCGCAGTGCGCGGCCCTTCGCGCTGGCGCGCTTGCGGGGGGTCAGAGGTAAGGAGTACGCTCCGAAGTAAGGCATCCGCGTATGGTAAGGAATCGCGGAGCCGCAGCGGAGGTGCGCATGCCACAGGCCAAGATCACGTCCAAAGGTCAGGTCACCATACCCGCCGAGGTGCGGGAAGCGCTCGGGCTCAAGCAGGGCGACATGCTCGTCTTTGAGGTGCAGGCCGAGTACGCGGTGGTGCGCAAGCGGCCGAGCATCACCGACATAGCGGAGAAGTACGCCTATCTGTTCGAAGGCAAGGAGCCGCGGTATGCAACCAAGGATGAGGCCCTAGCCGCCTACTTCCGGGATCTCGAACCGGATGACCTGGCCGAGGAGCCGATTCTCGCTCAGCCCAAGCGGCTCCGCGGGGGGCAATCGGAATGATCCGGGCGGATACGAACGTCGTCCTCTCGCTGCTGATGCCACCTCGCAGATCCGAGGCGTCGCGTATCGTGGAGCAGGCCGAGACGTTTGGGCCGTTCGTGGTGAGTGAGTGCGTGTTCGTGGAGGTGTGCTGGGTGCTGGAATCGGTGTATTCGATACGGCGCGGCGACGTGGCGCTGATGATCGGGGATGCGCTCCAGAGCGAGCACCTTGTCTCATGGGATGCGGCACTCTCCCGGCGCGCACTGGGCATCATGGGCGCAAACGAGAGGCTGAGTGCCGTTGATGCTCTGCTGGCCGCCCATGCGGCCGACGGTGACATGATCTTCACGCTTGACCGGGCTCTTGCCAGCACCATCCAGAACCTCTAGTCGCTACTCCTGTGGCATGTGCACCGTGCGCTGCGGGAAGGGGAAGCTGATCCCCTCTTCGGCGAAGCGCGCGTGGAGCGCCTTGATGAACGCGCTGCGCAGGGGGAACTGGTCGCCGTAGCCGGGCACGTAGAGGATTGCTGCGCAGAGGATCTGGGAGTCCTGGAACGCGCGGAACCGCACGATCGGGTCGCGCTCGCCCACGTCATGGCCGGCTTCGTCCATCACCTGCGCGGCCACCTCGGTCACGATGCGCTGGACGTGGTCGAGGTCGGTGTTGTAGCCCACGCCGAACTCGACGGTGGTCGCCACCGCCTCGGCAGGCAGACGGTAGTTGGTGACGATGGCCTGCGCGAGCACGCTGTTCGGCACGATCACGAGGTTGTCCGACTGTGTGCGGAGCGTGGTCGTGCGCCACGCGGTGTCGGTGACCGTGCCCTCCTGCCCGGTGTCGAGCAGGAGGTAATCGCCAGGGCGAATCTGCTTGGATGCCACGAGTTGCAGCCCGGCGAACAGGTTGCCGAGCGTGTCCTGCAGCGCAAGCGCCACAGCCAGGCCGCCCACGCCGAGCGCGGTGATCACCGGCGTGATCGAGATGCCGAGAACGTTGAGCACGAAGCCGGTCCCGAGAACCCACACCGCCGCGCGCGCGATGTTCACGAAGATGCTCGTGGTGGGGACGGCCGCTGTTGCGCCCATCCAGCGTCGCACGAGCTTTCCGACGACGCGCGTCGCCACGAGGGTAATCACGACGATCGCGGCAATGGTAAGCCAGCGAGTGAGCACGACTTGGGATATCTCGAGGCCGAGGATCGTCACGGTGTGCCTTTCGTGCGGACGCTGTTCTGGCTGATTATACGGTTACCTCGCGGGCGACGGCGGGGCGCGCGGGGGCTCGCCGCCGGGCGCGTCGTTGACCAACCTCCCGTGCGTGCTAAACTACCCCTTGCGCTTGCGGCCGGGTCGTGCGGACCCGGCACGGAACATGCAGGTCACGGGCCGTTAGCTCAGCTGGCAGAGCAGGGGACTTTTAATCCCAAGGTCGCTGGTTCGAGACCAGCACGGCCCACCAAACGCATACAGGCCCCCATCGTCTAGCGGCCAAGGACTCCGCCCTTTCAAGGCGGCAACAGGGATTCGAATTCCCTTGGGGGCACCATAAAACCGCAGGTCAGAGTGCCTGAGTGGCCCGATTTCGAGCGTGAAATCGGGCCACAATTGTCTTCGGGCCGAAAGCGGTTGGAGGCTAAAAGCGCAGGTCAGAGGGTGTGTAGATGCCTTGATGCGGCCAATTAGCAGTCCCTTTTGTCCAGAATCGCGTTCGGGCGAGTTGTTGCCCGATTTGTTGCCCGATTGCGTGGTGGAATGTCGGGGCGTGATCTTCGGCGTCCCCTTCTCACTCCAGGTGGTTCTGGGAGAACGAAACAGCAGCTCAGAGCGTTAAGTGGGGTTTCGTCCAGACTGCTCAGCAGCGGCCACTTGCGGCATGTGTTGTCTAGAAGTACTATGTTGTGCATGATGCGCAACACGGACATATCAAACAACACCATCTTTGCCCGAGCGCTCGACGAACTTCGCTCACGCCTTCCCCGGACGTGGCGGGTGGAGGTCATCGATCGGCGGGCGTATGTCCCCGGACCGGATGCGGTGGTGCGGGTCGTGGGGCCGGATGACAGGGCGTCATTCCTGTTGATAGAGGTGAGGAGTCGGCTCGACCCGAAGGACGTCGAGCCGCTCGTGTCTCGATTCGCGATGCGTCTGTGGCAGAACCGTGAGGCGACCCCGGTCGTGGTGGCTCGCTACCTCAGCGAGCGGACCCGCGAGAGTCTGCGCGCGCGTGAGGCCGGCTACATCGATCTGACCGGCAACATGTACTTGCGGCTGAACGATCCGGCCGTGGCGATCGAGCGGGTCGGCGCCGACAAGGATCCCGAGCCGGCGCAGCGTCCTGCACGCTCCCTCAAAGGGGCCAAGGCCGGTCGGCTCGTAAGGACTCTCGTTGACTTCACTCCGCCGCTCGGAACACGAGAGATCGCGAAGCTCGCGGAGATCGACCCCGGCTACGTATCGCGGCTGCTCGCGATGCTTGAGCGAGACGACCTCATCGGACGTGAACCTCGCGGCCCGGTCACCAGCGCAGATTGGCCCAATCTCCTGCGCGCGTGGACGAAGGACTACTCCCTCGGTTCCTCCAACCTCGCCACAGCCTACCTGCAGCCTCGCGGTCTTCCGGCCTTGCTCGACGCTTTGCGTGGGCAGGAGGGCGAGGCTGGTGTGACCTACGCGATCTCAGGTTCGCTCGCCGCTACGCGGCGGGCTCCGATCGCTCCGGCGCGTCTCGCGGTCGTCTACGTCGAGCGCTTGGACGAGGCCGCACAGATGCTCGGCCTGCTTCCCGCCGAGACGGGGGCGAACGTGCTTCTCGTCGAGCCGTTCGATGGCGTCGTATTCGAGCGCACGGTTCTCGATGACGGCCTGCGGTACGTGGCGCCCTCGCAGGCCGCTGCCGACCTGCTCACGTCTTCCGGCCGCGGGCCGGAAGAGGCGGAAGCGCTCATCGAGTGGATGCTCGCCAACGAGGAGGAGTGGCGTGCATAGCGAGGAGTACATCGTCGCCCGCAGGGCACTGCTCGACGCGCTCGAGGCACTCGAGGGTCACCGCGATGCGCTGGTGCTTGTCGGCGCGCAGGCGATCTACCTCCACACCGGTGCGGCCCAGTTCGCCGTCGCCGAATTCACGACCGATGGTGATGTCGCGATCGACCCACGCCACCTCTCGGCCGAGCCCGAGATCGCTTCGGCGATGCGCAAGGCCAAGTTCTTCCTCGATATGCGCGACGGCAGGGAGCTCGTGGGTGTCTGGGCATCCATGCGCGAGATCGCCGGCGTGCCCGCCAAGGTGACCGTCGATCTGCTCGTGCCCGACGCTCTGGGAGGCGCTGGCCGGCGCGCTGCCCGGGTGCCGCAGCACGAGAAGGGTTCGATGCTCAAAGTCCACGGGCTGGAGGCGGCACTGGTGGACAACAGCGTCATGCGCATCGGTGCGCTCGAGGCGACGGATGTCCGGAACTTCACGATGAAGGTGGCCGGTCCCACGGCGCTGCTGATCTCCAAGACGATCAAACTGTCCGAGAGAGTCGCTGCCGGCGCACTCGAGCGGGGCCGTCGCGACAGGGTGAAGCCCAAAGACGCGCTTGACGTGCTCCGCCTGCTCCAGGCGATCCCGAGCGCGCGGCTGGCCGAGGGCTTCGCGGGACTGCTGAAGGACGGGATTGCCGGGCCAGTCACCGCAGAGGCACTCGGCAGCGTGTCTGGCCTCTTCGGCAACGTCAGCTCCCCGGGCAGTCAGCTCGCGGCCGAGGCAGCGGCACCAGAGCCGCCCGACGTGATCGCGTCGTCGTGCGCCGCGCTGTGTGCCGAGTTGCTGGCTGCAATCGGGGACCAGGGAATTGGCGGCTGAGGCGCCAAGATCGGGCCCCGCCAGACTCGCCATTCACTCGCCATCCGTCCGCGAAACAGCTCGAAACGGCACCTCGCGGCTGGTACGCGTCGGCACGGAAACAGCCTCTGACCTGCGGTGATTCGGCATCGGTATGAACCGCCCCGAAACACCCTGCGAGCAGGTGCGCCGATTCGAATTCCCTTGGGGGCACCATTTGTCGCAGGTCA